>RFXC01000589.1 GCA_009921765.1 Betaproteobacteria bacterium | reverse complement strand
GCCACCGGCGCGCACTACATCAATGGCGACACCACCGCCTTCATGCAGTTCATCACCTCCGACATCTTCAAGGACTTCCCGACGCTGAAGTTCATCATTCCGCATGGTGGCGGCGCCGTGCCCTATCACTGGGGTCGCTATCGCGGTCTGGCGCAGGACATGAAGCGTCCGCCGCTGAAAGAACTGGTGCTGAACAACGTCTACTTCGATACCTGCGTCTATCACCAGGCCGGCATCGACCTGCTGTTGAAGGTGATTCCGCCGGAGAACATCCTGTTCGCCTCGGAGATGGTCGGCGCGGTGCGCGGCATTGACCCGGAGTCGGGCCATCACTACGACGACACCAAGCGCTATATCGATGCCAACACCACGCTCAGCGCCGCCGACAAGCAGAAGATCTTCCGCGACAACATCAAGCACGTCTATCCGCGCTTCAAGATCTGAAACCGAACACGGCACAACACACGCGCGCAACGATGAAAACCTACCGCCACAAAGTCTCGGTGCACTGGGGCGACACCGACCCGGCGCGCATCGTGTTCTATCCCAACTATTACATCTGGTTCGACCAGTCCACCCGCCTGCTATTCGACAGCGTCGGGCTGGACTGGGATCACCTGCAGGCGAAGTACGGCGTGCCGGGCTGCCCGCTGGTGGAAACCCATGCGCGCTATATCCTGCCGAGCCGCTTTCGCGACGAACTGGAAATCGAATCGCGCATCACCGAATGGCATGCCAAGACCTTCAAGGTCAGCCACACCGTGCACAACGCCGGAAAGGTTGCGGTCGAGGGCTATGAAATGCGCGTCTGGATAGGCCCGCACCCGGACGATCCGGAGCGCATGAAGGCCTATCCCATCCCGGCGGAAGTGCGCGCTGCGTTCGAGCTCAGATAGACGGAATCCGCACATGCATCACGGCCGCCTGGCCGGCGCGTACCGCCTTGATGCAGCGCTCGATGGCACCCGCCACCTCGGCCGGATCGGTCACCGTCTCGCCATGACCACCGGCGGCCTCGCACACCTTGGCGAATTGCATCTTCGGCGCCAGTCGCGCCTGGAAGCTGGAGCGGCCCTTGGCATCCCCCTCCGGATACATGCGCAGCGTGGCTTCCTTCACTGCCTGCCAGCCGGAGTTGTC
>RFXC01000588.1 GCA_009921765.1 Betaproteobacteria bacterium | reverse complement strand
TGCACCGCGGCGCCCACCGCCACCGCCTCATCGGGGTTCACATCCTTGCGCGGCTCGCGACCAAAGAACTCCTTCACCTTCTCCTGAACCTTGGGCATGCGCGTCATGCCACCCACCAGGATCACGTCATCGATCTGCGACGCGCTGACGCCAGCATCTTTGAGCGCAATGCGGCAGGGCTCGATGGTGTTGGCGATCAGTTCCTCCACCAGCGACTCGAACTTGGCGCGCGTGACCTTGAGGTTCAGATGCTTGGGACCCGAGGCGTCGGCCGTGATGTAGGGAAGGTTGATCTCGGTCTGTTGGCTGGAGGACAACTCGATCTTGGCTTTTTCCGCCGATTCCTTCAGACGCTGCAGCGCAAGCACATCCTTGGACAGGTCAACGCCCTGGTCCTTCTTGAATTCGCCAATGATGAAGTCGATCAGACGCTGGTCGAAGTCTTCGCCACCCAGGAAAGTGTCACCGTTGGTGGAGAGCACTTCGAACTGTTTTTCGCCATCGACATCGGCAATCTCGATGATGGACACGTCGAACGTGCCGCCGCCCAGGTCATACACCGCAATCTTGCGGTCTTTGCCGGCAGCCTTGTCCAGACCGAACGCAAGCGCCGCCGCGGTGGGCTCGTTGATGATGCGCTTGACTTCAAGACCCGCGATCCGACCCGCATCTTTGGTCGCCTGGCGCTGGCTGTCGTTGAAGTAGGCGGGCACCGTGATCACGGCCTCGGTGACTTCTTCGCCGAGATAGTCCTCGGCGGTCTTCTTCATTTTGCGCAGCACCTCGGCCGACACCTGCGGCGGGGCGAGCTTCATGTCGCGCACTTCCACCCAGGCATCGCCGTTGTCGGCCTTGGCGATGGTGTAGGGCATCAGACCGATGTCCTTTTGAACTTCCTTTTCCTGGAACTTGCGGCCGATCAGGCGCTTGACCGCGTAAAGCGTGTTGCGCGGATTGGTGACCGCCTGACGCTTGGCCGGTGCCCCAACCAGAATTTCGCCGTCTTCCATGTAGGCGATGATGGACGGCGTTGTGCGCGCGCCCTCGGAGTTTTCAATCACCTTGGGCTGACCGCCCTCCATGATGGCAACGCAGGAGTTGGTGGTGCCGAGGTCGATGCCGATGATCTTGGCCATGGTG
>RFXC01000587.1 GCA_009921765.1 Betaproteobacteria bacterium | reverse complement strand
GCAGTCTGCGCTGTCGATGTCACTGCCGGCCGATTTCGTGGTGAGCGCAAACAACGGCGAGATCCGGTTTGCCAATGCGCTGAGTGCCGGCACCGACATCCACACCTTTGTCCTGGCAGTCCAGGGGGGGCCAACGGCCGCCGCTTCGGCGCTGTCGGCGACCGCCGGCAATGGCACGACGGCAGGCGTCACCATCAGCGGTTCAGGCTCTGCCATCCTCAGCCTCACCGGCACGGCGAACGATCTCCGTGCCTTCCTGGCTTCGGCCGATGCAGTCCGCTTCAACGGCACAGCGTCGAACACGTCGGCTTACACCTTGTCGGCCACGGTCCAGCGGAGCACCGGTAATGTTGTGCGGCTGGCCACCACCGCGCAGGCCACGCTTCTTGCGGTGGGAGACGACCTCATCGCGAACGCCGACATCAGCACCACCAGCGGCAATGTGAGCGTGATCGCCGTGAGGGATGTGCGGTTCAACGGGACGGCCGATATCCGGACCGGCAGTACGGGGGCGGGCTCGGGCAGCATCGATATCGCGTCTGCGACCGGGTCGATCACCCAAAGTGCCAGCAGTGTGCTGCTGAGCACGGGCGCCGATGCCCAGGCGCGCTTGCATGCCGCACAGAACGTGACGGTAGGCGACATCGTGCTCGCGGGCGGCAAGGTCAGCATCACGGCAGTGTCGGGCTCGGTGCTCGATGCCGATGCACTCGTCGCGAGCGGCTCAGCCAGCGTGAACGATAACGACCAGGACATCACGGCGGTTGGCGTACGTCTCGATGCCGGCACTGCAGTGGGCGGATCCGTCAATCACCTGGAGACCACGGCAGGAACACTCACCGCGCGCGCAGCCAACGGTGGGATCTGGGTGCTCGAGGCCGATGCGCTCTCGATCGACAACGTGACAGTCACCGTCAACCGCGTGCTGACCGACGGGGCGGTCACGAGCTCCACCGTGACCGATGCCATCCAGTCGGATCTGAGGACCACAGGCGGCAATGGCCCGATCGTGCTCCGCTCGACCGCTGGACACCTCACGCTGAAGGACGGATCCGCGGGCGGTACCGCAGGGGCTGCGATCAGCGCGCACGGCAGTGGCAACGTGCTGGTTCAGGCGCTTGGCGCGGGCTCGAACATTCAG
>RFXC01000586.1 GCA_009921765.1 Betaproteobacteria bacterium | reverse complement strand
AACAAGTGCGACATGGTCGACGACGCTGAGTTGCTCGAGCTGGTCGAGATGGAAGTGCGCGAGCTGCTGTCTAAGTACGACTTCCCCGGCGACGACACCCCCATCGTCCATGGCTCGGCCAAGCTGGCCATGGAAGGCGACAAGGGTCCCCTGGGCGAGCAGGCCATCCTCAAGCTGGCCGATGCGCTGGACAGCTACATCCCCACGCCCGAGCGTGCGATTGACGGCACCTTCCTGATGCCCGTGGAAGACGTGTTCTCCATCTCCGGCCGCGGCACCGTGGTGACCGGCCGTATCGAGCGCGGCGTGGTCAAGGTTGGCGAAGAGATCGAGATCGTCGGTATCTCCGACACCCAAAAGACCACCTGCACCGGCGTGGAGATGTTCCGCAAGCTGCTGGACCAGGGCCAAGCAGGCGACAACGTCGGTATCTTGCTGCGCGGCACCAAGCGCGAAGACGTGCAGCGCGGCCAGGTGCTGTGCAAGCCCGGCTCGATCAAGCCGCACACCCACTTCACTGGCGAGATCTATGTGCTCTCGAAGGAAGAGGGCGGCCGTCACACGCCGTTCTTCAACAACTACCGTCCGCAGTTCTACTTCCGCACGACGGACGTGACCGGCGCCATTGAGTTGCCCGAGGGCAAAGAGATGGTGATGCCTGGCGACAACGTGTCGATCACCGTCAAGCTGATCGCCCCGATCGCCATGGAAGAAGGTCTGCGTTTTGCCATCCGCGAAGGCGGCCGTACCGTCGGCGCCGGCGTCGTGGCCAAGATCCACGCCTGATCAAGGCCCTTCGGGGCAGAGTCAGTAGGGGTATAGCTCAATTGGCAGAGCGTCGGTCTCCAAAACCGAAGGTTGTAGGTTCGATTCCTACTGCCCCTGCCACCCGGTAACGGGTCGCCACTAGCGTGGCAACAAGCCCGCCGAAAGTCCTTAAGGCTGCGGCGGGCTTCGGTGTCTGAAGCAGCCAGCGAAAAAACACAGGATATTGCCGCAGATCATGGCCTCTACTGAAGTCCAAACCGTTAGCACTCCGGCCGACAAGGCCAAGATCGGTCTGGCCGTCGCCTTGCTGGTCGCGGCGTTGGCTGGCTTTTATCTGCTTGCCAAGCAGGGCCCCATCGTCCAGTGGTTGACGCTGGTGGCG
>RFXC01000585.1 GCA_009921765.1 Betaproteobacteria bacterium | reverse complement strand
CCGCAGGTGATGACCAGCAACCCGCAGCTGTTCTGGGGCCTGATCGCCTCGATGTGGCTCGGCAACCTGATGCTGGTGATCCTGAACCTGCCGCTGATCGGCATGTGGATCAAGCTGCTGACGGTGCCCTACCGCTGGCTGTTCCCGGCCATCGTGCTGTTCTGCGCGATCGGTGTGTATTCGACCAACAACAACACCTGGGACATCTGGATGGTCGCGGCGTTCGGCGTGATCGGGTACCTGTTCATCAAGCTCGGTTGCGAGCCGGCGCCGCTGCTGCTGGGCTTCATCCTGGGCCCGATGATGGAAGAAAACCTGCGTCGCGCGCTGCTGCTGTCGCGCGGCGACTGGAGCGTGCTGGTCACGCGTCCGCTGTCGGCGACGCTGCTGGCGATGGCGCTGATCCTGCTGATCGTGGTGCTGCTGCCTGCGGTCAAGAAGCAACGCGAGGAAGCCTTCGTCGAAGACTGACACGCAAGGGCGCATCCTTCGAATCGGTTCAGGCGGCGCTTTCGGGCGCCGCAATTTGTTCGTTTTTCAGGTTGTTTTGCAACGCCCGTCCGACCCTTGCGTCAAAAAACGCCGGATCCGGACATTCATAAAATTAAGGACAGAGTCGCATGAGCGCCGCGGTTGAACTTGATCAGGTTTCTGCTGATTTCGGAACATTCAGGGCCGTTGATAAAGTCTCGGTCACGATCAATGCGGGTGAATTCTTCTCATTTCTCGGCCCCTCGGGATGCGGCAAGACAACCATCCTGCGCATGATTTCCGGCTTTATTGCGCCAACCGAAGGTACGATCAAAATCGGTGGCGCTGATATGGACGGCATACGCCCCAACAAGCGACCCACCGTTCTCATTTTTCAAAATCTTGCGTTGTTTCCCTTGATGCCCGTTTGGGAGAATGTGTCGTTTAGTCTTGAAATGCGCGGTGTCGATTGGCCTGCAGAACCGGTCGACCCTACAACCCTTTACGCCTTCGTGATGATGCCCGGCCGAACGATACCGCCACGCGCCCGAGTCGTCGATGAGGTGCGCGACCGCGGCGGTGACGTGCGGGTCGTGCTCTTTACCCTCGCCGGGTAGCGCGCCAGTCCTCAGGCGCAACGAGTGCCACCGTTGCCAACCCAAGTTGGCACACGAAAGCCACCGC
>RFXC01000584.1 GCA_009921765.1 Betaproteobacteria bacterium | reverse complement strand
CCACCCGGTCGGAGCGAAAGTACGCCGCCTTGCCCTCGCGCGCCACCAGCTCCAGCCCGACGATGCGGGTGGCGAACTCGACCGCCTGCTCAAGATTGGGCGTGGCGATGCGCAGATAGCGAATGTCGTGCAGATCGATCATCTCGGCTCCGGCTTGATGCAGATGCCCGTGCGCTTACTTCATCAGCGGCATGCCGAAGTTCGGGCCCGGCTTGACGCCCTCGCGCCAGCGCGCCGTCACCGTTTTCACCCGGGTGTAGAAGCGCACCCCTTCCGGTCCGTGCTGGTTCATGTCGCCGAACATCGAGTTCTTCCAGCCACCGAAGGTATGGAAGGACAGCGGCACCGGGATCGGCACGTTGATGCCGACCATGCCGGTGTTGACCTTGCTGGCAAAGTTGCGCGCCACATCGCCGTCGCGGGTGAAGATGGCCACGCCGTTGCCGTATTCATGCTCGCTGGGCAGCGCCAGCGCCTGATCGAAGTTCTCGGCCCGCACCACTGACAGCACCGGGCCGAAGATTTCTTCCTTGTAGATGCGCATCGACGGCTTGACCTGATCGAACAGGCAACCGCCGATGAAAAATCCGTTCGGTGCATCCGCCGGCGCGAAGCCACGACCATCCACCACCAGCTTGGCACCCTCCTGCACGCCGAGATCGACATAGCCCTTGACCTTGTCGCGATGCTCGCGCGTCACCAGCGGCCCCATCTCGGAGGCGTGATCGGTCGACGAACCGACCTTCAGCTTGCGAATGCGCGGCACCATGGCCTCGATCAGTTCATTGGCAGTTTTATCGGTCACGGGCACCGCCACCGAGATCGCCATGCAACGCTCGCCGGCCGAGCCATAGGCCGCGCCCATCAGCGCTTCGGCGGCGCTGTCCATATCCGCGTCGGGCATGATCACCATATGGTTCTTGGCCCCGCCCATGGCCTGCACCCGCTTGCCATTGACCGAGGCGGTCGAGAACACATAGCGCGCGATCGGCGTCGAGCCGACAAAGGAAATCGCCGCCACACGCGGATCGTGCAGCAGCGTGTCGACCGACTCCTTGTCGCCGTTGAGCACGTTCAGCACCCCGGGCGGCGCGCCGGCTTCGAGCATCAACTCGCCCAGCAGCAGCGGACAGGACGGGTCTTTCTCCGAGGGCTTGAGCACGAAGGTG
>RFXC01000583.1 GCA_009921765.1 Betaproteobacteria bacterium | reverse complement strand
CATCGCCGAGGCACAAGCGACAGGCGCTGTCGTCAATCAATTGCCCGCCGCGCTGCTGGCCAACCACCTGCTGGATGGCTGGGAAGGCGCACTCTTGCGGATGCGGGTCGAACGAAGTACGGAGCCGCTGGAGCGATTCCAGACGGTGACCTTTCGTGCCTTGCTGGTCTGATTCAGAGCACCCTATGTTCCACGACCGCCCCGACACCATGACCCCTTTTTCCAGCATGCTCGGCACGATGTCGCGGTCCGAGGATGACTTCGCCATCACGCTGCCCCCGGATTGGCTGCAGGGGCGCACGGCCTACGGCGGGCTCTCCGCCGCGTTGTGCGTAAGGGCGGCGTTGAGGGCCCATCCTGACTTGCCACCGCTGCGCTCGGCTCAGTTCGCCTTCATCGGCCCGGCGACTGGAGAGCTGCGCATCACGCCCCGTCTGCTGCGACAGGGCAAGTCCGCCGCTTTCACGAGCGTTGACCTGGAAGGCGAGAGCGGCCTGGCGGTGCGCGCCACGCTTTGCTTTGGTGCCGGGCGCGAGCTGGCGCACGACTACAGCCAGTACGCGATGCCAAAAGCGCCGGCTTCCGATGCATGCCCAGAGTACTTCGTGTGGGAGCCTCGCCCGACCTTCATGTCGCACTTTGAGGGCAAGCATGCCGGAGGTGGCATGCCCGGCAGCGGCAGCGCAGAAGCCCAGATGCTGGTTTGGCTTCGCCATCGGGACACGACTGCGCCTGACGATCTTGTCAGCCTGATCGCGCTGGCGGATGCCTTGCCACCGATCTCGTTCGCGACCTTCACTGATGTCGTGCCGATCAGCACGATGACATGGTCCATCGACTTGCTGGTGCCAGAGATCATCAACCCCAGCGGTTGGTGGCTGGTTCGTGGCGAAGCCGAAACCATTCGGGAAGGCTACTCGGCGCAGACTACGGTCATCTGGGGCCCAGACGGCAGACCCGTCGCTTCCGCACGGCAGACCGTAGCGATCTTTGCCAAGCGTTGACTCGCTTCACAGTCCCTGCGCATCAGACGGAACCGACCTGATCTGAGCTGAGTCGACCGGCTGCTTCGGGATGGCCAATTCGACGCGGCGAGTGTCGGCAGAGGGTCGATAGCCGACATTGAATCGATCCGAAAGACAGGTTCGGAAGGATGCGGAAAGTTGCGGT
>RFXC01000582.1 GCA_009921765.1 Betaproteobacteria bacterium | reverse complement strand
TTCACCGGGCGCGACCAGATGCAGGCGCTCACCGGGTTGTTCGCGCGTCAGTTCGGCACGCCCAACTACGCCGCCCACGGCGGCTTCTGTTCGGTGAACATGGCCGCAGGCATGATCTACACCATTGGCGGATCATTCTGGGAATTCGGCGGGCCAGATCTTGCGCGTGCGAGCGTGTTTGTGATGATTGGCACTGCGGAAGACCACCACAGCAATCCGATGAAGGTGGCCATTTCCAAGTTCAAGCGCGCGGGCGGCAAGTTCATTGCCATCAACCCGATTCGCACGGGCTATGCGGCCATTGCCGATGAGTGGATTCCGATTCGACCTGGCACTGATGGGGCGCTGCTGCTCGCGTTGATTCACGAACTGATCAAGCATGATCTGATCGATCACGAGTTTGTGGCGCGATTTACCAATGCAGGGCAACTCGTCAACCTGAATGAGCAGAGTGATGAATTTGGGTTGATGGTGCGTAACCCCGAGGGCGATGTCATCAACCCGCTCCGGCCGCACAATTTCCTGTGGTGGGACGAAGCGACGCATGCGCCGATCAGTGATCACGCGGAAGGCGTGCAGCCTGCGCTCACGGGGCGCTTCACCCTGCCAGACGGCACGCCGGTTGCGCCTGCGTTCGAGCTGCTCAAAGAGCGGGTGCGCGAGTTCACGCCACAGTGGGCCTCGGCCATCACGGGGGTGTCTGCCGATACCATCAGCCGGCTGGCGCGCGAGCTGGGTCTGGCCGCGCGCGATCAGGCCTTTTCGTTGCCCATCGCCTGGACCGACAGCTGGGGCAAGCGTCATGAGTCGGTCAAGGGCAATCCTGTGGCGTTTCATGCCATGCGGGGCCTGGCCGCACACAGCAACGGCTTCCAAACCATTCGCGCGCTCGCCATCCTGATGAGCTTGCTGGGCACCATCGACCGGCCTGGCGGTTTCCGGCACAAATCCCCGTACCCGAAGGCTGTCCCGCCCAATATCCGTCCACCCAAGGGGCCCGATGCGGTCAAGCCCAATACGCCGCTGAACGGGGCGCCCTTGGGGTGGCCAGAGAGCCCGGATGATCTGTTCGTGGATGCGCAGGGCGAACCGGTCCGGATCGACAAGGGCTTCAGCTGGGAGCATCCTCTGTCGGCGCATGGCCTCATGCACAACGTGATCACCAATGCGTGGCGCGGCGATCC
>RFXC01000581.1 GCA_009921765.1 Betaproteobacteria bacterium | reverse complement strand
ATCGGGAACTGCACGCCCTGGTTCTGGCCGATCGGCCGGCCAAAAACTTTGCGCTCGCTGGCATAAGCCACCGACTTGCTGGTGAACCAGCGCGCATCGCCGATGCACTCGGCGGCGATCAGGATGCGTTCGGCGTTCATGCCATCGAGGATGTAGCGAAAGCCCTTGCCCTCTTCGCCCACCAGGTTCTCGGCCGGCACTTCCATGTTGTCGAAGAACACTTCGGTGGTGCCGTGATTGATCATGGTGCGGATGGGGCGGATGGTCAGCCCCTTGCCCAGGGCTTCTTTCATGTCGACGATGAACACCGACATGCCTTCGCTTTTTTTCGTCACTTGCTCGCGCGGCGTGGTGCGCGCCAGCAGCAGCATCACATCGGAATGTTCGGCGCGCGAGGTCCACACCTTCTGACCGTTGATGACATAACGATCGCCCTGCCTGACGGCGGTGGTGCGAATGGAGGTGGTGTCGGTGCCGGCAGTCGGTTCGGTCACGCCGAAGGCCTGCAGCCGCAGACTGCCATCGGCAATCGCCGGCAGGTACTTTTGCTTCTGGGCCGTCGAGCCGTGTCGCAGCAGCGTGCCCATGATGTACATCTGGGCATGGCAGGCAGCGCCATTGGCGCCCGAGCGCTGGATTTCCTCCAGGATGGCTGCGGCTGCCGAAAGGCTCAACCCCGAGCCACCGTATTCTTCCGGAATCAGTGCTGACAGGTAGCCGGCTTCGGTCAGTGCCCGCACGAAGTCGGTCGGATAGCGTCGTTCGCGATCCAGTTCGCGCCAGTATTCCATCGGGAAGGTGGCACACAGACGGCTGACGCCATCACGGATTTCCTGCAGTTCTTCGGGAGACATGAGGCGGATACTCGCAGAGTGAAAATGTCGAACCGAACGATTATGCCAGTGCTCTGCGATACTCCCGTCCGCTCAGCCCGGGCGCGCAAGCGTGTTTTTCCAGGCGGGCATGCGGCTTGCGCGCGCTTTTGTCGCGTTGTTGTGCGTCGCGTTGATTTGAAAAGTTTGATGGATCCCGTTCATTCACTGCAGTTGCTGTCCACCCGGTGTACCCACCATGTCTGTTCTTGAATCCTCGGGCTCTGCTGGCTCGGAGCCGCTTCCTGCTGCAACGTCGGTCACGCTTTCGACCGATGCCGTGATCAATGCGCTGGCAGTGCAGGGCATCGCACTGGCGCCG
>RFXC01000059.1 GCA_009921765.1 Betaproteobacteria bacterium | reverse complement strand
CGGACATCACCCTGCGCTTGCTGGAGCATCTCGCGCTCGAGTCCGAGCCCAGGGGCGTCACCGAACTGGCCCAGGCACTTGGCCTTGCCAAGACCACCGCCCATCGGCATCTGCGCACCCTGGTTGAGCGCGGCTTTGCGAGGCAGCACGCCGCCACCCAGCGCTATGAGCCCGGCATCAAACTGTTTCAGCTGGGCGAACGGCTGCGCGAGCGCTTCACCCTGGGCCGCGCGGCGCGCGAGGTGATGCAGCGACTGCGAGACACAAGCGGCCAGGCCGTCACGCTCTCGGCACTGATCGAGGATCGGGTGATCGTGGTCGACCTCCTGCAGGGCCACAGCCTGATCGAGTTCGGGGTTCGTCCTGGCACTGAAATGCGTCTCACCGGCACTGCGCACGGACGCGTCGCTCTGGCGTTCGGGCCAGCATCATTGCGTCCTGCCCAAGGTCACAGCGCCACCAACCGGCGCGACGCTGCCGCATTGGGGCGCCAACTTGCAGCGATCCAGAAACAGGGTTGGGCCACTGCCGCCAACGAAGTCATGTTCGGCATGAACGCGCTCGCCGCGCCGATCCATGGCGCAGATGGCCACTACCTGGGCGCCGTCGCAATTGTGGGCTCCGTGCAGTACATCCCCGCCAAGCCTGCAGCCGCTCAGATCGAGCAGGTCACGCGGGCTGCAGCGACCATTTCCTCTCATATGGGCTGGAGACCGACTTGAAAGAGGTTTATTCACTGGCCGTCGACATCGGCGGCACGTTCACCGACATCGTGCTGCGGGCGGGAGACGGCAGCCTCACGGTCGACAAAACCCTCACCACCCCGCGCAATCTGCTGGAAGGGTTTTTCACCGGGGTCAATGCGGTGCTCCGCCGCCGCGGGATCAGCCCTGCCCAGGTCAATGGCGTGATCGTTCATGCGACCACCGTGGTGACCAATTCGCTGATCGAACGCAAAGGCGCGCCTACCGCCATGCTGGTCACCGAAGGGTTTCGCGACCTGCTCACCATCCGTAACGAACACCGCTACGACATGTATGACCCGCAGATCGAATTCGCCCCGCCGCTGGTGGCTCGCGAACTCACCTTCGGCGTGAAGGAACGTACGCTCGCCGATGGCACGGTCACCGACCCGCCCGACCTCTCGTCCATCAACCTCGCGATCGAGGCACTCCGCGCGCAGGGCGTTCGGTCGGTGGCGGTGTGCCTGCTGAACAGCTACGCCAACCCCGCCAACGAGCAGGCGGTCGCGGCGCATCTGCGGCACGAGCTGCCCGACATCTTCATCTCGCTCTCGAGCGACATTGCGCCACAGGTGCGGGAGTATCCGCGCGCCTCCACCACCGCAATCAATGCCTACACCATGCCGGTGTCCCAGCCTTATCTGCAGGCGCTTCGTCGCCGGTTGGCTGACGAGAACTACGCCAATGAGCCGCTGATCATGCTCTCCTCGGGCGGGATCATCGGGGCGGAGATCGCCGGGCGGCATCCGGTGCGCATGATCGAGAGCGGACCTGCTGCCGGCGCACTCGCGGCCAGTTTCTTTGCCGAGCAGTTGTCGCTTGATCGGCTGATGTCGTTCGACATGGGCGGCACAACCGCCAAGGCCTGCCTCATCGAAGACGGCAGGCCGCTGGTCACCGGATTGTTTGAAGCCGACCGCAAGTACCGCTTCAAGGAAGGAAGCGGCATGCCGGTCACCATCCCGTCGATCGACATGATCGAGATCGGCGCAGGTGGCGGCAGCATCGCGCATGTCGATGCGCTGGGACTCCTCAAGGTGGGACCGGAAAGCGCGGGTGCCGACCCTGGGCCCGCGTGCTACGGTCGCGGGGGTACCGAGCCCTGCGTGACCGATGCCGATCTGGTGCTGGGTCTTCTGGACGCCGACAACTTTTTGGGTGGCGACATGAAGCTTGATCGTCGCGCGGCGATCATGGCCATGGAGCGCCTGGGGGCCCGACTGGGCACCAGCGTCGACGATACCGCTCGCGGCATATACCGAATCGTTGCCGAAGCCATGGCGTCGGCCACGCGCGCACATGCCACCGACCGGGGCGTCGATTACCGCGGGCTTCCGCTCCTCGCCTTTGGCGGGGCCGGGCCGGTTCATGCGTGCGAGGTGGGTTCGCTGCTGCAAAGTCGCGCCGTGATCTTCCCGCCGCAGGCAAGCGTACTGTCCGCGTTTGGCACCTTGGTCACGCCGGTTCGACTCGACCTGGTTCGAAGCGCGCTCGGCCTCCTCGAGTCAGTCGACTGGCAGCGCGCCGCCCGGCTGATCGACCACATGGAAGCAGAAGGGCGCGCCGCGCTCAAGGCTGCAGGCGTGGCTGCGCCCGACATCCGGATCAGTTTCGGCGCCGACCTGCGCTACTTCGGGCAGCAGAACGAAGTGAGCATCACGATCGCCGCCGACCCCCGGGCGGATCGCGATCCGGTACCCATCCAGACCGAGTTCGAGCGAGCCTATTTCGCGCAGTACGGCTTCAATCCCAACCATGTGGCGGTGGAGATCGTGAACTGGCGACTCACCGCACACGGCCCCGATGTGGAACGCCGCACATCAGGCAGTCCGGCCACCCGCCCCGGCGCGCCACGCAGCACGCGCACCGTCACGCTGTGGGACTCGGCTCGCGAGGTACCCGTGTATGAGCGCAATGCGCTCGCCACCGGTCAGTCGGTCAATGGACCCGTGCTCATCGAAGAGCGTGAGACCACCATCGTCATTCCGCCTGGCTGGCGCGCATTGATCGACCGCACGGCCTCTATCATCGCTACGCCCCTGGAGGCCTGACATGACACGAAAACTCGACGGCATCGAACTCGAGATTCTGTGGTCGAACCTGATCGGCATCGTGAGCGAGCAGGCCAAGGCGCTGCAGCGCATCGCGTTCTCGCCCATTGTTCGCGAGGCGGGTGATCTTGCGAGCGCACTCTTTGACGCGCGTGGCCGGATGGTGGCGCAGGCCAACACCGGAACGCCAGGCCACATCAATTCGCTGGCAGCGGCGGGCGGCCATCTGCACCGCATGTTCAACGGCACACTCGCGCCGGGCGATGTGCTGATCACCAACGATCCGTGGCTCTCGGCCGGTCATTTTTTCGATATCACCCTGTTCACGCCGGTCTTCCGCGATGCGCGGCTCATTGGCTATCTCGGCTCCACCATTCACCACACCGACATCAGCGGCTACGGCATCGGCGCCGGCGCCCGCGACGTGCACGAGGAAGGCCTCTGGATTCCGCCGCTCAAGTTCTTCGACGCCGGCAAGCCCAATGAAACCCTGCACGCCATGATCCGCCGCAATGTGCGCACACCCGACCATGTGTTCGGCGATCTCGCTGCGCAGGTCTCATCAGGCAAGGCAGGCGGCGACCGCCTGATTGCCATGTGCGAGCGCTACGGCCTTGACGATATCGAGCAGCTTTCAGAAGAAATCATCCGCCGCTCCGACGAAGCAACCCGAGAGGCCATCCGGAAGCTGCGCGCAGGAACCTTTCACGGCGAGAGTTCCTTCGACGTGCCTGGCGGGGAAATCGTCACGCTCAAGACCGCCGTCACCATTGATACCGACCGCGGCGAGATCGTGATTGATTTTGCCGGCAGTTCGCCAGCCAGCCGCACTGGCATCAACGTGGTGATGAACTACACGCATGCCTATTCCACCTTTGCGATCCGCAGCTGCCTGAACCCTGATCTTCCCAACAATCACGGCTCGCTCGCACCGATCATCGTGAAGGCTCCGCTCGGATCGATCGTGAATTGCGAATACCCCTCACCCGTGAACGCGCGACATGTGGTCGGCATGTACACGCCAATGCCCATTCTGAAGGCGCTCTATCACGTGATGCCCGAGCGGGTGGTGGCCGAAGGCTCGGGCGCGGTCTGGACCATCCAGATCCACGGCAAGCGCGCCGACGGCACGCCCTTCACCTCGTCAATGTTCAACTACTCGGGCGGAATGGGCGCGCGGCTCACCAAGCCGGGTCCGGCGGCCACCTGTTATCCCACCGGCGTTGCAGCGGTGCCCGTTGAAATTCTGGAAGCTGCCATGCCCATCGTGTTCGAGCGCAAGGAACTGCGACCGGGCAGCGGTGGTACAGGCCGCAGCCCGGGCGGTGACGGGCAGTCGATCCAGTTTCGAATGCGCACCGATGCGCCCTGGGTTCTCAACGCTGTGCCCAGCCGTCTGGGCGATGGCCCCGAGGGTCTGGGCGGTGGCGGCGCGGGCGCCGGCGGGCACTTCACGGTGAACGGCCAACCGATCAGCACCGCAGGCAAGATCACCCTGGCGCCAGATGATGTGGTGCTGCTCGAAACACCAGGTGGCGCGGGCTACGGCGCGCCATCGGCTCAATCTGTTTAATCAACCGGACCGGCTCAACCCGGCCAGCAGGAGGAGACTCGCAATGAAGAGATTCGTGAAACTGAGCCTCATCGCGGCAGCCGCCGCGCTCACAGCCAGCGCGCAGGCGCAGGGCGTCTACAAGATCGGGATCGCGGCCGGGCTCACCGGTTATGCCGCCACGGTTGATCGTGCCTGGACCGATGGCGTGCGCGTGGCGGTCGACGTCGTGAACGCCGCGGGCGGCGTCAATGGCCGGCGGCTGGAGGTGATCGTTGAAGACAACCGCAGCGAACCCCAGGAAGCCGTGACCGTCTACAAGAAAATGATGTCCTCGGACAAGGTGGACGCATTCCTGTCGGGCTGCGTGTCGGCCGGCAATCTGGCCGCCGCCGGCATGGTGGCAAAGGCGCAGATTCCCATGGTGCTCTGCTCGATCCTGCCTCAAAACGCTGACCATGTGAAATGGGCCTTCTCCACGCTCCCGCCAGCCGGATTCGAGGTGGCCAAGCGGATGGAGTTCCTCCAGGAAAACACCCAGATCCGCAAAGTGGGTGTACTGCACGACCCCACTCCCTACGCAAACCTGCAGAAGGGATTCGCAGAAAAAAATGCTGCGAATTACGGTCTCACGCTAGCCGGGGTCGATCAGTACAAGCAGGATGACGCCGACCTGTCGGTGCAGATTGGCAAGATGAACGCCAACGGCGCGGGCGCCGTGCTCAAGATCGGCCTGGGCGGCACCACGCTCACCGCCGCGAAGAACATCAAGCAGTTGGGTCTGCCCATGCTGATGCTCACCTCGATCGAAGACCTGGCGGTGTTCCGGCCAGTGGCCGAGGTGTTGGGTCCGCAGTTCTTCTTTGTGGCGGCCCCCTCGCAAATTGCCGACGCACTGCCCGCCGGCCCCCTGAAGGATGCCATCGGCGCATTCATGACGCCCTGGAAGGCCAAGCACGGCGATCGCGACCCGAACTGGGCCGGCCGCGGCTGGGACGCGGTCATGATCACGGTGGCTGCCATCCGGAAGGCCAATTCCTTTGAAGGACCCAAGGTGCGCGATGCCATTGAAACCATTGCTGGTTTTCAAGGCACCACCGGCATCTACAACTTCTCACCCACCGTGCACCAGGGGATCACCGAGAACCCCTTCAAGGTCGCAACCATCCGGGCGGGCAAGGTCGAGATCGTCAAGTAAGCAGGCAAGGCCCGCAAGCCCATGGCACCCGCCTCCACGCAACCGAACGCACCGGTGCTGACGGTGCGCGGCCTGTCCGCGCGCTATGGCAACGTGCTTGCGCTCCGCCCGGTGGATCTGCACCTCGAGCGCGGTGAACTGGTGGCGGTGCTGGGCCCCAACGGCGCGGGCAAGTCAACGCTTCTGCGCGCGCTGATGGGGCTCACGCCAGGCAGTGGCCAGGTCGATTTTGAAGGAAACCCCTTGCCACGGAACGACCCTCGGACGGTCACCCAGCGCGGTGTGGTGCTGGTACCCGAGGGCCGCGGCGTGTTCGGCCCCATGACGGTACGAGAGAATCTTGAACTCGGCGCCTATCTTCTCAAGCGCCACAGCGGCGAATTCTCTGCACGGTTGGAGCGTGTGTTTGCGCTGCTGCCGCGCCTTCGCGATCGCCAGGCCCAACTGGCCGGGTCGCTCTCTGGTGGCGAACAGCAGATGCTTGCCATCGGACGGGCGCTGATGGCGGGCCCCAGGCTGCTCCTGCTTGATGAACCCTCACTCGGGCTGGCACCGCGGCTGGCCGCCGAAATCATCGGCACGCTTGCCACGCTCAATCAGCAGGGACTGCCGGTACTGCTGGTGGAGCAGCGTGCGCCCATGGCGCTCAAGATCGCGCGCCGCGCCTACCTGATGGCCGTTGGCCGCATCGTCGCCGAGGTCACCCCCGATGAGATCGCCTCGCCGCATGACCTCGCCCGCTACTACTTCTCACATGAATCCGTCTGATCGCATCGGCACCGCTCTCAAGCTGTCGGGCTGGCTGGCCGGCGCAGCGCTGGTGATCTATGCGTTCATCGATGGCGGCTATCTGGTCACGGTCCTCGGCTTTGCTGCCATCTATGCCATTTTCGTCTCCGGGCTCAATTTCTTCATGGGCTACACCGGCCAGGTGTCGTTCGGGCAGAACGCCTTTGCGGCAATCGGGGGCTACACCTCGGCCGTGCTTACCACCGCCTTCGGATGGGGTGTATTTCCTGCGATGGCGCTGGGGGTTGCCGCAGCCGCGCTGCTTGCGCTGCTGGTGGGCTTTCCCACGTTGAGGCTGCGCGGTCACTACCTTGCCATGGCCACGCTCGCGCTCGGCATGATCGTTCAGGAAATCGCGGTGCAGTGGGACAGCGTCACCATGGGCTATACCGGTATTGCGGCCATTCCGGCGCTCGGTGCCTTCGGTCATGAACTGCCGAGCGATCGCTGGCAACTGGCCGCGCTGCTCGCTGCGCTTGCGCTTTGCCTGTGGGTGGCCTCGCGGCTCAAGCACTCCCGGCTCGGGCAGGCACTGGCCGCCATCGCCGGCTCTGAAGACGCTGCGCGGGCCCTTGGCATCGACGTCGCCCGCCACAAACTGATCGCATTCGTGATCGCGGCAATCTATGCCGCTTTCGCGGGCTCGCTCTTCGCACACTTTGTCGGTTTTGTAAGCCCCGAAGTATTCGGGCTGCACATGGTCGTGCTTGGCTTCACCATGCTTTATGTGGGCGGTATCGGTACCGTGGCGGGCCCAATGGTGGGCGCACTCATCATCAGCCTTCTTCCTGAAACCTTTCGCGGCTTCAAGGAGTTCCAGGATCTCGCCTACGGTGCGGCGCTCATCCTGATCCTGATCTACGCGCCTCGCGGGCTTGCCTCGCTGATTCGCCGCTGGCGACTCCGCCAGCCGGACCGGGAGACCCCATGACGACGCTCCTCGAGGTCCGCGATCTCACCCAGCGCTTTGGCGGCCTCACCGCGGTCGACCAGGTGAGCTTTGCGATCGAAGCAGGCCGCGTGAGCGCAGTGATCGGTCCCAACGGAGCGGGCAAAACCACGCTCTTCAACCTCATCTCTGGCTTCCAGCGCCCGGTGGGCGGCAGCATTGCCTTCGAGGGCCGCGACATCACCGGGCTCGCCCCGCACCGGATCGCCGCTGAAGGGCTGGTCCGCACCTTTCAGCTCGTGCAACTATTTTCCGAACTGACCGCCCGCCAGAACGTCGAGGCGGGTTGCCATCTACGCGGACGGGGCGGGGTGTGGGCCGCACTCAGCAGGCACCGACGCGCTCGTGAAGAGCTGCTCGAGTCGGCCCGGGTCGCGCAGGAACTGCTCGCTTTTGTCGGACTCGAGTCACGCGCCGAAACCGAGGCGGGCGCGCTCACCTATGGTCAGCAGCGGCTCCTCGAGGTGGCGCGAGCACTGGCTGCAGGCCCTCGTCTCCTGCTGCTTGATGAACCGGCGGCCGGGCTGAACGCCATCGAAACCGATGCGCTCGCCGATACCATCGGACGCATCATCGCGCGCGGCACCACCGTGCTGCTGATCGAACACGACATGAATCTTGTGATGCGGGTGGCGAGCCATATCGTGGTGCTCGATTTCGGCAGGAAGATTGCTGAAGGCACGCCCGAGCAGGTCCAGCAGGATCCCGCTGTGCTGGAGGCCTATCTGGGCGGAGCCGACATTTCTTCCCCCATCGCTCAGGACACCAGGGCCTGAACCATGGACATCACACTTGTCATTCAGACGGTCATTTCAGGAATCGGTACCGGCATCATTTACGGGCTGATCGGAATTGGCTTCTGCGTGATCTACAACGCCTCGGGCATTGTCAATTTCGCACAAGGCATGTTCGTGATGCTGGGCGGCATGGTCACCCATGCACTGCTCACCCACGCAGGTCTGCCGCTTGCGCTCGCCATTCCGCTCACCATTGTGCTCGCCGCTGCACTCGGCATTGCCGTAGACCGGCTGGTGGTGCAGCCGCTCTGGCGACGCAACGCCACCATGTTTGTGATGATTCTTGCCACCCTCGCCGCGCAGATCGTGGTGGAACGTCTCACGCTGCTGATCGCAGGCGACCAGCCCCGCACCTTTTCCGGGTTCACCACGGCTGCGCCATGGAAGATTTCGGGCATTGCAATCAGCCCGCAGCTGGTCTGGATTGCCGGCGCATCGCTCGTCCTGGTGGCCGGGCTCGCCCTGTTCTTTGCGCGCACCCGCACCGGACGCGCGATGCGGGCGTGCGCCATCAACCGCGAGGCGGCCGCGTTGCAGGGCATTCCAGTTTCGCGCATGCTCGCCCTGTCGTTTGCGTTGTCGGCGGCGCTGGGCGCTATCGCCGGCATTCTCATCACGCCCACCCAGTACACCGCGTTCAACGTGGGCGTGCCGTTTGCCATCTCAGGCTTCATCGCCGCCATTCTGGGCGGGTTTGGCAACGCAGCAGGCGCCTTCGCTGGCGGCATCATGCTGGGGGTTGCGCAGGCACTCGCCATTGTGCTGTTCGGCGCCGGCTTCAAGAACGTCGCAGCACTTTCGATTCTGCTGATTTTCCTGCTCGCAAGGCCGCAGGGGCTGTTCGGCAAAGCCCATTGAGCAATGCGTATTGATCCACTCTGGAGACAAGTCCATGAATCTGCACCAGGTTGACTGGAATGCCATCGACTGGAAACCGGTTCGCGAAGGCGTTGATCGAAAGTCCTTCTCGGGTACCGGCTGCACGCTGGCGCTGCACCGGCTGATGCCCGGCCACGAGCCCAAGCCCCACCAGCATCCGCACGAGCAGGTGGTCTACATCCTGGCAGGGCGGATCCGTTTTCATGTCGGGGACGCAGTGACCGAACTGGGCGCGGGCGGGCTCCTGCGGGTCCCGCCCAACACGATGCACTGGGGCGAGGTGCTGGGCGACGAGCCGGTACTGAATCTCGACGTGTTCACGCCTCACCGCCCCGAGTACGACTGAGACACCGTCCGCGCGCCGCACGCGCCCGCCGATCAGAATCTGGCGTCCAACACCGCCGACCGTCGTCGCTGATCGTCTGACTCGCGGGGTCGGATCAAGCCTCGCAGAGGCACTCGCCCTGAAGCTTTGTCGCTCTACGACACGCTTCGAGGGAGAGGCCGATGGACTCCAACATCAGACTGAAGGCAGCCGCACACCGCCGCGCGATGTGGGTCACCGCGCTTGTCTTTGCCACTGCTATCGCCACCGGGCTTCTGGTGACCGATTGCGGTGGGCGGTCCAACAACAATCACGCGAACGGCGCATCCACGAGCAGTACCGGCCAGGCAGGCTCGAACGGCAATGAACCGGTGCTCGCCGCCCAAACGGTCACGGCCGCCGCACTCACGCCGGTCCCCGCTCCGATTTACGGCGTGACCGTCGACGACATCAGCGAACTGCCCGCGATCATCGAGTCGTTGCAGCGCTTGGCCCGCAAGCCCACCGCGCGTATTGTCTTCGACGAAACCGTCGGCCCGGCCTACTACCGCAAGGCGGCGATCGCCATGTCGGAGGTGAGCTATCTGATGGGCGAAATCCTCGACTCGGCTTATGTGCGGCGGATCAGCGTGTCTGGGTATCTCAACCGCACCACGCGCTACCTCGACTCGATGGGTGACATCGTCCATATCTGGGAGGTGGGCAATGAAGTGAACGGCGAATGGCTGGGAACCACCTCGAGCGTAGTGGCAAAAATCAGCGGCGCCTACGACCTGGTGAAGGCGCGCGGCAAAGTCACCGCGCTCACGCTCTACTACAACGAGGAGTGCTGGTCGCGACGGTCGAACGAAATGTTCACCTGGGCGCAGGCCAATATTCCGGCCAGAATGAAGCAGGGCCTGGACTATGTGCTGATCAGCTACTACGAAGAGGACTGCAACGACCTCAGGCCCGACTGGCCGACGGTGTTTGCAAAGCTTGCCGCAATGTTTCCCAACTCGAAGATCGGCTTCGGCGAGGTGGGCACCAGTGATCCGGCCCGCAAGGCCGAGACGCTGCAGCGCTACTACACCATGAAGATCGATCAGCCCAACTACATCGGCGGTCATTTCTGGTGGTACTACCGCGAAGACATGGTGCCCTGGACGCTACCGCTCTGGAGCGTGCTCAACACGGCCATCCAGACGCCCTAGCCGCAAACACCGCAGGGACTTGCAGCCCGCGGTTTGCCGCGTTGGCAGGCTGCGCATAGCATCCGGCCTTTACCGGCCGGATTTTTACTTTGCAAGACGCGCGCCCCCCGTCGCCAATCAACCTGGACAGCCCTGCCCCACGCCCCACCGATCGGAGCACCGCGCTGGGTGCCACCTTCTCGGCGCTTTGCCTGGGCGGGTGCCCCCGCAGCAAGTCCTGGCTGGTGGCGTTCATGAGGGAGCTTGGCTGGACCCACCCGCGCGGCGTCCCGTTCACGCTCGATGAAGTGGGGATTGCACTGAAGCGGCTCGCTGACGATGGCCTGGTGGAGTCAGCGCCGGGTCTGGGCTTCAGCGCGCCCGAGGAAGAACGCGAAGAGTGGTTGCTCGAGTTCTTCGACGCCGACCTGATGGCACGCGCCTGGAAGGCCTGGGTGCGAGCGCAGACGCCGATATCGGCCTCAAGCGCCTACACCCCGGTACCGATGCTTCGCGAGCCCGATGAACCGATCGCACTCGGCCGGCTTCTGGTGTATTCGTCGCTGGATCGCCACCAGTTCGACGCCCAGAGCGTTCATCTCCGGCTCACTGACGATCGACCGCTGGTGCTCGGCATGCTGGACCCGTTCCTGCCAGGCGCCTTTGCACGAATCGATCCCAAACTTCGTCAACGCCTGCTCGAGCGCTGGACGACGGTGTTCGACACCTCGCAGCCGATCTGGCGCGGTCTGATCGACTGGCTCGATGCCCGCACTGCGCCCAACGCTGGCGCCGCGGACGCTCCCGAGCTGAGCGCCGCGCCGCGGCTTGCGGTCGCACGGCGGCGCGCCAACGCGGGTGATACCCGGGGCGCGCTTGCCGCCATCGACTCGCTGGACGATCCGCGGAGCGGAGAAATCGTGGCGCTGGTGTCCGCCATCGAAGGCCGCTGGGACGATGCCGTCCTGGGGTTCAAAACGACCCGCAAGCTGGTCGCACGCGAGCGCAGCGCCCGACAGGGGCTCCTCAGTGCGGAATCACTGCGCTGGTTTCTGATCGCCCTCCTCGCACGCGCTGAATCCACCGACTGGAGCACCGCCCGCAAACTCGCCATCACCGAATCGGGTTCCCGCAAGCCCGGTCTGGACGGCTGGGGCCTCTGGGCACATGCCATCGGCTGCAGGCTGGGCGAGGAGCGGCCCTCGCTTCGCGCCTTCGCGGGCCCGGATGTGCGCGGCCATCGCTCGCGTGAAGACCCCGACCGGCTGCTGCTTGCCGCCTGGCTGGGGCTGGAGCCCGAAGGCTGGACGCTCGAGCACTGCCAGGTGGTGCTGGAAGATCTCGCTCAAAGGCAACTGTTCTGCCGCGAAGACCTGCTGCGCGATGCACTCAAACGTCTTGGTCTGCCCGCGCCAGCGCCCGCTCAGAACCGCAAGCGCCTCGCGCCCGCTTTTCTGGGCGCACCCAGGGAGCCATGGCGCGATGCGCTCGAGGCCATCGCACGGATCACCCCTGCGCAGACGCCGGCACGAACCGCAGCGCGGTCAGGTACGCTTGCCTGGATGATCGATACCGATGCGATCGGCCGGGTGATCGACATCGTGCCCCACGAGCGCCCGACAGGCGCGAGCTCGCGCTCAAGACTGCGCGAAATCACGCTCGCCCGGGTTGCGCGTGCCACGGATCTCGATCCGCGCGATGCCGCGGTTGCCCGATGCATCGAGCACATGCGCCGGGGCCGCAGCAGCTACGGTATCGATGTGTCGGCTGCAGCGGTCGCGCTGATCGGCCATCCGGCAGTGATGTTCCCCGAAGCCCCGGATGAGCCGGTCGAATTGCGCGAGGCACTGCCCGAGCTGGAGGTCCGTCGCGTGCGCGCTGACGATGGGTCGGATGCCTTCGAATTTCATCTGCTCGATCCGATCCGTGAACCGGATCTGCCGTTTCTCGGTGACCGCTGGACCGCCGCCAATCCGGAAACCGAGATCGCGCGGCGCAACAGCGTGCGCGTTTTGCAGGGGCTGGAAGGTCATGCGCGACTATTGCGTATTTCGCCGGCGCATCGTCAGGTGGCCGAGCTGATTTCCCGGCGCTGGCGGGTCCCTGTGGATGCGCGCAGCGAACTCGACGCCGCGCTCCGCGCCCTGGCCGGCCACTTCCAGCTGCAAAGCGATGCCGAAGCCGGCAACGCAGTGGAGAGCGACAGCCGGTTGCGCGCACAGTTTTCGCCGCGGGGCGATGCGGTGCAATTGCGGCTGGTCGCACAGCCATTTGGCGCTTTCGGTCCGACTCTCACGCCGGGGAGCGGCCGCGAACGGACCCTCACCGTACACGAGGGCCTGGAACTCTCCACCCGCCGCGACCTTGAGGCCGAGCGCACGCATTTGCAGCGGGTAATCGAGGCGCTCCCCTTTCTTGCCGACGACGATCCCGCCGATGCGTGCTGGCTGCTGACCGATCCCGAACAGACCTTGCAGGCGGTCGAGCGCCTGCCCACGCTCGACTGCATCGCGGGTCTTGACTGGCCGCGAGGAAAATCGCTTCGCGTCACCACGCTGAGCCCGCAGGCGGTCCGCGTCTCCGTGGCATCCTCCTCCGACTGGTTTGCGCTTCAGGGTGAGGTGCGAATCAACGAGGCCAGGGTGCTGTCGCTCCAGAACCTGCTGGGCATGATTCGTGATCATGGCGCACGTCGCTTCGTTCCGCTTGGCGACGGCGAGTACCTGGCGCTGACCGAGCGGCTGCGGACCCAGCTCGCCGATCTGGCCGCAGTCTCCGAATCGAACACTGACCGGCTGGTGCTGCCCCGCGCCGCCGCCGCGTTTGCCGAGGCGGCGCTCGAGGGCTTCTCCGTCGATGCCGATCAACCCTGGCTGGCGGGCGCTCGGCGACTCGAGGAAGCAGCAGCGCTGGAGGTCAAGGTGTCCGATGCGCTGCAGGCGGAGCTGCGCGATTATCAGCGCGACGGCGTCACCTGGATGACCCGAATGGCGCACGCCGGACTGGGCGCCATCCTGGCCGACGACATGGGTCTGGGAAAAACAATCCAGACGCTCGCGCTCCTGCTCGGTCGGGCGGCGCTGGGCCCTGCGCTGGTGGTCGCCCCCACTTCGGTCTGCGGCAACTGGGTCGCGGAGGCGGAGCGCTTTGCGCCATCACTTCGGGTGCTGGCGTTCGGCGAAGGCGACCGCGCTGCCATGCTGGAGGCGCTAATCCCGGGCGATGTGGTGGTGGCGAGCTATGCGCTCACCATGATGGAAGGCGCGGCGCTCGCCGAGCGTCGCTGGTCCACGCTGGTTCTTGATGAAGCGCAGATGCTGAAGAACGCAGCTACGCAGCGCGGGCGCGCGATTGCGGCGCTCAACGCCGATTTCCGGCTTGCGCTCACTGGCACCCCGGTGGAAAACCGTCTGGGTGATTTGTGGTCAATCATGAATCTGCTCAACCCTGGTCTGCTGGGCCGGGCGAGCGAGTTCAATGAGCGCTTCGCGAGCCCCATCGAACGGCAGCGCGATGAACCGACCCGCGCGCGACTGCGTCGTCTCATCAGTCCTTTTCTTCTTCGACGCACCAAAGCCCAGGTACTTGCCGACCTGCCCGAGCGCACTGAAATCATCCATCGTGTCGAGCCGGGCGAACGCGAGCGCGAGTTCCTCGAGGCCTTGCGGCGCGCGGCGCGCGAACGGGTCGCCGATCTCGATGGCGACGATCCGCAGCAGTCCTTCCATGTGCTGGCTGAACTCACCCGGCTGCGCCGGGCGGCATGCGATCCCCGCCTCGTGGCCCCGGAGCTGGGGCTGATCGGCGAAAAGGTGCAGGAGTTCGAGCGACTCGCCCGCGAGCTTGCCGCCGGTCGCCACAAGGCGCTGGTCTTCAGCCAGTTCACCGATTTTCTCGACCTGCTGGGCGAGCGGCTGGAGCATGCGGGAATCCGCTATCAAACCCTGACCGGAAGCACGCCGTCAGCCGAGCGGACACGACGCGTGGCGGCGTTTCAGGCGGGCGAGGGCGACCTGTTCCTGATCAGTCTCAAGGCCGGCGGCTTCGGTCTCAACCTCACGGCAGCCGACTACGTGATCATCGTCGACCCGTGGTGGAACCCTGCTGCAGAAGACCAGGCGAGCGGTCGCGCGCACCGGATCGGCCAGCAGCGTCCGGTCACGGTTTATCGACTGGTCACCGCCGGATCGATCGAAGAACAGATCATCGATCTTCATCGCCGCAAACGCGATCTGGCCGACGGCGTGCTGCAGGGTCAGGACACCGGCACGGTCATCGGCGCCGACGAACTGCGGGCGCTGCTGGCCGCCAATTGACGGGCCACATCGCCCGCCCCCTCAGAAAAAGGCAAGCAGGCGCTCGGCCACATCGCCGGGGCGCTCCTCGGCCAGATAGTGACCGCAATCTAGCGCCTCGCCCTGTACATCGACTGCAACCTTCTGCCACTCGGCCAACACGTCGAAACAGCGATGCACCACACCATGCTGCCCCCACAGCACGAGCGTAGGCGATTTCAGGCGCAGGCCGGCGCTGCGGTCGCTTCGGTCGTGGTCGAGATCGATACCTGCGGAGGCGCGGTAGTCTTCACAGAAACCGTGCAGGGTGGCCGGATCAGCCGCACAGCGCTGATAGTCGGCGAGCACCTCGGGCTCGAACGGTGCAAGCCCGGCGTGGCGTCCGCCCAGCATGCTGCGAACATAATCCGGGCCCTTGGCAGCCAGCAGTGTCTCGGGCAGGGGATGGGGCTGAATCAGAAAGAACCAGTGCCAATAGGCGCGCGCAAACGTCTCGGAGGTCTGTTCATACATCGCAAGCGTGGGTGCGATGTCGAGCAGGGCAAGCGCGGTCACGCGCTGCGGATGGTCGGCCGCCATCCGATGCGCCACCCGGGCGCCGCGATCATGCGCCGCGACCAGAAACTGTTCATGCCCCAGGCTTCGCATGAGTTCGATGCAATCGGCCGCCATGACGCGCTTGCTGTAGTTCGCGTGATCGGGCGCACCGACCGGCTTGTCGCTATCGCCATAGCCGCGCAGATCCGGCGCCACCAGGGTGAAACGCGACGACAGATCGGGCCAGACCTTGCGCCACATCAGATGCGTCTGTGGATGACCGTGAAGCAGCAGCAGCGGCGGCCCCGACTCGGGACCGAGACGAACATTGAGACTGACGCTGCCGTATGCCGAGACCGTGACCCGCCGGGTGGGGGCATCGTAAATGGACATGCTCGCCCTTTCATGCGGGAGGGAGTGAGCGAAGATACCGCCCGGAGCTGGTAGCGATCAAGCGAACTGGCCCCTGCGAAACCGCCCTGATCTTGACGCGCTGCAAACCCGGTTGCCGCACGCGCTTGCATGGACTCGGGCGCAAGGCTCAATTTTCTGACGGGTCCGCTCGCGCAGACGGTGCGGACTGCAAAAAAATGAGGAAGAGGCAGGTCCATACGGCGAGCGCAGCGGCACTGAACGCGATGGCCATCACCACGCCGAGGCTTGCGCCGACAGCGCCCGACAGGATCGCGCCCAGAACAATGCCAAGCAACCGTGTGACGTTGATGAGCGAGCCTGCCAGCCCCCGGTTGTCAGCGGGCACCGCCTCGAGCGTGCCTTCCTGATAGCCCACCTGAAAGATGCCCATCCCGACGCCAGCCAACCAGAGCGCTACGGCGAGCATCGCCGAACTCTGCGCAGGCAGCACCAGCGCGATCAGAGCCAGTCCGGCTGCGGCAAACCATTGCCCCTTCCTGACCAGCGCCTGCGAGCGCAGCCCGGATGCGGCACCGCGATAGCGCACGAGCCACAGGCTTGCCATCAGCGACCCCGCAGGAAAGAGCGCGATCAGCGCTCCGGCGCCTGCCACCGGAAGCGCTGGCCACCCGGCGAGGGCGAAAGGCACCCAAAGCATGATCGAAAACAAAGCCCCTTGAACGAACACCGACGCGCCCTGCAGGCCCAGGAACGGTCGTGCGCGCAGCGCTGACCACGCAACTGCTGCAGCCGTTGGTCTGGTTGCAGCACCGGTCGTTTGAGCGGCAATCGTAAGCCCCCAGGGCGCGAGGAACAGCACGAGCAGAGCGAGCGGCGCCCGATACAGGAACACGCCGGGCCAGCCGAACCAATCAATCAACCACCCGCCCGCAAGCGGCCCCAGGGCCAGCGCGCCGCTGATCGCACTCGCGTAGAGGGCAAGCGCCTTCGGGCGCTCGGCGGGCGAACTCGCCATGCTCACCAGCGCCGGTGCGCAGGCCATGGCCATGCCCACCGCAGCGCCCTGGAGCGCACGCAACACGACCAGCGACAGGAAATCGCCAGCCATGGCGAGCGCGCCATGCGCGAGGACGCTACCCGCCATGCCGATGAGAAACATGCGGCGATGCCCGTAAAGATCGCCCAATCGGCCAAAGACCAGCGACGAAAGCGATTGGGTGAAGACGAAGGCGATGATCACCCAGACGATATCGCGCGGCGCAACACCGAACGCCGCCGCAATCGCAGGAAAGGCTACATTGACTGCGGTGTCGAGCGGCGCCACCATCGCGCCAAGGCAGACCAGGGCGAGGGCGAAAGCGGGTCGCTTCATCGGTGATCACCCGCCTGCGGCATCGGCCACCCTGCGAATCAGCTCGGCGCATTCCTGCGGGCGCGTGAGAGGCAGCATGTGCCCGGCGTCAATCTGATGCAACCTGGCATGTTGCACCGCCTGCGTAAAGCGCTCCCCCTGCAGGACTGACGAAAGCACACGATCCTGCCTCCCATAGAGCACTTCGATCGGCAGTGTCGGCCGGCTTCGCAGAGTGGGGTAGCACGGGGTGAGCGCCTCCATCCAGACCGGGATATCGATCAGATCGCGCGCTGCCGCGAGCACATGCGCAGGACGCAGCACCAGCGAACCTCCACCCTGCGAGGCGAAATCAACGGGCACAGGGTCTGGCGCAAAGATGTCGGCGAGCCAGCGTTCGCGCTGCAGGCGAGCCACCGGCACCGCCACGGTCCATGCAAGCGCACGCCAGACCCAGTCGGCTAGCCGAAGCGTCTGAACCAGTTGGCGGGACACCCGGATGGGCGCATGCGTGAGCGGGGCGAGTAGCGCAAGCCCTGCGACGCGAGCCGGGTGCCTGAGTGCCGCGCCAAGCGCGATGGCCCCGCCCAGCGAATGCCCGACCAGCACCACGCGTTCAATCTGCAGGTGGGCTGCGAGCGCGTCCACCAGATCGGCCTGTGCAGCGAGGCTGGGCTTGACGCCTGACCGCCAGCTCGAATATCCCGAACCGGGGCGGTCAAAGGCAATCACCCGATAGGAGGGGGCGAGGCTCTCGATCAACTGGTAGCTGAAGTGGCGCAACTGCCCACCCAGCCCGTGCACCAGCATGATGGCTGGCGCACCAGGCCGGGTGGTCGGGCCGCGATCCACCACATGCAGTCGGGCACCGGGGACATCAATGAAACGCCCGAGCGGTGGTGCGTCGACCGCCGCCCGCTTCGCGATGGCCGCGGTGAGCGCAGCGAGCGACAGCCCCGCTGCCAGCGGAGCGAGTGCAATGAAGGAGGGCAGAACGGACCCGGACATGGGCGCCTTTGCATGGAGACGATGCGCGAGACCGCAGTGTATCGGCGAATGTTCAGGCGGATGACCGCCGCAGCGGCACGCTTGTGGGAGGGCGCTGCTCTGCGTTAGAGTCCGGCACCGATCAACGATACCGACTACACGCGGCTGCACGAATGCACCGATCAGCGCGCCGATAAATGATGTGGCGAGGTGCGCTGATAACACCTGGAGACCTCTTTTGAGCACGGACGGCTCAGGCTTTCAGCCCGCAACCCGAACGCTCTTCAACACCCCCCTGGTTACCCCTGCGCTGCGGGCGATTGCCCGCGTCCTGTTCCGTTTCCTGGGATGGCGCTTCGAGGGTGTTATTCCAACCGGCTTGCAACAGGCGGTCGTGATTGGCGCGCCGCACACCAGCAACTGGGATCTGCCCTACATGTTGATGGCGGCTTTTGTGCTTGAACGCGACCTTCACTGGCTGGGCAAATCGCAGATCTTTCGTTTTCCCTTCGGTGGTTTGATGCGCTGGATGGGCGGGATTCCGGTCGATCGCAGCCGTGCCAACAACCTGGTCGATGCCGCAGTTCAGTGCTTTACGGCCGAGCGCGCGCCCCTCCTGCTGCTGGTTCCCCCAGAGGGCACCCGGAAGGCCGTCAAAACATGGAAGACCGGCTTTTACTACATCGCGCTCGGTGCCGAGGTGCCGGTGGTCATGGCCTACATGGACCACGGTACGCGCACCTGCGGGGTGGATCGGCTTTTCTATCCCACCGGCAACATCGAGTCCGACATGGCCGACATTCGCGCCTACTACGCGCCGTTTCGCGGCTGGTCGATGCGAAACGAGGGCTGAGACTGAGCGAGCGCGGCGAGTGCGCTGCCGGTTCCCAGATCCCAGTACAGACCGGTCATCACCTGCAGCGCCTCCCGCAGAAGCGCCGAGGGCAGGTGTTCATTGGGCGCATGCTGGGAGCAACCTGGATAGGAGTGCGGCACCCAGACAGTAGGCAGGCCCAGCACCTCGGCAAAAATGTCGTTCGGCAGCGACCCGCCCAGATTGGGCAACACCGCAGGCTTCTTGCCCGTGGTCTGCTCGAGCGACGCTGCAGCCCACCGCACCCAGGCATCATCAGGATCCAGTCGCGTGGCCCGAAACAGTTCCTCCCGGGTGGCTTCCACTTTCACCATGCCGAAGCCGTGCCGATCGAGGTGCTCGCGCAAGGCCGGCAGAATGCGATCAGGATCCACCCCCACCACGAAGCGCAACTGGCACCTGGCCCAGGCGCGCGGCGGAATCGCGTTCACCGGCGCATCGGGATTGCCAATGCGGCAGGCCAGCACCTCGAACGACGACCATCCAAAGACCCGCTCCGCCGGCGTGAGTCCGGGCTCGCCCCAATCGGGCTCCACCACCGGACCATCGACGCCGCCA
>RFXC01000580.1 GCA_009921765.1 Betaproteobacteria bacterium | reverse complement strand
GCGAGGATGACTCCGCCTCTGCCGACGACGAACCGTTCACGCTCGATTCCCTTGACGCCTACCAGCTGCTCGATTCGATCACCCGCGGGGTGCTCGCCGATCTGAGCGACGGACCTGCGGACGGCAACTCCAGCACCGATCCTGAGCGCCTGATCGCAGGACGCCTCTTGCGACTCGAACGCGAGGGCAGGCTGCCATTGGGCGGACCCGGCGTGGTGCACCGAAAGTCCCTGGCAGCGCTCGCCGCGCAGCCCGTGCGCGCCTGGATCGCTGAGCGCGACCGGCACCCACATGCGCTTGAGCGACTGCCGCTCCGAATCGAGCTGGCCGGCACGCTGATCGAAGCGTTCACGCCCGGCCGGTTTGCTTCCACCGATGCAACGCAACCGGCGATTCAGCTCCATGCAAGCGCAAACACGCTGCTCGAATCCTCCGGCAAGCGCAGGCCCATGCCGCATCGTCTTCTCGAGACCTGGGTGCAAGCCCTGCTTCTGGGCGCGTTGGGTCTGTCCGATCAACTGGTCATCGTTGGGCGCGATGCAACGCTTCGGGCCCGCCCCCCTGCGCCTGACTATGCACGCGAGCGCCTTCTCGAGCTGCTCGCGTTGTATCGCAAGGCATGCGTCGAACCGCTGCCGATCGCTGCCAAAACCGCTATCGAATACTGCGATACGCAAAGCGAGGACGACGCTGCCGCAGTCTACGAAGGAAGCGAGCATGTTCGCGGTGAAGTCGCCGATCCGGTCCTCGCGCGACTGTTCCCCGATTTCGAGGCGCTCGCAGACGATGGAAGGTTCGCAAGCCTGGCAAGCGGCTGTTATGCCGAGCTGGTCTGCTGGGTTGGTACCCATGTCACCGCTCTGCCCCACGCCAAGGCTGAGCCCCAGGACGCGCTGGAACCGCACTCGGGACGGGCAGACGAATGACCCAGGTGCTGAACGCCTACCGCCTGCCACTCTTTGGCAGCCGTCTGATTGAAGCGAGTGCCGGCACCGGTAAGACCTGGACCATTGCGGCGCTCTACCTGCGGCTGGTCCTCGGTCATGGTGAGGCCAGCCCCGAGCCCACGGCTTTCAGGGCAGCGCTGATGCCGGCCGAGATCCTGGTGATGACCTTCACCCGCGCGGCCACCCGCGAGTTGTCGAACCGCATCCGAAGCCGCCTGGTCGAGGCGGCGCGCTGCTTCCGGGGCCTGGCCT
>RFXC01000579.1 GCA_009921765.1 Betaproteobacteria bacterium | reverse complement strand
CGCAGCAGGTTCTCCTCGGCGATCCGCTGCCGCAGCGGCACGATCTGCTCCCGGTGGTAGCGGGCCATCTCCCAGGTGCTCTGGCGGGTCGACCAGGCCTCGCGAACCTCCGAGCGGGCATTGATGGCAATCTCGGCCGCCCGATTGAGTGCCTGTCGATAGACGGCTTCGGCACGCGCGACTCGCGCATGACCGCTGTCAAAGACCGGCAACTCGAGGCTGATCTCCCACCCGGTTTTAACCGGGGCTTCGTTGGAGCGCTCGCGCTCGGCGCCGATCTCGAGGACATTGATGAAGCGGGTGGCGCGCGTAAGGCCCAATGCGCTCGCCGTGCGCTCGGCGGCGAGCCGTGCGCCCTGCACATCGAGGCGCTGTGCGATGGCAAGCGACTCGAGCGCCGCGCGCTCGTCGAGCGCAGTGGGGAGGTCCGGCAGGCGCTCGGGCAGACGATAGGCGGTTTGTGTGCCCCAGAGCCCAAGCAGTCGCGTGAGTCGTTCGCGGCTGGCCTGATGCGCCTGCTCGGCACGCGCGAGATTGAGCGTGGCATCGGCTTGAAACGACTGCTCGCGGGCATGCTGGAGCTTGTTGAAGTTGCCGGCTGCGGCCATCCGGCGTGCCAGCTCCGCACTTACGGCCGCAGCCTCCATCACCTGCCGCGCATAACGAACCGACTCGGCCGAGGCAACGGCCAGCACCCAGGCCCTGCGAACCTCGGCCGCCTGGGTGATCGCACGAAGGGCGGTGTCGGCCTGCAGTTGCGCAGTCCGCCTCGACTCGACCTCGGCCACGAGCGGCAACGCGAGCAGTCGCGCCAGATTGAAATGGAGCCCAAGGCCGCTTTCGATCTCGGCGCCGCGCCGGGTGCGGCCGATACTGATGCCGGGATTGGGCAGGCTGAGCGCGCGCACCCGATCGGCCTCGGCAATGCCGAGTTCATCAAAGGCGGCCTGCAGCCCGCGATGGTTGAGGAGCGCGAGTTGTACTGCATCGTCAGCCGAGAGCGGTCGCGTGAGCAAGTCGGCCACGCGCGCATCGATCAGCCGCCGGTGGGTCTCGTCACGTGCCCAGTGCAGATCCTTGTTCAGATGCTGACCAACGGTCTGACTGACCTGATCAAAGCCGGCGTCAGGGCGGGGGGTGGCACAGCCGGCGAGGAGGGCGGCAGTCACCAGCGCCGCCGGAGCGAGCCGGGCGGTGCT
>RFXC01000578.1 GCA_009921765.1 Betaproteobacteria bacterium | reverse complement strand
GCCTCGGAGGCAGCGCCGCGACCGGGGCAGGCGCTGCCCATGACAGCGCCATCGCGGCATTTCAGTCCGAAGCGGTGCCGTTCTCGGCGGCCCTTTCCCGGTCTGATCAGGCTGTGCAGGGAAGTGGAGCCGGCGCTCAACACGGGTCAGGCGCGGCGCCCCCGGCTTCGCTGGCTGGAATCTTCCCCTGGGGCACTGCCGTGCCCGCATCGAATCAGGCGGGACTGCCTGGCGCAGCCTCGCAAGCATCGGGGGAGCCAGCCACCAGCCTGCCTGAGTCGCCAGGTGCCGACCTGCCGCCGGCGTGGGTCGCGCAGCTCGAGAAAGATGTGTCGCTGCGTCTCAACGCACAGTCGGTAGAGGAGCGGCTCCAGGGGGACAGCGAGCTGATGGATCGACTCACCCGACTGTTCGAGGCGGCGGTGATTCGTACGGCGCTTCGTCACACGCGGGGTCGGCGGATCGATGCGGCCCTCAGGCTGGGTATCGGTCGAAACACCATCACCCGGAAAGTGCAGGAACTGAAGCTCGAGGAAGGGTCCGACCTGACCTGACGGGCTGGGCGCGTGGCGGGTAAGCGCTGGGTGGTTAGGAGAGTTCCGCCACCACAGGCGCGTGGTCGGAAGGCTGCTGCAGCTTGCGTGGTTCTCGATCGATGCGGCAGGCTGTCAGGCGAGAGGCGCTCGTTCGGTCCACCAGGATGTGATCGATCCGAAGTCCCGCGTTGCGGCGAAATCCCAGTTGACGGTAGTCCCACCAGCTGAAGCTGCGATCAGCCTGCGGAAATACACGGAATGAATCAACAAACCCTGCCTGGATGAGCGCACGGAATCGCTCGCGTTCGGGGTCTGAGCAGAGCACCTGCCCGGTCCAGGCGACAGGATCGTGCACATCTTCGGATGCTGGCGCAATGTTGAAATCGCCCAGGAGCGCGATCGGACGACCCGTTGCAGGGGCCGCATGCCCCTCGGCTGGCAGCTGAGGGGTGATCCATTCGATCAGGGCATCGATCCAGCGCAGCTTGTAGTCGTACTTGTCGCTGCCGACCGCCTGGCCATTGGGGAAATAGGCGCACACGACGCGCAGCCCCGCCACGGTTGCACTGATCAGGCGCTTTTGTTCGTCCGGGAACAGCGGGTTCCCGATCACCACGTCGGTGGGTGCGCCAACCGTTTCCCGGCGGCACAGAATGGCCACAC
>RFXC01000577.1 GCA_009921765.1 Betaproteobacteria bacterium | reverse complement strand
ATTACGGAAAATGGAATTGGCGGCGAGAAAGCACTCGACATCTTCAAACATGTTTTAGCAAAGGCATGTATTTCTACTGATCATCCCCGATATCTGGCGTTCATCCCTTCGGCACCAACGGAATCTGCAAACCTTTTTGATCTTGTTGTTGGCGCATCCGCACTTTATGGCGGCTCATGGTTGGAGGGCGCTGGCGCAGTTCGCCTCGCTGGCGCATGCCACGGTGGTGCTGCTGCCGCAATTCAATGCCCGCAGCTATATCGAGGCCATCGCGATACATCGCTGCACCTGGCTCACCTCGGTGCCGCCGATGATGGCGATGATGATGCGCGAGACCGATCTGATGCAGTCCACCGATTTCTCCTGTGTCCAGTTCATCCGCATGGGCTCGGCGCCGGTGACGCAGAGCCTGATCGATCAGCTGCGTGCTTATTTCCCCAAGGCATCCATCCTCAATGGCTATGGCACGACCGAAGCCGGCCCGGTGGTGTTCGGTCCGCATCCGAAGGGCGTGGCGCAACCCGAGCTGTCGGTGGGCTATCCACATCCGCAGGTGAGCCTGCGCATCCAGGGCGGTGGCGACGAGGGCGTGCTGGAGATGAAGAGCCCGGCCAACATGGACGGCTACCACAACCTGCCCGAACTCACGCGCAAGGTCATGACCGCCGATGGTTACTACATCACCGGCGATGTGTTCCGGCGTGATGCCGATGGCTTCCATTACTTTGTCGGTCGCACCGATGACATGTTCGTCTCGGGCGCGGAGAACCTCTACCCGGGCGAGATCGAGAAAATGCTCGAACGCCATGCTGCGGTGGAGCAGGCCTGTGTGGTGCCGGTGCCGGATGACATCAAGGGCACCAAGCCGGTGGCCTTCGTCGTGCTCAAGGCCGGAGCCGCCGCCACCGAGCAGCAGATCAAGGATCACGCCCTGGCGCACGCACCGGCCTATGCCCATCCGCGCCGGGTGTGGTTCGTGCGCGAGATGCCGCTCTCGGGCACCAACAAGATTGAACGCAAGACCACGCTGCAGATGGCGCTGGATCGACTGGCGGTGGAAGGACCGCTGGCCTGAGTGATTGCGGTAACGCGACAACCCTTTTTTCCCCGATTTTTGAACAGGAGATGATGATGAAAGCATTGGTGCTGCGTGAACATGGCGGACTGGAAAACCTGAAGGTGGTGCATGACCACCCGATG
>RFXC01000576.1 GCA_009921765.1 Betaproteobacteria bacterium | reverse complement strand
TGACCACCCACTTGGGCAAATCCTCCACCAGCGTCTTCCACACGGGCGCCGTACGCCACTTCGCGTTGAGCCGCACCCCATGCTGCAACAACAGGCTGCAGCCCTGCATCACGCTGCGTTTACGCTGCCGCACCAGCGCTTCGCGCTGGCGCACAAGCGCGCGGTGCTCCTCCTGCTCGGGCGTCGGCACCTTCACCACCGTCAGCGCCTCGCGATTACCGCCCACCAGCCGGTCCAGCGCCTCCACCAGCTTGCGCGCGTCCCGCTTGTCCGTCTTGCGCCGCCCGCACAGGTTCGTGGGCGCCACCACCCGGTTCTCCACTCCCATCGCCACCAGATCACGGTGCAGCCCGTACCCGCACGGGCCCGCCTCGTAGCAGGAGTGGAACTTCGCCCGGGGATGTTGCACCTGCAGCGCCTTCACCCAGTCCCGGTACGCGTCGATCGGGATCACTTGCGCCGGCCGCGGCACGCTGCCGTCCAGCTGCACCACCACCGTCACCTGCGTGGCGTGCAGATCCTGGCCAATTTTGACCACTTCGACCTTGGTCGTCGCGGTGTTAACGGATACTTTTCGTTTGTTGGTAGTAAGCATACAGCCGAGGCTGGTGGGCCGACTGGGATTCGAACCCAGACTCAAAGGATTATGAGTCCTCTGCTTTAACCGTTAAGCTATCGGCCCGTGAGCGGCCCTTGTGTCTCCGCTGGCGGAGGCCCTGTCAAACGCCCGCGGCGAAAGCGCGATCAATACACCCTGACCTCGAGGATCCTCGCGTGATCGAGGCCGTTCGTGGCGGCGACCACGATTCGCAGCGCCGCGGTTGTCACCGGCGTCGTCGGCCGGTGGACCCGCCTCCGCTGGTAATTGCCCGCTTCACGGTGCACCGCGCGCCAACCGTCGGCTGTCTCGATCTCGAGGACGTAGTCTCGGACGGTCTCGGGCTGCGGCTCCCCCCAGTGCATGCGGCGGGTGTAGCCGTCGGCCTGGGAGAGCGTGAGAAAGCGATGCTGCCCGGTGTCGAAAGTCAGCTGGACTTCACTGAAGTTCACCGGCGCCGGCCAGCGCAGTTCGAGCCACGCGGGCAGACCCTCCGCCGGGTCACTCATCCAACGGTGGGTACCCGGATGAGCGCGGTCGGGCGGCGCGGAAGTGTGCAACGTGCGCACGCGGCCGGTCTCGATCTCCCGCAAAACCTCCTC
>RFXC01000575.1 GCA_009921765.1 Betaproteobacteria bacterium | reverse complement strand
GGATGTCTCGCTGGCGGGCACCTCAATGGTGGCGATGCCGGCGGAGTCGTAACCGCGGTATTCGAGCTGGCGCAGACCCTCCAGCAACAGCGGCGCCGCCTCGCGTGAGCCGATCACCGCAACGATGCCGCACATAAAAAAACCCGGCGGAGCCGGGTCTGAGCTTATGGGAAGAAGGACGATCGGCCTATGCAACTGACGGGCGCGCAGGCAGAAGCCGATGGATCAGTAGGCCAAGCCCATCGAACGGGTCGTCTCATCGCCGAGATAGACGCGGATCGAAAGGAAGTCGGTGGGGCAGGCGGTTTCGCAACGCTTGCAGCCCACGCAATCTTCGGTGCGGGGAGAGGAAGCGATCTGACCGGCCTTGCAGCCGTCCCAGGGGACCATTTCGAGCACATCGAGGGGGCAGGCCCGCACGCACTGGGTGCAACCGATGCAGGTGTCGTAGATCTTGACGGCGTGGGACATGTCGCCTCGGGACGCGACGCCCAAGGTACCCAAGGCGCTCGTACAGCAGGGCAACGCCCCTGGAGCCCGTCACCCTTGTTCATAGTGCCGAGGCCCTGGGGGCTGCGGTCGCGCCGCCCCGTAGGATGCGGCGTCCGACTCTCCGGCCATGTCCCAGGAAGCGATCTTCGAGAAAGTGCGCTCGATCGTTGTCGAGCAGCTGAGCGTTGATGCCGGCGAGGTGAAGCCGGAATCGAACTTCCAGAATGATCTGGGCGCCGACTCCCTCGACACTGTGGAGCTGGTGATGGCCCTCGAGGAAGCCTTCGATATCGAGATTCCTGACGAAGCCGCCGAGGGCATCGCCACCGTGGGCGACGCCGTCAAGTACATCCAGGACAAGCAGGCCTGAGGAATCGATGGTGGAGGGGCTCCGCCGCGTCGTGGTCACCGGCCTCGGCGCGGTCACACCGATCGGCAACAACGTTGCTTCCTATTGGGAAGGTTTGCGTTCGGGGCGCAATGGGGTGGCTGGCATCACCCTGTTCGACGCCTCGGCGCATGCCTGCCGCTTTGCCGCTGAGGTGAAGGATTTTGATCCTTCTGCCTACATCGAGCCCAAGGAAGCCAAGCGCTGGGATCGCTTCTGCCAGTTCGGCGTGGTGGCGGCCAAACAGGCCGTGGCCGACGCCGGCCTGAGCATCGACGACAGCAACAATCACCGCATCGGCACCGCCATCGGGTCGGGTG
>RFXC01000574.1 GCA_009921765.1 Betaproteobacteria bacterium | reverse complement strand
GGCGTGGTCGAAGCCCTGCGCAAGGAGTTGGCCCCGCGCGAGGTGGTGCTGGTGTCCAAGGACATCAATATGCGGGTCAAAGCCCGCGCCCTGGGCCTGTCGACCGAGGACTACCGCAACGACAAGACCCTGGAAGACGGCGACTTGCTCTACAGCGGCGCGCTGGCCTTGCCGCCGGACTTCTGGACGCGCCAGAGCAAGACCATCGAGAGCTGGCAGCAGGGCAGCCACACCTTCTACCGCATCAGTGGGCCCATCGTCGAGAGCCTGCTGATCAACCAGTTCACCTATTTCGAAGCCGCCGGCGAGCCTCCCCTTTACGCGCGCGTGACCGAGATCCGCGGCAAGACGGCGGTGCTCAAGACGCTCAAGGACTACACCCACCTCAAGAACGCGGTCTGGGGAGTGACCATGCGCAATCGCGAGCAGAACTTTGCGATGAACCTGCTGATGGACCCGGAGGTCGACTTCGTCACCCTCACGGGCACAGCCGGCACCGGCAAGACCCTCATGGCCCTGGCCGCCGGCCTGACGCAGGTGCTCGATGACCGGCGCTACACCGAGATCATCATGACGCGCGCCACCGTCAGCGTCGGCGAGGACATTGGCTTTCTGCCCGGCACTGAGGAAGAAAAGATGGGCCCCTGGATGGGCGCGCTCGACGACAACCTGGAGGTGCTGGCCAAGAACGACACCGGCGCGGGCGAATGGGGACGCGCGGCGACCAATGAGCTCATCCGCTCGCGCATCAAGGTCAAGAGCATGAACTTCATGCGCGGTCGCACCTTCTTGAACAAATACCTCATCATCGACGAGGCACAGAACCTCACGCCCAAGCAAATGAAGACGCTGATCACGCGCGCAGGCCCGGGCACCAAGATCATCTGCATGGGCAATCTGGCACAGATCGACACACCCTACCTGACCGAGGGCTCGTCCGGCCTGACCTATGCGGTCGATCGCTTCAAGGGCTGGCCTCACGGCGGCCACATCACGCTGGCACGCGGCGAGCGGTCGCGGCTGGCCGATTTCGCCAGCGAAGTGCTCTGAGGGCTCAGCCCGGCGGCGCGGCGATACCGCGGCGCAGCTTGCCCAGCAGCTCATGGAGCTGCTCCATCTCGCGCGCATCGACGCCGCCGAGCAGTTGCACCAGCCAGCGCTCATGCTCGACCGCCATGCGCTCGAACCAGGCCTTGCCGG
>RFXC01000573.1 GCA_009921765.1 Betaproteobacteria bacterium | reverse complement strand
GATCCGCCAATGCGGCGGTCGGCGTCGCCATGGCCAACCGGTTTCCGCAGATCACCCTGTCGGCTCAAGTCGGCAGCAGCGCCTCTGACATGAACAAGCTCTTCAGCCCCACAAATGGGTTCTGGACCCTGGCGGGCGGCGCCCTGGCGCCGATCTTCGACGCAGGGATCCTCGCCAGCAAGCAGGTCGCTGCGGAAGAAAGCTACAACCAGTCATTGGCGCAATATCGCTCCACCGTGCTGACGGCGTTCCAGAATGTGGCGGACACCCTGCGCGCGCTTCAGGCCGATGAACGCATGATCGAAGCCGCGCGAACCGCCATGGAGTCGGCGAACCGCAGCCTCTCTCTGGTGCGCAAGCAAGTGGAGGGGGGACAGGTGAGCCTGCCCGCGCTTCTCACCGCGCAGCAGGCCTATCTGCAGACGTCGCTGGCCAAGGTTCAGGCGGACGCCTCCAGAGCCGCCAATGTCTTTGCGCTCTTGCAAGCCCTTGGCCGGCCCTGGTGGCCTGCTCCGGACAATCAACCCAAGATCGTGACGCAAGCACAGGCTGTCGAATGATCATGATGCCTTCTCGATATTCCCGGGTTTTCGGCCTGGCGCTCTGCTGTCACCTCCTTGGCGGGCTGCAACTGCAAGCTCGATCCGGCGATGAGACCATCAAGATTTCCGAGACGCAGATACGCTCCATCAGCATGGAAGCGGTTGAGGCCAGGCGGTTTCGTCCGCAGAAATTCGCCATCGGACAGCTCGCCTTCAACGAGGATACGAGCACAGTCGTTTTTCCGCCCTTTGCAGGTCGTGTCACGAAGGTTCTGGGTAAGATCGGGGACGAGGTCCAGGCCAATACGCCCCTCTTCGAGATCGACAGTCCCGAAGTCGTGCAGATGCAGACGGAATTCATCGCGGCCCTGAATGCGGCGGAGAAGGCCCGGGCGCAGAAGCTGTTGACCAAGCGCGTGCTGGACCGGCAAACAACACTCGTGAGCGAGCGCGCCGCCGCCATGCGCGAGCTGGATCAGGCCCAGGCGGATCATGCCGCAGCGGAAGCCGACTTGCGGACGGCGGAGGGCGCCGTTACGGCGGCCAAAAACCGGATCCGCGTTCTCGTCGGCCGGTCTGACGCTGAGTTGGAACGCATTGAACGGGAGCGCCTGATTGACCCCATCGTTCTCGTGCGCTCGCCCATCGCGGGGCAGAT
>RFXC01000572.1 GCA_009921765.1 Betaproteobacteria bacterium | reverse complement strand
GTCCACCGCATCGATTCCGCTGTCAACGCCAGTTCAAGCCACCGGAACCCCCGCAACACTTTCGATACCGGCCGCCCGCATCACCACACCCGGCGCGCTGCAGTCGCTTCCCTTTGGCTCGTCGGCACTCACGGGCGCGGGCAATGTGCTGCTGAGTTTCACCGCCACGGGTGATGCGCAGTTCGAGTGGTCATCGAGCGGCAGTCTGAAAGCTTCCGCGTCCGCTGGCAGCACGCTTGCCGCCTCCACAACCGCGGCTTCAAGCGTTTCGTTGTATGGCGATGTGGCCGCGCTCAATGCCTACCTCCACGCGGGCAATTTGAAGCTTCGCTCATCTGGGGCAGGGTCGGTGACCGTCACCGTCACCGCGGGCGACTTCGTGTCGGCGAGCACGATACCCGTCACGCTTCAGGGCAATACGGCGCAGGCTCGTACTGGCCCGGCGCTTGCGATTCCCGCGCGCTTCAATGTGCCGGCATCAACCGGGCTCATCACCCTGGACGCAGACGGCGTTCTGTATGCACCGTCAAGCGGCACTGGGTTGGCGAGCGATGTGCTGACACTCACGATCAGCATTCCGGACTCGGTCACCCTATCGGGCAGTCAGGGTTTGGGCACAGTGACGTCTGCGGGCGCTGCAAGCAGTCTGTCGCGGACGCTTACGCTTTCCGGCACCGCGGCGCAGTTGAACGCGAGCTTGCTTGGCACGAGCGGTGCCGATCGCATCCGCTATGTCGGCCCGGTCTCGGCGCCGCTTGTATTCTCGGTGACCGATGGCACATCGCTTGACGGCGTTCCGATCAGCTCGACGGTGACGTCGCTGGTCAACACCGTCAGCACCATCATCACCGCGAATCCGGATGTGTCTGAGACGACCGCCGCGTTTGCGTCGCTGCCCACCAAGGTGTGGGTCACCCCCTACCGCGATTCCGATCTGCGGTTTGTTGGCGCATCGCTCACCGGCGCCCTCGCCAATGGCACGGACGAGCTTCGGCTTCGTTTCGTTCCCGGCGCTGCGGCGGGAACACTGACCGCCACCGCTTCGGGCTATGTCACGGTGCATACGGTCAATACGCACACCGAAATTCGCGGCAAGGCCTCCGATCTTGCAACCTACCTCGCCACACCTGGCGTGCTCCGCTACAACGGTGGCGGCACCACCTACACCCTCGAGCTTCGTGACGCACAGAATCAGCTTGAT
>RFXC01000571.1 GCA_009921765.1 Betaproteobacteria bacterium | reverse complement strand
CCGAGCGGATCCGCTCGGCCTCACGCTGCATCCAGACTGCGGGCGAGCCGCTCGCACTGCGGGGCTCGGCACGCACCTCGCGCCATTCGAGCGCAAGCTCGGCAGGCAACCGGGCGCTGTAATCGGAGGCAGCGGAGTCGACCCAAGCCGGCATCCTGGTGCCGACCGCGATCACCCGGATGCGCACAGCTCAGGTGCTGCGGGTGCGCTTGGCGGCGCGGGGTGTGGTGGCACGCGCAGCCGGAGCGCCCGGCTTTCCGGTTGCTGCTGCGGCGGTGCGGGCGCGAGAGCTCCGAGGCGAGGCGCTGGCGGGCGCGGCAGGCGCGGCAGGCGCTGGGGCTGCCCGCCTGGCAACGCCCGCGCGTGGCGCGGGTGATGAGGCGGCTCGCTTTCTGCCGGCAGCCGGCGCGGCCGGTTTTTTCTCAGGCCCCGTCTTCAGGCTGACCGGCTTGGCGCCCCACAATTCTTCGAGCCGGTAATAGGCCCGGATCGCCGGCTGCATGATGTGCACCACCGCGTCGCCCAGATCGACCAGTACCCACTCGCCGCTTTCCTCGCCCTCGACCGATACCACATGGCCGCCCGCTGCCTTCACCTTGTCGCGAACGTGCGCGGCGAGCGCCCGTGTCTGTCGGTTCGATGAGGCGGTGGGGCGGTGGCGATGAACACGCGATCGAAGAGTTCCGTCTGTCCGATGGTGTTGAAGACCTGGATGTCCTGGGCCTTGATGTCATCGAGTGCGTCGACGATAACCCGCTGCAACTTTCGCAAATCCATGAGCAGTGCCTGTATCAGGGCTGGCCGCGCGCCGGGCGGTACAGCTGGTGGTGGTCAATATAGTTGAGGATGCCGGCGGGGAGCACCGCGGCCGGCCGCTCGCCGGCCAGCAGTTGTTCGCGCAGACGCGTGGCCGATACTGGCACAAAAGGCATGCCAAAAAACACGATGGCACCGCTTGGCGCGTCGGGCAAGGTGTCGCGTCCGTGTTCAGCAACCAGAGACTCAACCGAATCCGGCAGCCGCGCGAGGCTGATCTGCTCGCGCCGTGTGACCGCGATGTGCGCCAGCGTGAGCAGTTCGCGGTAGCGCCGCCAGGTGGCGAGATTACGCAGCTGATCGCTGCCGAGCAGCAGAACCAGCACCGCATCGCGCCCCAGCTCGCTTCTCAGTTCGCCCAGCGTATCGACGGTGTAGGTATTGCCGCCGCGGCG
>RFXC01000058.1 GCA_009921765.1 Betaproteobacteria bacterium | reverse complement strand
CTGCTGCGCGCGATCCTGGCGTACGCGCCAAGATCGCCGTGCACACCACTGATCGCCGCATTGACCCGATTGGCACCTGTGTCGGCGTGCGCGGGTCGCGCGTCCAGGCCGTCACCGGCGAACTGGCCGGTGAACGCGTTGATATCGTGTTGTGGTCGGAGGATCCCGCGCAGTTCGTGATCGGTGCGCTGGCCCCAGCCAATGTATCGTCGATCGTGGTTGACGAAGACAAGCACGCCATGGACGTGGTGGTTGATGAAGACAACCTCGCCCTGGCGATCGGCACCGGCGGACGTAACGTGCGTCTGGCCTCTGAACTCACCGGCTGGCAGATCAACATCATGACCCGCGAAGAGTCGCAGCAAAAGTCTGCGACCGAGCGTAGCGAGGTTCGGGATATTTTTGTTGCCCGCCTTGACGTCGACGAGGAGGTGGCAGATATCCTCATCGACGAAGGTTTCACCAGCCTCGAAGAAATCGCTTACGTGCCTCTCAACGAGATGCTCGAGATCGAGGCATTCGACGAAGATACCGTCAACGAGTTGCGCGATCGTGCGCGCAATGTGCTGCTCACTGAAGCCATCGCCACCGAGGAAAAGCTCGGTTCAGCGGCCGAAGATCTGCTGTCGCTTGAGGGCATGGATCGCGCGCTGGCGGCGCGTCTGGCGGATGCCGGGGTGCACACGCGCGACGAACTCGCCGAGCTTGCGGTCGACGAACTGGTCGAGGCAACCGGCATTGATGACCAGCGCGCGCGCGAGCTCATTATTCGCGCCCGTGCGCACTGGTTTGAGAGCGAGCAGGCCTGAGGGCGGTTCCACAGCGCCCCGGTGAGGGAAGGATAGAGATGGCAAGCACCAACGTTGCAAGTTTCGCCACTGAGCTCAAGATGCCCGTCGAGATGCTGCTCGAGCAGCTTCGGTCGGCTGGCGTCGAGAAGGCCTCGGGCGATGACACCGTCACCGAAGCCGACAAGGAGCGCCTGCTTCAGGCACTTCGTCGAGCTCACGGTGGCGCTGAGGCACCCAAGAAGAAAATCACGCTCACCCGCAAGCAGACCTCTGAAATCAAACAGGCTGATGCCACGGGCAAGGCGCGCACGATTCAGGTCGAGGTCCGCAAGAAGCGTGTATTCGTCAAGCGTGATGGCGCAGAAGGGCAGGCGCCCGAGCCAGCGGTGCCCGCTGCACCGCTGGTGATCGATGAAGAGCAGCTGCGACTGCGCGAGGAAGAAGATCGCCGCCAGCAGCAGTTGCTCGAGCGCCAGGCGGCCGAGCTTCTTGAAAAGCAGCAGCGACTGGAGGAAGAGCGTCTGAAGGCCGAGGCCGCTGCGGCAGAGGCTGCCCGGCGCGAGGCGGAGGCGCTCGCGCAACAACAACGGCTGGCGGCTGAGAACGAGGCCCGGCGACGCGAGCAGCAGTCGGCCCCCGAGACGGCGGCACCGAGTGCAAGCGACGAGGCGGCCAAGGCACGCGAGGCCGAGGAAGCCGCGCGTCGCAACGCCGAGGCGCAGGCTGCAGCGCAGGCGCAGGCTGCAGCCGATGCGCGCAAGCGTGCCGACGAGGAAGCCCGCGTCAGGTCCGAAGCGCGTGCCCGCGCCGAGGCTGAGGTCGCCGAGATCAACCGCCTGATGAGCAGCGCGAGAAAACCCGCGCCCAAGCCTGTCGAGGCGCCGCCGCCCGCGCCGCCGCCGGCGGTACAGCCCGCTCAACAAGCGGCGCTGCCTGCCGCTGCAGCCCAGACACCGGCTGGCGGCAAGGCGGGCGTCAAGGGAACCCTGCACCGCGCGGCGGGTACCCCGTCGCGCACGGCACCGGCCACTGCGCCGGCAGGCGATGCCCAGAAGAAGCATGTCAAGTCTGAAAAGCTGTCCTCGACCTGGTCGGAGGAGGCCGCGAAGAAGCGCGCCATCAAGACACGCGGTGATTCGTCAGGCGGCAGTGCCGGTTGGCGAGGCCCGCGTGGCGGCTCCAACCGGGGCCGCGACCGCAACGCGGAGGCGGCACCGGTTCAGGCGGCCCCCGCTGAGACCGTGGTTCGCGAGGCGCACATCCCGGAAACCATCACCGTGGCCGATCTGGCCCACAAGATGTCGGTCAAGGCTGCCGAGGTCATCAAGACCCTGATGAAGCTTGGCCAGATGGTCACCATCAATCAGGTGCTCGATCAGGACACCGCAATGATCGTGGTCCAGGAAATGGGCCATGTCGCAGTCGCTGCCAAGCTTGACGACCCGGAAGCTTTCCTCGAGGAGAGCGTCGAGGCGGGCGAGCAGTTGGCGCGTCCGCCGGTGGTGACCGTCATGGGTCACGTCGATCACGGCAAGACCTCGCTGCTTGATTCGATTCGTCGTGCCAAGGTGGCAGCTGGTGAGGCCGGTGGCATTACCCAGCACATCGGCGCCTATCACGTGCAGACGCCACGCGGTGTCATCACTTTCCTCGACACGCCGGGTCATGAGGCGTTTACCGCCATGCGTGCACGCGGTGCCAAGGCCACCGACATCGTCATTCTGGTGGTTGCCGCCGACGACGGCGTGATGCCTCAGACGATCGAGGCCATCCGGCATGCACGCGCGGCCAATGTGCCGATCGTGGTGGCCATGAACAAGATCGACAAACCGGAGGCCAACCCCGACCGGGTCAAGCAGGAACTGGTCGCACAGGAGGTCGTGCCCGAAGAATACGGTGGCGATTCGCCGCTGGTTCCGGTGTCGGCCAAGACTGGCGAAGGGATTGATTCGCTGCTCGAGAACGTGCTGCTGCAGGCCGAGGTACTTGAACTGAAGGCGGTACGTGATGGCGCCGCCAAAGGCCTGGTGATTGAGGCACGTCTCGACAAAGGACGCGGGCCGGTGGCCACGGTTCTGGTGCAGTCCGGTACGCTCAAGCGTGGCGACGTCGTGCTGGCGGGCTCGGCCTTTGGTCGGGTACGCGCCATGCTCGATGAAAATGCGCGCCCGGTGACCGAAGCTGGTCCCTCGATTCCGGTTGAGATACAGGGTCTGGCCGAAGTGCCTGCGGCAGGCGAGGAAGTGATCGTGCTGGGTGATGAGCGCAAGGCGCGCGAAATCGCATTGTTCCGTCAGGGCAAATTCCGTGATGTGAAGCTCGCCAAGCGTCAGGCGGCCAAGCTCGAGAACATGCTCGAGCAGATGGCAGAAGGCGATGTGAAAACGCTGCCCCTCATCATCAAGGCCGATGTGCAGGGCTCACAGGAGGCGCTCGCTCACGCCATGCTGAAACTCGGCACCGACGAAGTGCGAATTACCGTCGTGCACCAGGCGGTGGGTGGCATCACCGAATCTGACGTCAACCTGGCTACCGCCTCGAAGGCGGTCATCATCGGCTTCAATGTGCGCGCCGATCAGGCCGCCAAGCGCCTGGCTGAAGCCAACGGCGTTGATATCCGCTACTACAACATCATTTACGACGCTGTTGATGAGGTGAAGGCCGCCATGGCCGGTCTGCTCTCACCCGAGCAAAAGGAAGAAACCCTGGGTCTCGTCGAGATCCGGCAGATCTTCCGCGTCTCCAAGGTGGGCACGATCGCGGGCTGCATGGTGCTCGAGGGCGTGGTCCGGCGGGGTGCTCGCGTGCGACTGCTTCGCGACAACACGGTCATCTGGACGGGTGAACTCGATTCGCTCAAACGCTTCAAGGATGATGTACGCGAGGTGAAGGAAGGCTTCGAATGCGGTCTGTCGCTGCGCGGCTATGACGACATCCGAGAGCGCGACCAGATCGAAGCGTTCGAAGTCAAGGAAGTAGCACGAACCTCGTTGTAAGGCAGCACGATGGCTAAGCGCAGTGCATCCGCGACCCCTCGCGGGGTCAGGGTCGCGGAACTGATTCATCAGGAACTCGCGCTCCTGATCCGCGGCGAACTCAAGGATTCGGGCCCGGGCATGGTCACGCTCACCGGGGTGGATCTCACGCCCGATTACGCCTATGCAACGGTGCATTTCACCGTTCTTCCCGATGACGACGCCACCGTCAAGGCCACCACCCAGGCTCTGACACGGGCTGCGGGATTTCTGCGCGGCCAGATCGGCCGACGCGTTCGCATCCACACCACGCCCGAACTGCGCTTCGTGCTCGACCGCTCCACGCTCCGCGGGCTGGAGCTCGACCGTCTGATCAGCGAAGCCAACCGTCGCCAGGCTGACGAGTGAGTGCAGCCCCCGAGGCGCGGCAGTCCCGCGCCGAGCGCCCGGCACCCATTCGCGATCGCGTCGACGGCGTGCTGCTGCTCGATAAACCCAAGGGATTGAGTTCGAACCACGCCATGCTGACCGCGCGCCGGTTGCTGGGCGCTGCGAAGGCAGGCCATGGCGGCACGCTTGACCCCATGGCGAGCGGCCTGTTGCCGATTCTGTTCGGTGAAGCCACCAAGTTCGCGCATGACCTGCTGGAGGCCGACAAGACCTATGCGGCCACGCTCCGCCTGGGCGAGACCAGCAGCACCGGCGACGCTGAGGGTACGCTCACCCCAACGGGCGCCAGCTTGCCTGCCGAAGCTGCGTTGAAGACCGTGCTCGACCGGTTCATCGGCGCGATTGTGCAACGTCCGCCGATGCATTCCGCGCTCAAGCATCAAGGACGACCACTTTATGAATACGCACGCAGCGGCATCGAGATCGAGCGCGCGCTGCGCGAGGTGACGATTCACCGGATAGACCTGCTGCATGCCGCGGGCGACACGGCGCAGATCCGCGTGGTGTGCAGCAAGGGCACCTATGTGCGAACGCTGGCCGAGGATATCGGCGAGGCGGCAGGTTGTGGTGCCTGGCTCTCGGATCTTCGTCGCGAGGCGGTCGATACGCTTACGCTCGATAGCGCAGTGTCGCTGGAACAACTGGAAGCTTTGCCGCTTGCCGAGCGGCGAGCCTGGTTGGCACCGCTTGACCGCCTGCTGCAACGGCTCCCCAGGATCGAACTTGATACGGAGTCGGCGCTGCGTCTCAGCCAGGGCCAGCGTTTGCGGGTGGCCCCGCGCACCGATTCCTCGCCCGAGCGGGTGCGCGTGTATCACGCCGATCGGCTGCTCGGCGTGGCGATCCTCGAAGCGGGCGTCCTGATCTCTCAGCGGTTGATTGCCGCGCCTGCCGATTGTTGAAGACCGGGGCGACACGCCATGTCATGCGGCGGTCACCCCAATTGTGTTTCATTCAAAACAGAACGCCATCCTCAGGATACCCTCTCATGACTACCCAGGCCATTCGCAACATCGCCATCATCGCCCACGTCGATCATGGCAAGACCACGCTGGTCGATCAGCTGCTTCGTCAGTCGGGCACCTTCCGCGCCAATCAGCAGGTGGCCGAACGCGTGATGGACAGCAACGATCTCGAACGCGAGCGCGGCATCACCATTCTGGCCAAGAACTGTGCGGTCGATTTCGACGGCACCCGGATCAACATTGTCGATACGCCAGGGCATGCCGACTTCGGCGGCGAGGTGGAGCGCGCGCTGTCGATGGTGGATGGCGTGTTGTTGCTGGTGGACGCGGTGGAAGGACCCATGCCGCAAACCCGCTTCGTTACGCGCAAGGCGCTTGCGCTGGGGCTGCGTCCAATCGTGGTGGTGAACAAGATTGACCGGCCAGGCGCGCGTCCTGATTGGGTCGTGAGCCAGACCTTCGACCTGTTTGACCGTCTGGGCGCGAGTGAAGAGCAGCTCGATTTTCCGGTGGTTTATGCCTCGGCGGTCAATGGTTATGCCCTTGATTCGCTCGGCGATCTGCCCGCTGCCGAGGCAGGCAAGTGCGATATGGACCCGCTCTTTCGGGCAATCCTGCGGCACGTGCCGGCGCGCGCCGACGATCCGGACGGCCCCCTCCAGTTGCAGATCTCGGCGCTTGATTATTCGAGCTACGTGGGGCGAATCGGTATCGGGCGCATCAATCGCGGGCGCATTCGCACCGGGCAGCCGGTGCTGATCCTGCACGGTGACCCGGCCAGTGGCGGGGTGGCCCCCGTGCAGGCCAAGGTCAATCAGGTGCTGCGCTTCAAGGGGCTCGAGCGTGTGGTGGTCGATGAAGCGCAGGCAGGCGATATTGTGGCGGTCAACGGCATTGAGGAAGTGGGAATCGGTTGCACGCTCTGCGACACCGCGCAGCCCGAGGCGCTTCCCATGCTGAGTGTCGATGAGCCCACCATGACCATGGAGTTTCTGGTCAACACCTCGCCCATGGCGGGTCGCGAAGGCCGCTTCGTCACCAGTCGGCAACTGCGCGAGCGGCTTGAACGCGAGTTGAAAAGCAACGTCGCGCTTCGAGTGGAATTCACGGCCGATTCCGACACGTTCATCGTGTCGGGTCGCGGCGAGCTTCACCTCACCATCCTGATCGAGAACATGCGACGTGAGGGCTATGAGCTCGCGGTCTCGCGTCCCAAGCCCCGCATTCAGGTGGTAGATGGCGAGCGGCTCGAGCCGTTCGAGACGCTGGCAATCGACATCGAAGATGCGCATCAAGGGGGCGTCATGGAAATGCTCGCCGGCCGACGCGGTGAACTCGTGGCCATGGAGCCCGATGGCCGGGGTCGCGTGCGGCTCGACTACCGTGTCCCCGCGCGCGGGTTGATCGGTTTTCACAACGAATTTCTGAACCTCACTCGCGGCACGGGCATCGCGAGCCATGTGTTCGATGAATACGCTCCTTGGGCGGGTGAGATCGATGCGCGTCGCAATGGGGTGCTGATTTCACAGGACGATGGCGCTGCAGTCACCTATGCGCTGTGGAAGCTGCAGGACCGGGGACGGATGTTCGTGAGGCCCAACGACCCGGTGTATGAGGGCATGGTGATTGGCATCCATACCCGCGACAACGATCTGGTCGTCAATCCGATTCGCGAGAAGAAGCTCACCAACGTTCGCGCCTCGGGGAAGGACGAAAACATTCAGCTCACGCCGCCGGTTGAGTTGACCCTCGAGAAGGCGGTCGAATTCATCGCCGACGATGAGCTTGTGGAGGTCACGCCGTCGTCGATCCGGCTTCGCAAGCGCTTCCTGAAAGAGCATGAGCGGCGGCGTGCGTCTCGCGAGGGAGAGGCGGCCTGAGGCTTTAACGGATCAGACTGGCCGCCTCTTCAGTGCAACACGATAAAAATCTCGTGTTCTCCCTATTGGCGCCTGCGCATTTATCCGGCATTCTTCGGTCTTGCACGGATTCGGGGGTAAATCGGTTTTCCCCCCGTAACCGGCAAGACCGCTATCCACCCCGGATTCGAACCAGGAGAGTCGAACATGGCAACTGCCAAGAAGGCCGCTAAGAAACCCGCCGCCAAAAAGCCCGCCGCCAAAGTAGCGGCCAAGAAGCCCGCCGCGAAGAAAGCGGCGCCGGCCAAGAAGGCTGCACCCGCCAAGAAAGCCGCGCCAGCCAAAAAAGCTGCCGCTGCCAAAAAGCCTGCTGCCAAAAAGGCCCGCACGCCCAACGCTGCATTCATGAAGGCCCTGACCCCCAGTGCCGCCCTGGCTGCCGTGGTGGGTGACAAGCCGCTGCCGCGTACCGAAGTTGTCAAGCGTATGTGGGAGTACATCAAGAAGGCCAAGCTCCAGGACGCAACCAACAAGCGTCAGATCAACGCCGACGACAAGCTGAAGGCGGTGTTTGGCAAGGCGTCGGTCAACATGTTCGAGATGACCAAGCTGGTGGGCAAGCACCTCAGCTGACAGATAGGCACCTCGCCCGCCGGTGGCCAGTGCCGGCGGCGGTGTTGAACGGAAAAAAGCGGCCCTTCGGGGCCGCTTTTTTTGTGTGCGCCCGGTGCGGGCGACCGGGCATGCCGCTCGCCGAACAGCGTCCCGGCCAAGCCGCCCAGTTTGCCTACCGATGCGGCTCGGAGCCCTGTGCGGGATCAGCCGGCTTGGCGCGGATGAAATCGCCCTCGATTACCGTCCCGTGGCCGGCCGGCGTCGCCGCGGTGCGCGCCTCGGCCTGCCGGAGCGCTTCGCGCGCCGCTGCATCGATTGACTCGCGCAGGCGCTTGCGCAACTTGCGCGTTCGCCACCAGAACCATCCTCCCGCAAGTACGCCGATCACAAGCAGGCCGGCGAACATGAACACGGACAAGAACAGCGCTGCGCCGATCACCGCAAGGCCGACGACGCCGGCGATGAATTTCGCCACCGGGCCACCGCCTTGTACATTGGCCTGGAATTGAAGGCGTACCGTCTTGTTGGGGTCCTGCAAGAGGGGCTCCTGGGCGAGGGATGGTCTAGCCGCGGATGATACGTGGGGGCGGAGGCGCCGAAAACCAGAGACCCGTCATTCAGCGCCGAAACCTTGGCGGCAGCATTGATGCGATATCCACCCGCCACTCCGGCTGACTGAGCGGTCCCTTGACCTGCACGGGAATGCTGAGCCGATTCAACGCTGCAAGCAGTGGGTCATTGCCCGGGGTCACAAGGCCTAATCGAAAGCTTGCTTCCACCGCCTGCTGCTGCAGGTCGACAAGGCCACTGCCACTGGCTCGTACGATGGGGGTCTCGATCAGCAGATCGCGGCTTCTCGCCTTGCCATCGCGAAGGTTGAAGCGCGCTGCCAGGCGGCTGAATTCGGTGTAGCTTGCCGCGGTGCCGGTTGCAGAGCGAGCGTCCTCGGTGGGGTCCGCTCGGGCGTCGCGGCCCGAACGGATACGCTGCGCCGCATCGCGCACTGCCCGTGCCAGGTCGACCCCGTGAATCCTCCCGTCTGCGACCATCAGGGCGACGTCGCCGCGAAGGCTGTCCGCCAGAGGAGCGTCTGAGATCTGGCCGCTGAGATCGGCGCGCCAGTCTGCAAGACCCTCTAGGCGACGCGGCTGCCCCAGCGTGTCGAGCAAGGCGGCGATGTCGATTGCACGCGCCTGAGTGGAAAGCGTGAAATGCTCGCTCAGACGATTGAAGTCGGCCTGCCCGGTCAGCGTGCCACCGTGCATGGAGAGGGACAGGGCGGGGATCCGGAATCCCGCTTCATGGGATTGCGCAGAGAGCCTTACCGCGGCGGCGCGCACCCAGTCGGCCTTCAGTTGCCCGATCTGCAGGTCGGCGGTCCAGTTGCCGCCCGCTGCGCGCTGAAGGGTGGCTGCGAGAGTATGGGACTGCCGCTTGACCGGCTCGGTGATGGCCGCACGCGGTCGGGCGTTCGCGGACACAGGCGGGGCATTGGCACGGCCAGACTCTGCTGGCCTTTCCACTTGGCGTCCGATCAGGGGGTCGGCTCGACGCGCGGGGGCCTCGATGGCATTGAGCACCGGTGAAAGCAAGGCGTCAAAGCGGTCGAGATCAAGCTGGTTGGCGGCCAGCGTGACCCCAAGGCGGCCCTCTGCCCGGGCGGGGTCATAGCGGGTACGCAGCCGCATGAGGCTTGCTTCAAGCCGCGTTTCGAGGTCGGCGTCGAGGGTCCGGGCGGAGCCTTCCGTATGAAGCGAGCCACTGAGCGGCAACCGGATGGCGGGTTGGCCCGATCCCGGGTCGAGCGTCAAGGTGCCTGCAATCTGCCCGAGATTCACGCTTGCCGCATCGAGGTCGGCGCGTATCGCTCCGGTGAGCCGGAGCCCTGACTCGAGCGTACCGGCTGTGGCATCCGCCGACAGCGTGACACGGCTGGCCGAGAAGTTCTGAACGCCGCCCGACAGACCGTCGAGTGTGAGCTTCAGGTCGAGCTCCTGCGAACCGCGCCAGCGCAGCGTCGCATCGATCGGTTTGCCGCGGCTTGCCGGATTGGCGATGACAACCTCGGGGAGCGTCAGACTGGTCTCGAAGGTGCCGTGGCGCATTCGCCCGCGCGCGTTGGCCTCCACCCCACTCGCGGCAAACGCCAACCGGCTACCGTCGTAGTCGAGCGCAGCGCCGCGGGCATGCGCAGCTTCAATCGCCCAGTCCTCGCCGCCTGTCTTCAAGCCGATTGCAAACGATTCAAGGCGGCCGACTAGACCTGGGCGACCCAGGGTGACCGACATGCGACGTGCCCGGGCGTTGGCGTCGAGCGGGCGACCGTCCTTGAAACCACGCACACTCATTTCCGCCCCCCGGAGGCCCACGGTTCGCTTGCCGGGGTCGACGTCGAGCGTGCCGCTGGCCCGCACCAGTGCGCTGACACCAAACGGAGCCGACACCCACCGAGCACGCAGCGACATCGGCGTGACCATCTTTGAGTCGAGCTCATCGAGTTTGAGTTCGATGTCGTCGAGCCAGACAACGATGCCGCGCTCGGCATCGGCATACTCGATGCTCGCCTCCGACAGTTCGACCTTGCCGATTTCGATTCGTGGGCGGCGCGCCGGCGGTTCATCGCCTGGTGCGGCATCGGGGGTGGCTGACAGCGGGGCAATCAGGTTGTCGATGTTGCGGGTGCCATCGGCGCGCTGCTCGATGCTCAGATGCAACCCCGTCACCCGCGCATGCTCGACAATCACCCGACCGCGAAGCAGGGGCAACCACGCGATTTCAACCTTGGCGCGCTCGATGCTGGCGGCCTGCAGCTCCGAGCCTACGTCGGACAAGGTTGCCCGCGGCACCGCAACGGACAGCACAGGCCAGAGCGAAAGTGCGAGCGGGCCCTCGAAGCGAAGCTCGCGCCCGTAACGCTCGCGAACAAACGCGCGCACTTCGTCGGCGGCGGCGTCAGGATCAAACCGTGTGATGAGAGTGGCTGCCAGGGCCGTCACGATGCCGACACCGATGGCCGCGAACACTGCGATCCGGAATTTCATTCCCGAAGCGTACCTGCCTGATGCCTGGCCCAGCAAGGCAAGTGGTGCCGCTCATCGGACGACAGGGAAGAAGAAAGACGATCCATGCCAGTGGTCAATGGGGCGGTAGCGGGGCGTCGTTAGGGTCGACTCAGTAGCGGCCGGCCGGCCGCGAACGGATGTGTGGCGCGAGGCGCGACGGAGGTTTAATCATGGAAGCAGGATGGTGGGTGGTCGTGGCGGATTCGGCGCGCGCGCGGATCTTTGTGGCAACGGAACTCCCCGCGCCGCTTCGGGAGATCGAAGACCTGATCCAGCCAGAAGGGCGTATGTCGGAGCGAACGCTTCTACACGACCGGCCTGGGCGATCATTCGAAAGTGTGGGCGGCGCGCGGCACGCGATATCGCCGCACACCAGCCCTCGCGCATTGAGCCGCCATCGGTTCGCCGAGCGGATTGCCGAGCGCATTGATCGTGGCCTTGCTGAGGGCAGCTTTCGCAGACTGGCACTGGTCGCGCCGCCGGCAATGCTGGGGGCGTTGCGCGCGGCGCTTTCGCCCCCGTGCAAGGCCCACTGCGAGCTTGAGATTGCCAGTGATATCGGTCGGATGGGGCGGGTGGATATCGAGCGTCATCTGGCGCATTCGGCAACGGTGGCGCGGCGACCGCCTGCCCCGGGGCGGGATGGGCATCCGCACACCTGAAGCTCCGTGATCGCGAGGGGGCATTGCCAACCGTGCCATCATCACGGCATCTCGTTACCCAGCGGTCACCGCGCACCGTCGCGGCGCCCCTCATCAAGCATGATCATTGTTCTGTCGCCCGCCAAGACGCTGGACTTCGAATCCCCGCCGGTGACCTCACACTTTTCGCAGCCCGATTTTCTGCCGGAGTCGGCCCGTCTGGTGTCTAAGCTGAAAAAGCTGCCTGCTTCGCGGCTTGAAGAGATGATGGAAATCAGCCCGGCGCTCGCGCAATTGAATGCCGAGCGCTTTCGCAGCTGGAAACCGCCGTTTGACCGCGGCAATGCCAGGCAGGCCGCTCTGGCCTTCGCGGGTGATGTCTACGAGGGGTTGTCGGCGCCCACGCTTGACGAGGCGGCGCTGGGGTGGGCGCAGGCACGGGTCCGCATTCTGTCTGGCTTGTACGGCGTGTTGCGGCCGCTGGATCTGATCCAGCCCTACCGGCTTGAAATGGGAACGCGAATGGAGACCGGGCGCGGCCCCGATCTGTACCGCTTCTGGGGCGAACGGATTGCCAACGCGCTTGCGACCGAGTTGGCGACGCATGCCCATCCGGTTCTCGTCAACCTGGCGTCCAATGAATATTTCCGGGCGGTGCCGCCCAAGGCCCTGGGCCTGCGCATTGTTCAGCCGGTTTTTGAAGAGCGACGTGAATCGGGCTGGAAGGTGGTGAGCTTTTCCGCCAAGCGCGCACGCGGCAGCATGACGCGCTACGCCATCGACCAGCGAATCGAGGACCCCGTCGCGTTGAAGGCGTTCGATCGCGATGGCTATCGCTTCGACCCGTCGGCCTCGGATACAGACACCTGGGTGTTTCGCCGCGGCTAGACGCAACCGGCAAAACGCCCTGCGGCGTGGCCGTCACACAAAGACCACTTCAGGCTCGAGTCGTACACCAAAGCGCTCGATGACCGAGGCCTGGATGTCGGCTGCCAGCGCGGCAATATCGCTGCCCCGGGCCCTGCCGTAGTTCACCAGCACCAGTGCATGCTGCGTGTGCACGCCGGCATCGCCGCGGCGGGCGCCTTTCCACCCGCATTGTTCGATGAGCCAACCCGCAGGCAGCTTGGCAAGTTGGGGCGTTGCGGGATCCCGGTAGACCGGGAGCCCGGGGTGGTTCGCGGTCAGCCGATCAGCGTGTGTCGCGTCCACCACCGGATTTCGGAAAAAACTGCCGGCATTGCCGAGTTCCGCCGGATTGGGGAGCTTGCGTCTGCGAATGGCGCAGACCGCGTGGGCGATGTCGAGCGGCGAGGGCTGCAGGGCAGTGGGCGGGAAGGCCGTCTGCAGATCCGGGTAGTGGAGTCGCGGGCGAGGCTTGCGTGAGAGCGCAAAGCGCACCGACAGGATGAGCCATCGCGAGGGTCCCGCGCTGCTGCGAAACCGGCTGTCGCGATAGCCCAATCCGCAGTCAGCCGCAGCGAACTCGCAGGGGCGGCCATCATCGAGCGACAGGGCCCGCACCGAGTGCAGATGTTCGCTGAGTTCAACCCCATAAGCGCCAATATTCTGCACCGGGGCGGCGCCCACGCTGCCTGGGATGAGCGCGAGATTTTCAAGGCCACTCAGCCCCTGGGCGAGTGTCCAGAGGACGAAGTCATGCCAGGGCTCGCCCGCTGCGGCCTCGACCAGAACCTCGGCGTCGCCGAGCCTGAGACCCTCCACGGCGTCCAACACCCTGCGACCGGTCAGCGAAACCTTGAGAACCGTGCCGTCGACATCGCGCGTGAAAAGCAGATTGCTGCCCGCACCAAGCAACAGCGACGCCGGGGCCGACTGAAGCCGGTCGATTGCCTCAGGGGCATCGGCCTCGTCGCTCAGCGTGATCAGTCGGCGTGCGCGCGCAGCGACCCCAAAGGAGTTGAGCGCGGACAGGTCGGCCGATTCGGTGATTGCGAGTGGCATCAGGCGCGCGCCAGGGCGCTCAGCTCGGCTGGTAGGCAAGCCGGACGTAGATCGGGGCGAAGGCTTCAGCCTGAGTAATTTCCACCAGCGATTCGCGGGCGAGTTCGAGCAGCGCGATGAAGGTGACCACCACCGTCTGCGTCCCCTGCTCGATTTCAAACAGGTCTTCGAATTCGGCAAACCGGCGGTTGTGAAGGTTGCGCAGAATTCGGGTCATGAAGTCTCGGACGGAAAGTTCCTCGCGGCTGATGCGGTGGTGTTGCACCAGGCTTGCTCGGCGAAGGATGTCCGCCCAGGCATGACGCAGGTCATCCAGGCTCACCTCGGGAAGCTGCACAACACCGCCGGTCTGGGCGATGGCTGCTGCCGGCAGGAAGTCGCGTCCCACCTGGGGCAGGGCCTCCAGCCGCTGGGCAGCGAGTTTCATGTTCTCGTATTCAATCAGCCGGCGGGCAAGTTCGGCGCGTGGATCAGCCGCTTCCTCTTCACCGTCGGCGCGCTTGACGGGCAGCAGCATTCGCGACTTGATGTCGATGAGGAGTGCCGCCATCAGCAGGTAATCGGAGGCGAGCTCGAGATCGCGCTCGCGGATCTGCTCGATGTAGGCGAGGTACTGACGGGTCACCTCGGCCATCGGAATGTCGAAGATGTTGAAGTTCTGCTTGCGGATGAGATAGAGCAGCAGGTCGAGCGGGCCCTCGAACGACTCGAGGTAGATCTCCAGGGCGTCGGGCGGAATGAACAGGTCTTGCGGGAGCGACTCGAGCGGTGCGCCGTAGAGGCGCGCAACGATCCGCAGCTCAAGCTGTTCCGGCGAGCCGGCGTCCCCGGCGGGTGGCTGCTGGCTCAAGGCTTTTGCGAGTAGACGTAGGGGCGCTGGGCGACTCGCGACTCACGATTGCGCTGTGAGGTGTCGAGGTCTTGCGGTTTGTCCCACAAGCGGGCCCTGCCGTCGCGCTGGGCCTGTTCGAGATGCGGACGCTCGGCTCGCAGGTCTTTGAGGAATCGGGTGATGTCGGATTCGTACATACGGTGAGTCCTTGCAGTGAACAGAGTGTGTGCCTTGCCCAAATTTGCCGAAGACGCACGCGGACGCTATTATCACGGGTTTCCTGCCGCACGGATCAACCCAAAGACGCATCGATTCGGCGGCCGATGGCGGGTAAAAGCAGTTAGGCGGATACAGCTAGTCAGACCAAGCTCAGCAGATCAAGCTGGGAAGTTCAAGCTAGGAAGTTCAAGCGGGATTGAGCGTTCAGCATGCTGGGACGCGGGCAAACCTGAATCTGTCGCCACTGATTTTACTTGACCGGGGCCAGGGGCGGACCGGACGCGTTTCCGGTAACGGGGGTTCAGCGCAACAGGCTCACAACGGTCTGTTCCGAAAGGCTCACGCTGCGGGGCATTGCAGCGGGGGAAAGTTCGGGCGGGGTTGTTTGCTGCGGTTCTGGGCCCGATTTCAAAGCAAAGGAGCAGTCATGCGTCATTACGAGATCGTGCTGATCGTTCATCCCGATCAGAGCGAGCAAGTCCCCGCCATGATCGACCGCTACAAGGCCATGGTCGAGGCGCAGCAGGGCAAAATTCACCGGGTGGAAGACTGGGGTCGTCGGCAGCTTGCCTACCCGATCCAGAAAGTTGCGAAAGCCCACTATGTGCTCATGAACCTCGAGTGCGGCAAGCCCGTGCTTGATGAACTCGAGCACGCCTTCAAGTTCAACGATGCGGTGTTGCGGCACCTCACGCTGGCCATGAAGCGGGCGCACACCGGTCCTTCCCCGATGTGGAAGCAGATCCAGCGCGAAGAGGCGCGCAAGGTGGCTGCCGAGTCGGCCCCGGCGGCGCCTGCCCCCGCGCCGCAGGTCTGATCGCCTCGTTGGGTCCGGAATCCAACTCGGTGTCGCTGCAAGCGGTGCTCCTGTCCATGCAGTCTCTGCGCTACACGCCTGGTGGCGTTGCCATGATCGATGCGGTCCTGTCGCATCGCTCCACGCAACGCGAAGGCGGGCATCCCCGTCAGGTCGAGCTTGATATGTCGGCGCGCTTTGCGGATCGGGCGGCTGAGCAGCTGTCTCGGACGCCGCTTGGCAGCGTGCTTCGCGTGCAGGGGTTCCTTGCGCCTCGCCGCCGGGGTAGCAAGTCGGTGCTGCTGCATGTTACCGAGTTTCAACAGGACCCGACACCGGCATCGCTCTCCGGATCCGTCTAATCGCTGTTCCGAATTTTCTGAAAGGTTCAACCATGGTCATGCGTCGTGGCACGAAGGACAAAAAAGTCCGCCGCAACACTCAGAGCGCGCTCTTCAAGCGCCGCAAGTTCTGTCGTTTCACCGCCGAGAAAATCGAGTGGATCGACTATAAAGACGTCGACGTGCTGAAAGACTTCATCACCGAGACGGGCAAGATCATTCCCGCTCGTCTTACCGGCACCCGTGCCCGGTATCAGCGCCAGTTGGGCGATGCCATCAAGCGCGCGCGTTTCCTCGCGCTGCTGCCTTACACCGACAACCACTGAGGAGAGGTGAACCATGCAAATCATTCTTCTCGAACGCGTTGCCAACCTGGGCCAATTGGGTGACGTGGTCCGCGTCAAAGACGGCTACGCCCGCAATTTTCTGATTCCGCAGGGCAAGGCGCGCCGCGCCACCGACGCCGCGCTGAAAGAATTCGAAGCGCGCCGCGCCGAGCTCGAAAAAGTTCAGTCCGACAAGCTGGCCCAGGCCAGGTCGCTTGGCGAACGTCTGTCTGGCTACACCTGGCAGACCACGGTCAAGGCCGGTGTCGATGGCCGGCTGTTCGGCTCGGTCACCAACTTTGACGTGGCCGAGGGCCTCACCAGCCAGGGCTACACGGTCAGCAAGGCCATGGTGCGTATGCCCACAGGTCCCATCAAGAGCATTGGCGACCACAAGCTCGAGATCGCGCTCCACCATGATGTGGTGGTCGAGGTCACGGTGTCGGTGATTGGCGATACCGCCTGATCGGTTCTTGAGTTGACCGGTCCAGGGACACCCCCGGACCCGGCCGAAAGGAAAGGGGCGCGCAGGCGCCCCTTTTCACGTGCACTGCACCAAGGCGGTCCACTCCAATGGCTAATGAGGGTTCCGGTCAGGTATCCTGAACGTATCGAATCCCAACCCGCCGACGGGACCGACTCCCGAAGATCTTCCTTGCCTGGACCTCATGTTTCCCGACGCTTCCGCCGACGCCGAATCGCTTTCCCGCGACCCCGAGATCGCGGCGCTGCGCACACCTCCGCACTCCACCGAGGCCGAGCAGGCGGTGTTGGGCGGACTGATGCTGGACAACACCGCATTTGACCGGGTCGCCGATCTGCTGCGAGAGGGAGACTTCTACCGGCATGACCACCGTCTGATCTGGCAGCAAATCGCCCGGCTGATCGAACGCAGTCAGCCGGCCGATGTCGTGACCGTTCTCGAATCACTCCAGACCGCAGGGCACGCCGAGGAGGCCGGTGGCCTCGCGTATCTGAACACCCTCGCCACCGAAACACCGTCGGCGGCGAACATTCGTCGCTATGCCGAGATCGTCCGTGATCGCGCAGTGCTCAGGCGTCTGATTTCAACCTCCGATGAAATTGCCACCTCTGCCCTCAACCCGCAGGGCCGCGACACCCGGCAGCTGCTCGACGAGGCCGAGTCAAAGATCTTTCAGATTGCAGAAGACGGCACTCGCGGCGAGGCCGGGTTCCAGCCGCTTCAAGACCTGCTTGGCAAGGTGGTCGAGCGCATCGATCAGCTCTACAACCAGGACAACACGAGCGACGTCACTGGCGTACCCACCGGGTATGTCGATCTCGATCGAATGACCTCGGGCATGCAGCCTGGCGATCTGATCATCGTGGCCGGTCGACCCTCAATGGGCAAAACCAGCTTTGCCATGAACATCGGTGAACATGTGGCCATTGAGCAGGGACTGCCCGTGGCAGTATTCAGCATGGAGATGGGTGCCACGCAGCTGGCCATGCGTATTCTGTGTTCGTCCGGGCGACTCGATCAGCAGCGAATCCGCACGGGCCGCCTGATCGATGACGACTGGCCGCGGCTCACCAGCGCAATCTCCAAGATGCAGGAGTCGCCGCTTCACATCGATGAGTCGCCAGCGCTCAATGCACTCGAGCTGCGCGCGCGCGCGCGGCGGCTGGCGCGTCAGTGCGGCAAACTGGGCCTGGTGGTGATTGATTATCTGCAACTGATGTCGGCTGCGAGCTCTGGCGAGAACCGCGCTACCGAAATCTCCGAAATCTCGCGCTCGCTCAAGGCGCTGGCCAAGGAGCTCGATTGTCCTGTGATTGCGCTGTCGCAGCTCAACCGGTCACTTGAGCAGCGGCCAAACAAGCGGCCTGTCATGTCTGATCTGCGTGAATCGGGTGCCATCGAGCAGGATGCCGATGTCATCATCTTCATTTACAGAGACGAGGTTTACAACCCCGACTCCACCGACAAGGGCACGGCTGAAATCATCATCGGCAAGCAACGTAACGGCCCGATCGGGACCGTGCGCCTTACTTTCATTGGCGCCTATACCAAGTTCGAGAATTACACCTCGGGGCCGCAGCCCTGACGGGCCGGGTGCACCGGCGCGTGTCCGGCTGGCGTCACCGCCGATCGCCTGCGTTCGGGGCGCTTTCCTAGAGCGCGTCGGCTGCGAAATCGGCCAGCCGGGAGCGTTCGCCTCGCTGCAGCGTGACATGCCCGGAGTGGGCCCAGCCCTTGAACCGATCCACCACGTAGGTGAGGCCCGATGACCCTTCGGTGAGATACGGCGTGTCGATCTGTGCGATGTTGCCCAGGCACACCACCTTGGTGCCAGGCCCAGCCCGTGTGATGAGCGTTTTCATCTGCTTGGGCGTGAGGTTCTGGGCCTCGTCAATGATGAGGAACTTGTTGATGAAGGTACGACCGCGCATGAACGACAGCGCCTTCACCTTGATCCGGGTGCGAACCAGATCGGTGGAAGCCGAGCGGCCCCACTCGCCGGCTGCGGGATCTCCCTGCAGCAGCACCTCGAGGTTGTCTTCGAGTGCGCCCATCCAGGGCTGCATTTTTTCCTCTTCGGTGCCGGGCAGATAGCCGATGTCTTCGCCTACCGGCACGGTGGCGCGGGTCATGATGATTTCGGTGTAGCGACGGCTTTCAAGCACCTGCGTGAGCCCAGCGGCGAGCGCGAGCAGGGTTTTGCCGGTGCCCGCCTGACCGAGCAGGGTGACGAAGTCGATTTCGGGGTCGAGCAGCAGGTTGAGCGCGAAATTCTGTTCCCGATTGCGCGCGCCCACGCCCCAGACCGCGTTTCGATGGTGGCTGTGATCTTTCAGTGTCTGAAGCACAGCCGTTTTGCCGACGATTTCCCGCACCCGCGCCGTGAGCGGCGTATCACCTTCGAGGTAGACGAACTGATTGAGCATCAGCCGGCTGATGAGTGGCCCGGTGATCCGGTAGAGCGTGTTGCCGTTCTGCTGCCAGGATTCAACGCCCTTGCCGTGCCGGTCCCAGAAATCGGCCGGCAACTCGAGGATGCCGCTGTAGAGAAGATCGGTATCTTCCAGGACCTGATCGTTGAAATAGTCTTCTGCGGGTAGACCGAGTGCATGCGCCTTGATGCGCATGTTGATGTCTTTGGATACCAGTACAACCTCGCGGCCCGGGTGCTGCTCCTGAAGCGCGCGCACCACGCCGAGAATCTGGTTGTCGGCTTTGCCCATGGGGAGCGACGCCGGCAGCATGGCCGCAAACGCCTGGGTCTGAAAAAACAGATTGCCCGAGGCGTCGCGATTGCCCAGGGCCGCCAGGGGGAGACCCGCTTCGATCTGCGCGCCGGCCGCTGCAATCAGTGCATCGAGCGAGCGGCTGACCTGGCGCGCGTTCCGTGAAACCTCCGACATTCCCTTTTTGTGTCCGTCGAGTTCCTCGAGCGTCATCATTGGCAGGTAGACGTCATGCTCGGCGAACCGGAACAGGCTGCTTGGGTCATGCATCAGAACGTTGGTGTCGAGCACGAACAGCTTGCTCGCTTCGCGAGCGGTGACCGACTGGCGCCGCCGGCTGCGTGGGGTGCCATCCTGGGCGGCCGATTTCGCTGCGGCATGGGCCTGCGCCGCGGCGACGGGACCGGCGCCTTTGACAGGAATCGGAGCGGCCAGGCCTGCGGAAGTCTGTGGGCGCGAGGGCGCGGTGGCGGCTGCTGCCGATTGCGGGTTCGCCCGGCCGGACGCCCGTGCCGGCGTCTGAGACGGGACTGGCCCGG
>RFXC01000570.1 GCA_009921765.1 Betaproteobacteria bacterium | reverse complement strand
TGGTCGCGTCGGCGCATGCGGTCTCGGTGCTGGCATTGAGTCGGGCCATCCACGCGCGCGACTCCCGCAGATCGATGCCGCGCGCCTTCGTCACGCGCGCCATCGCCCGCAGGTCGGCACCGGCGCCGCAGCACAGGTCGATCGCGGCGCCATGCCCCGCGAATCGCGCCGCCTTCCATGCCGCCGAGGCATCGTCGCTCGCCTGTGCCGCACCCTCCTTGTCGGCCCAGAAGTGCTGCCAGCCAGCCATGCGGCCCTGCAGCGATCGGCGGGCTGCGGCCACTTCCATCGCCGCCGCCGCCAGCTCGGGTGACACCAGTCGCCGCAGCCTCGCCACCTCGGCCGGGCCCGCACCCTGCAGTTCCATCGCGGCGGCCAGGGCCTGGGCGCCGGCGCCATCGGTGACCGCGATCAGGATGTCGCCCACGCCCCGAGTCTTGAGATCGTTGAAGACCTTCAGCCAGAACTTGGCCCCTTCGGTGCTCTCGATCCACAGCCCCAGCACCTCGCGATGGCCGTCGGGCAGCACCCCCAGAGCCAGGTAGATCTCCGTGTTGCGCACGACCGCATCCTCTCGGATCTTGACTCGCAGCGCATCAAAGAAGACAACCGGATACATCGGCTCAAGCGGTCGGGCCTGCCAAGCGGTGACCTCTGCCATGACCGCATCGGTCACGGAACTGATGAATTCGGGCGAGACCTCCGTTCCATAATGCTCGGCCAGAAATCCCTGGATCTCGCGTACCGTCATCCCGCGTGCGTACATCGCGACAATCTTGTCGTCAAAGCCCGTGAAGCGGCGCTCATGTTTGGGAATGAGCAAGGGCTCGAAACTGCCCTCCCGGTCGCGAGGAATATCCACCCGTACCGGCCCGTCGTCGGTGAGTACCGTCTTCGCAGTAGCGCCGTTGCGATGATTGCCAGCCCCCTCAGGCTTGGCCTCCCCAGAACGGTAGCCCAAGTGGTGCGAGAGCTCCGCACCCAGCGCCCTTTCAATCAGCGCCTTCTTGAAGGCCATCGAGATATCTTGAACCGCCTCAGCGCTCATCGGTCCGGTCACGAACTGATCAATGAGTTCTTTGGGGATCGACGGCATTCGCGCCGCCGCGGCCGCAGCCGCCTTCGTCGTCTTCCTGCTTGGCATACATGCTCCTTTCCGTCATGTTATGCCTCGCACACAAAATTCCGGACACCCTCGCGCCGGATCGTGA
>RFXC01000569.1 GCA_009921765.1 Betaproteobacteria bacterium | reverse complement strand
TGCACCATGTCCAGGATCTGATCCAGCAGGCATTGGGCACGCAGTCCGGGCGTGGTGGGCTGACGGTGGCAGGACTCGACTTGACCGGGGTTGACAGCTACTCAAGGCTGATCAGTTCAACAGGCCGCCAGGACGCTCCTTATCGAATCGATGTGCGCATCAGTTCCGATCGCCTCGATGTGGAGCCAGCCGGTCATGGCGTTGCCCCTGGCCAAACGTATTTCGCGCTCAGCCTGGCGGGCGCGCGTCGCACGCTCGCGGAACTTGAGCGGCCGTCCGTGGCGCTCATGCCAGATCGCCGGGTTGATATCGAGCTGTCGCTGGTGGAGGTATCGGGGGAGCGAACGTTGTTGCGCCATCGATTCCCCGTCAACGTTCCGGGTGCCGCGCCGTCGCACAACACGCCAGCGTTGCCGGATTCAACCATCGCCGCGGTCACCGTGGCCACGCTTGCCTGGTGGTCTGAGGCGGTGAGCTTGCTGCGCTGTGAACCCCTGTTGGTGCAAGCCCACCCAATGGCAGCCGGTGTGCTCGCGATCCCACTGGGTGGTGCTACGGGGATCCGGGTGGGCGATCGCTGGATGATCGCCGACCGAGCCAAGATTCCGGCCCGGGTGCTGGAGCAGGGCGCCGTTGACCGTATCATCATGGCCGAGGTGGTTGCTGTCGGCCAGCACCGTTCAACACTTCGATTGACTGCTGAGTCTGCTGGTTCGCCAGTCCGGCCAGGATTGGAAAGGGGAGTTCCATGGTTTGCCTCGCCGCTTTGAGTCTGGGTGCGCGTCGTCGCGGGACGGCCGCGCTCATTGTGTTGACGGCCCTTCTGGGCGCTGCTGGCTCTGCGGATGCCCAGTCCCAGCAGGGTGCCCGCCAGTATTCGGTTCGTAGCGGTGACACGCTTGACCGCATCATCAGCCAGCAAATGGGTTCAAGCCCGTTTTCAATTGTTTTTTTGAGGGATGCGCTCGCGCGTCTGAATCCGCACGCGCTGCCGCAGGGAGCTCGCGGGGTATTGCTGGCAGGCGCGGTGCTGCAGATTCCCGATGCTTGCATGTTGCAGCAGGTGGCATTTGGCGGCTCAGGCGCTTGTGACGCACATCCCGCGCCGACCGCTGGCGAGTCCCGGTCTGCGCCCATGAGTGCTGCCGAGCGCATGGAGATTGAGCGCCGGTCGTGGGTCCGCTACCCCTGAGCTCAAGTGATCGCGCCTGACGCGATCAGCCCGCTTG
>RFXC01000568.1 GCA_009921765.1 Betaproteobacteria bacterium | reverse complement strand
AGTGAAGCGAAAGACCGCGGGGGCGAGCGATCAGCTCGCATCCGCGGTCTTGAGCGAAACTCCCCCAGCGAAACGGCTTCGAACTTTAGATGGCGTTCTGAGCGCGCCAGAGGGGGTGAAGGGCGATTCCTTCGCTACCGGAGCGCGGGGTGCTGATCGGAACGGTGGCGAAACGAGAGCACCGCCTTCACTCGGCGAGCCCCTTAAGTCCGATGCCGACCGCGCGCCTTCGCGGTTGGCGGCGGCAGGCCGGGGCCACAGATGACGTTGGTCAGCTCAGCTCCGCTCCAGACTTGGTCCCCTTCGCCTTGGCGAGACGGTGAAGCACATGCTTCATCGCCCCTCAAACGAATGCCGCAAGGTCATCGTTTCCGCTCTGCGTGCATTCGGCCGATCTCCTCGATCGCGCGTTCGAGCGTCGCATCGCGGCCGGGCACGGGCTCGACCTCGATGTGCGGCACGACAGGCCCGAGGTCCGACGCATCGCCGCTCGCCCCCTGAGACAACTCGGGGGCTTCAGCAGTCTCACGGGACCGCGCCTCGCTGGGGGTGGGAACAAAGGTCCAGGCCCACTGACCCAGGGCCACCACCAGCATCAGGAGCAAACTCCATTGTTTCCAAGAACGCATGTCAAGATCTTAGCCGCAATGTGAGTGTCACTTACACGGCTTGTCATCCGCACTTCACCCCCTCGTCGCCTGCCTATGGTGCTGGCATGCCAGATAATCGGCTCAGGCGTGCGTGACGTCGTCCGTTTGACTGCCCCTCCCTGCCCGTGTCCTCCTCCCCCGCCCTATCCCGAGCCATCCCCGTCCTCGCGTTTGCCTCATGCTGCAGCATGAGTGTGCAGCGCATGTGCGACCCCATGCTGCCAGCCCTGGCCCAAGAATTTCACAGCAACTTGGCGGAGGTGGCGTGGGTGATCTCGCTCTTTGCCATCGCCTACGGGTTGATGCAAATCGTGTACGGGCCCCTGGCTGACCGGATTGGCAAATTTCGGGTCGTGGCCTTCACCACGCTGATGTGCAGCGTGGGCTGTCTGGCCTGTGCGCTAGCCCCGGACCTGACCTGGCTGGTCGCGTCCCGGGTGCTGGTGGCCGCGTTTGCGGCCGCCATCATCCCGGTCACCATGGCCTGGGTGGGCGACAACACGCCCTACGAGATCCGGCAGGAGACGCTGGCCCGTGTGGGCCTGGGCACCATGCTGGGGCTGGTCAGTGGTCAGATCAT
>RFXC01000567.1 GCA_009921765.1 Betaproteobacteria bacterium | reverse complement strand
GCGCAGTCTGGATGCCCAGGTCCGACCCGAGGTCCGACCCGAGGCTCGATCCGGCTCCGACCGCGACCCCAACGCCGAACACGAACTCTGATTCCCATTTCGCTCTCATCTCGCTACTGATACGGACCTGCCATGCTCGATCTGCAACTGCTGCGCAATCAACTCGACGATGTCACCCGGCGTCTGGCCGACCGTCCGTTCGTGCTCGATGCGGCGCGCTTTCGTGCCCTGGAAGAGGAGCGCAAGACGCTGCAATCGGATACCCAGGCCTTGCAGGCCAGGCGCAACGAGCTGGCCAAGCGCATTGGTCAGGCCAAGGGCAAGGGCGAAGATGCCAGCGCACTGATGGCCGAGAGCAAGTCGCTCAACGATGCGCTGGTCGGTGGCGAGCAGCGTCTGGCTTCCTTGCAAGAGGAATTGCGCGCCTTTGTCGAGGTGATTCCCAACCTGCCGCACGCATCGGTGCCGGTGGGCAAGGGCGAGCAGGACAACGTCGAGCTGCGCCGTGTCGGCACGCCGCGCAGCTTTGATTTTCCGGTCAAGGACCATGTCGATCTGGGTGCTGGTCTGGCGCAACTGGATTTCGATGTCGCGACCAAGATCGCCGGTGCGCGCTTTGCCGTGATGAAGGGACCGCTGGCGCGGCTGCATCGGGCGATTGCCCAGTTCATGCTGGACGTGCACAGCGGTGAGCATGGCTATACCGAGATCTATGCGCCCTATCTGGTGAACGCGGCCAGCATGCGCGGCACCGGACAGTTGCCCAAGTTCGAGGAAGACCTGTTTGCCGTGCCGCGCGGCGAACAAGAGAAGCTCTATCTCATTCCCACCGCCGAAGTGCCGGTGACCAACATCGTGCGCGATGAAATCGTGCCGCTGGAACAGCTGCCGCTGAAGTTTGTCTGCCACACACCGTGTTTTCGCAGCGAGGCCGGCTCGTACGGCCGTGACACGCGCGGCATGATCCGCCAGCACCAGTTCGACAAGGTCGAGCTGGTGCAGATCGTGCACCCCGAGCAATCCTACGAGCGGCTGGAAGAACTCACCGCCCACGCCGAGAGCATCCTGAAGCGTCTGGAACTGCCGTACCGCGTGGTGACGCTGTGCACCGGTGATATGGGCTTCTCGTCGGCCAAGACCTATGACATCGAGGTCTGGCTGCCCGGGCAGAGTGCCTATCGCGAGATTTCTTCCTGCTCCAACTTCGAATCGTTCCAGGCCCGTCGCATGCAGGCGCGCTATCGC
>RFXC01000566.1 GCA_009921765.1 Betaproteobacteria bacterium | reverse complement strand
AGACGGTGGACTACTACACCACCACCGAGAATTACACCAAGACCGCAGCGGTACGACGCGAATTCTTTCGCACCGCCCGTCCGACCTCGACCGGGGTGCAGGTGGTGGGGCTGTTGCGCAAGGATGCGCTGATCGAGATCTCGGCGGTGGCGGTGCTGGGCAGTGCGGCGTCGCACGCATGACCATCAGCGCCCGTTATTTCTGGGACGATTTCGTGCAGGGGGAGCGTATTCCCACCAGCGCCCGCCTCATCACCGAGGCCGATCACTACGCCTTTTGCAAGCTGGTCGGTTACGAGGTGCCACTGTTCATCGATCCCGAGTACGCACGTACCACGCCCTGGGGCGGCATCATCTGCCCGAGTCATCTCACCATGTCGTTTTCCACCGCGCAGACCGGTCCGCTGTTCGAGCATGCGTTGATAGCCCTGCTGGCGGTGGAGCGCGGCCGCTTTCTCGGTCCGGTGCGACCGGGTGACACCATCCGCACCGAGGTGGAAGTGGTGGAGAAGAAGGAAACCTCCAAGTCTGATCGCGGCATCGTGGTGTTTCGCGATCATGTGTTGAACCAGCGCGATGAGACGGTGTTCCAGCTCGACAAGATCGCCATGCTCAAACGTCGGCCGGCGTGATGGCGGGTGACGCGGCCAGCATGACCGTGGACTGGCTGCAGCGGCCGCAGGCCGAGATCGAATCGATGCAGGCCGAGCGGCTGCGCGCCATGCTGGCGTTATGCGCCCAGGGACATCCCTACTATCGGCAGCAGTGGGCCGAACAAGGTGTGGATGTGGCTTCGGTCCGCACGCTGGAGGATCTGCAGCGTCTGCCGCTGACGCCGAAGCAGGCCTTGATGCAGGCGCCGGAGTCGTTCCGTCTGAACATTCCCTCGCTGCCCCTGCATGAGCGGGTGCTGTGGGAGGTGATCTACACCACCGGCACCACCTCCGAGCCGACCCCGGTCTACAACACCACGCATGACTATCACGGTTATTTGCATCAGGCGCGACGCGTGGCCGAGATCTCCGGCATTCGTGACACCGACCTGATTGCCAATCTGTTTCCGCTCACGCCGGCCCCGATGGGCGCGTTTGTGCGCTCGGCCACCAATGCCTATGCCGCCGGTGCGGCGATTGCAGCCGGTCTGCCGGGTGCCGCGCATGGCAGCTTTGATGTGCATCGCTCGCTGGAGGCCTCGGTGGCGCTGGTGACACGCCATCGCGCCACGGTGCTGTGGGGCGTGCCGAGTTT
>RFXC01000565.1 GCA_009921765.1 Betaproteobacteria bacterium | reverse complement strand
ACCGGCATGTCCATGAAAGACGCCGGCATCCTCGATGGCGACCTGGTGGCGGTGCATCGCACCCCTGAGGTGCGCAATCGTCAGATCATCGTCGCGCGTCTCGAGAACGAGGTCACGGTCAAGCGCTACAAACAAGAAGGTCCGACGGTGTGGCTGCTGCCAGAGAACGCCGACTTCGAACCCATCCGCGTCAACTTGCGTGAAGAGCCGCTGATCATCGAAGGGGTGGTCGTGGGTGTGCTGCGCCGCGGTGCCACCGCCGGTAAAGCGACGCCCGCCGGTCTGATGTAACTCGCACTCTCAACCGGTTCGCCCGGAGGTTTCTATGTCTGTCTTCGAACTGCTCCCTTCGCCGGGCGCAGCGGATGCGCTCGCGCCAAAGAAATCAAATCGTCACCACAAGGTGACGGTGAAGGCTGCCGTTGCCACGCCGCGTACGAGTTTGCGGCGCTTTCAGTGTCCCTGTGGCTGTGAGAGGCGCAGTTGGTTTTCGCAGCCACGGTCCTTGCGCAGCGCACCGGCTGTGGCATCGGCAGCCGATTCTGCATCGTGAGTCATTCTTCTCGTTTCCATCCGCGAGCGCGTTGTTTCCATGGCTCCCTCGACTCCAGACAGCATCCCGAGTCTCGCGCTCGAGTCGCTGCTCGAACATCCGGCCATCTGGTCCGGTCGCAACGCTGCACGCGTCGCTACGCTCAGCACGGGCTACGCTGAGCTCGACGCTGCGCTGCCCGGCGGCGGTTGGCCCGCTGCCGGGCTCATCGAAATCCTCACGGCTCAAAACGGTATCGGCGAGATGCAACTACTCGTACCTTTGCTCGTACGAGTTGGGCAAATGGCGCCGCCCCGTTGGACTGCCTGGATTGCGCCGCCCTTTGAGCCCTATGCACCCGCACTCGTGGCAGCCGGTGTGCCACTCGCGCAGCAACTCATCATCCGTACGAGCCAAGCACTGTGGGCACTGGAGCAAACCTTGGTTTCAGGTGGATGTGCGCTCGTGCTCGGCTGGCCGGGTACTGTGCCCTCAGGCAGCGCCTTGCGTCGCCTGCAGTTGGCGACTCAGCGGAGCGGGGCGCCGGCGTTTTTGTTCCGTCCATTGAGCGAGGCTGCGCGTTCGTCCGCAGCTGAATTGCGCATTGCATGCGAGTCTTTACCGGCGGATGAACCTCAGCCCGGTGCGCGTTTGCAACTGCTGAAGAGTCGCGGTGGAAGGCGGCAAGCCTTCACGGTGTATTGGAACCATGGCCAGGCGTGA
>RFXC01000564.1 GCA_009921765.1 Betaproteobacteria bacterium | reverse complement strand
GTGCAAGCGGCTGGCGGTGCAGTTGCGATTCGCGAGCAGGCCGCCGGCGGCGACCTCCGGATCTCGGGCATCACAGCCGGCGCGCAACCCGTGTCGGTCTCGCTCGCAGCAGGCGCGCTTTCGGTAGGCGCTGGCATCACGAGCACCGGCGCAGTCCGTCTTGAATCGACGGGCTCCATCACAGGCGCGGCCTCGGTCCAGGCCGGCAGCCTCACGCTGGTATCGGGCGGTGAAATTGCGGCGCGTTCGGCTGTCGCCTCAAGCGCGCTACCCGTTCCGGCGTTCAGCGTATCGGCCACCACGCTGAATGCTCAAGCGGGGCGCGATCTGGTCATCAACAACACCTCGACTGCTCCGCTGACGGTGACAGGCCTGTCGGCAGGTTCGCTCACTCAGCGCGGCGATATCGTGTTCCGATCCATGGCGGGTGCAGCCAGTGCTGAGGTGGCAGCCATCACAGTCAGTGGCCCGGTCCGCGCTCAGGGCGCGGGCGCCACCGCCGAACTCGATGCGGGCGGCGCCCAGGGGCTGGTCGTGCTGGGTGCCCCGATCAGTGCGGACGCAGGGCTCGCGCTGTCGTCACGCCTTGGCGTGTCGCGAAGCAACGATACGGCGATTCTGAGCGGCGCGAGCATCACGCTTGACACTGCAATTGGAAGCGGGGCGAAGTTGGGTACCGCTGCCTCGCCGCTTTTCACCGATCTGCAGGGTAGCGCGGGGTCACTCGCCGGGTTGCTGGACGGTGCGGCCAGCCTTCGCGAAACTGCGGGCGATCTGCGACTGGGTGGACTGATTCTGCGCAGCGCCGATGCTGCGCGCACCCTGCGGCTTGAAACCGCCTCGGGCTCGATCATCGGGCAGGCAGGCGTGGGCGCCGCTGACCTGATCGCAGGCACCGTATCGTTGTCAATACAGGGTGGTAGCGCGGGCGTGGTCGCAAGCGGCAGTGCGCCTGTCGATCCTCTGCGGATCGCGAGCGCGTCCTCGGCGCCGATTGCGCTGGATGCGCAGGCTGCCGGCGGTTCGGTGCTTGTCCGCACTGGCGGCTCGGTCGCGGTATCGGCTTCGGGGGTTGTGGTCACTGGAAACGGCGCGCTGCTGCTCGATGCTGAAGGCGCAATCACGCTCGGCACATCGGGTGGCCTGCGAACCGGAAGCGGCGCGATCAGCTTGGCGGCGCGCGGCGGCGCCTTCACCCAGGCGGCTGGCGATACATTTCGAGCCGCCGCTGGTGATCAACTTGAGACTTGGGCTCAGCG
>RFXC01000563.1 GCA_009921765.1 Betaproteobacteria bacterium | reverse complement strand
ACAGGGGCAGGACACGACCAGCACTGCGATCGCGATCGACCATGCCGCATCCGGGGCGATCTGATGCCAGACCAGCCAGACCACCGCGGCGAGGGCGAGAAGCCCGGTGGTGAAACCCCGCGCCACGGTCTCGGTGAACGTGATGAGCGCGGGCCGGGCGGCAGCCGCGCGTGAGGCAAGCCGGGCGATGGTCGAGAGTGTGCTGTCGGCTTGGCCGGCGAGCGCGGCGAGTTCCGCCGGCGCCCCGAGATTGATGGCGCCGCCCGGAACCCGGTCGCCGACCGCATAGTTCACCGGGCGGGACTCGCCGGTGAGGAGCGACAGGTCAAACGAGCCCCTCGGGCATACGAGCGCGGCATCTACCGCCACCGGCTCACCGGTCCCGACCAGAAAGCGCTCACCGGGCCGGAGCCGCGCAGCCGCAATCGTCTGCGGGGGCGCCCCCTCGACAAGCTTCAGCACCGACTGCGGTGCGGCTGCAGCCAGTGTGTCGATGGCGCGGTTTGCGCGCAGTCGCGCGAGCCACTCAAGATGACGCGCGCCGAGCAGCAGAAATACGAACATGGTGACCGTGTCGAACCAGACCTCGCCCTGGGCGGTGACTGTGGCCCAGACGCTTGCGGCGAACGCGGCGCCGATCCCGATGGCAACCGGCGTATCCATGCCCGGCGAGCGACGCTGCCACTCGGTCCATGCGCCCCGAAAAATCGGGGCGGCCGAATAGAGCACCACCGGTAGCGTGAGCAGCAGACTCGCCCAGCGCATGAGCGCGGCGTAGGCGGGTTCGATGTCGCCCTCGGCTGCGATGTACGCGGGAAAGGCATACATCATCACCTGCATCATGCCGATGCCGGCGACGAAGAGCCGCCGCAGGCGTGTACGCGCTGCGTCACGCAACTGTTTCTCGCGCTGCGATGCGTCAAAGGGCTGGAGCGCAAAGCCAAAGCGCTCAGCCGTATCGATCAGCTCGGACAGACGGGTTTGCGAAGGGTCCCACCTCAGGCTGGCCCGCTCGGCGGCGAGGTTGACCGAGCAGTCGACGATGCCAGGGGCCTGGCCGAGCGCCTGCTCGAGCAGCCAGCTGCAGGCCCCGCAGCGCAGTCCGTCGACAAGGAGCGTGGCTTCGGACATGCCGGACTCGGTTCGTACAAAGCGTGCGGCGACCTCGGGGTCATCGTACAAGGCGGTCTGCGTGCTGTGGCGGCGGGTGTCGGGTAATCGGGCGGGTGGAGGGGCGGATGGAGGGGCGGATGGAGGGG
>RFXC01000562.1 GCA_009921765.1 Betaproteobacteria bacterium | reverse complement strand
AGCAATGCCAGGCCTAAAAACACAATTAAAAATGGCTCAATGCCTTTTGAGGGTGTTATTAATGGCTTAAAAATTAAATACGCTGGTAATGTTTTATATAAATTTAAATAATTGATATAATTTATAATTATGGGCATTAAAAAACTAAAAGCACTTATTAAAGAAAAAAATTCCATGACACGATAGCCCGAAATAAAATCTTTATTTTTTGCTTGTTTTTCAGGTGGAGTGGTTGTTTTTAAATTTTTAATGCGTTTGATAATGTTATAACATAAATAAGCAAATAAACCCAAAAATGGTAGTGATGCCACAATAAATCCTGGAATAAATCTTGAGCGACCAAAGAACGAATTGAATGCTAATCCAAAGATTCCAATTCCAAGTATGCCAATCCAAAAATTTAAAATACATAACATTACAATTTTAAAAATTTGTAGCCCTTTACCATCGCTTATAACAGGTTTTAATTTACTATGGGATGTTGGTTTTTTATGGGTTGTAATATGTTTATTTATTTTAACATCTGCGGGCCATTGCCGTAATAAACGCTGTTTAAAATTTAAAACTGCTTGCGTTTGGATGTTTGTGTTAAATTGCTTTTCGGCTGGTTGAATAAGCGATGGCAACTTTTGACGAGATGCCTGAACAGTAATAGGTTGGGCCGTTTCAACATCCTGTATTTGTAATTTAACAATTGCATTGTTTTTTAATTTTTTACCATGGCTAACATTCCAGTACAGGCCTTTTGTATAATGACGCTTTTGTATATTATAGCTTGTACATGCTGAAATTAAAAACAGTAGGCTTATTCCTAAATACCATTTTAATGTGTTCATAGGCAATTTAATTTCTTAATTATTAAATCTGTATAATGTTTTGCATTATAATAATTAAATCTACAAAATAGTTATGGCTTTAAGTATTACGTAAACTTGCATTTTTTGCAACTAATAAAAAATTTAATTTACTACATTTTATAGCATTGCATTGCTACAAAACCTATTACTTTTGTTTTGAAATTAACATTGAAACATAAAAAAATAAACTATGGCAAATAAAAAAAACAACGATGAAATCCTTGATGCGCTTGAGGGTTCTGTAAGCAATTCCAATAAAAAAAATATTTCGAGTGAGAAATTAAAAGCACTGCAGCTTACGCTTGATAAGCTTGAAAAAACCTATGGCAAGGGCACCATTATGAAACTTGGTGACAGCCAAATTGAACACATGGAAGCCATTTCAACAGGGTCTCTTGGGCTT
>RFXC01000561.1 GCA_009921765.1 Betaproteobacteria bacterium | reverse complement strand
GCCGGGCGAGTGTCATGTAGAGCGGCGGGCAGAAGAGCCGCGAGATCCAGCTCGCAAACAGCGCCACCGCCATCAGCGCAATCACCTTGGAATAGCCGTCAACCATCTCCATCACAATGATGAACGACGTGATCGGTGCCTGCGTGGCGGCCGCAAGGAAGCCCGCCATGGCAAGGACCAGCAGCATGCCTGCGTGCTCGGGATTGCCCAGCAGGTAAGTGAGCGCGTGCCCCAGCCCGGCGCCGATGCTGAGCGAGGGCGCAAAGATGCCGCCCGGGAGTCCGCTCAGATAGGAGACAAAGGTGGCGGCGAGCTTGAGGAAAAAGAAGTACCACGGCAGGTTGTCGGCATCGCCCTCGAGAAGCGCGCGCGTGGGCTCATAGCCGGTACCGAAAATGGCGCCAGCGGTGAGCGAGCCCATCGCTGCAATCAGCAGGCCACAGAACGCTGCGAACACCAGCGGCCGGCGCCGGCGAAAATCGGCGATCGGTCCGGTCCAGCCGAGCGCCGCCTTGATCAGCATTCTGGCGAAGAGGCCGCCCGCGACGCCGCTTGCCAGCGAGGCAACGATCACCCAGATCAGCAGATCGCCCGTTTCCGCTGCAATCAGGATATGGCCAAAATAGTGACCGCCGCCTATCAGGGCCTGCGACACCACACCGGCCAGAACGATCGCGATGATGATGAGCCCGCTCACCCGGGTGCCGACGCTGCGGGTCATCTCCTCGATCGCGAACATGATGCCCGCGAGGGGGGTGTTGAACGCGGCAGCGATGCCCGCCGCTCCGCCCGCGACAATGAGGTGTTCGCGACTGACATGCAGTGAACGGGGCAGATATTTGTGGAGCTCATGCATGAGCGATGCGCCCACCTGCACCGTGGGACCCTCGCGCCCCAGCGAGAACCCTGCGCCGACTGCGCCCGCGCCCACCAGGATCTTGCCGACGATGATGCGCAGCGACAGCAGCGGGTGAGGCCGTTCGGCATGGGGCGCCGACATATGGGCCAGGGTCTGCGGGATGCCGCTGCCCTCGGCGCCAGGAAAATAGCGGCGGGTGATCCAGAGGAGCAGAACGCCACCCGCCGGCGTGAGCACCCAGGGGATCCAGGGAAATTCGGAGTAGAGCAGCTGGAACTGGTCGCCGAACCAGTCGGCAAGTTTTGCAAACGCCACCGCAAGGAGGCCCACCCCCACCGCACCCAGCCAGAACGTGAGCCGCCCGAACCAGAGACGCAGGTAGGCCAGGTTGCGGCGCCGCG
>RFXC01000057.1 GCA_009921765.1 Betaproteobacteria bacterium | reverse complement strand
GCACTGAGGTGCGGGTACAGAACGCAGGGGGTGGTCCGCGCGGTGGTGGTGCGGGAGGCGGCGGTGCTGCCTCAGACAGCGGCGGACAAGGCGGCGGACAAGGCGGCGCCCCCAAAGGCCCGGCGGCTCGCCCGGCCGGCTGATTCGAGGAACCCATGAAAATTTCCGAGATCTGCATTCGCCGGCCCGTTTTTGCCACGGTGCTGTCACTCATCCTGATGCTGCTGGGTCTGGTGAGCTTTGACCGCCTGTCGGTGCGCGAGTACCCGAGAATCGATGAACCGGTGGTGACCGTCACCACCGTGTACCGTGGTGCCTCCAGCGAAATCGTCGAATCCGCCGTCACCAAACCGCTTGAAGACTCGATTGCCGGCATCGACGGTATCGAAGTCATCACCTCGATCTCGCGCGCCGAGCGCAGTCAGATCACGGTGCGTTTCCGGCTGGACCGCGAACCCGATGGTGCGGCGGCCGACGTTCGCGACCGCACCTCGCGGGTTCGCCAGAAGCTGCCGCAGGGCGTTGATGAGCCGGTGATCGCCAAGGTCGAGGCTGACGCCAACCCCATCATCCAGGTGGTGCTGTCGAGCCCGGGGCGCTCGCAGATGGAAGTGTCTGACGTTGCAAACCGAATCCTCAAGCCCAGGCTTCAGACGTTGCCCGGCGCGGCCGACGTGCGCATCTGGGGGGAGCGCCAGTTCTCGATGCGCATCTGGCTTGATCGCGAGCGGCTGGCCGGCTATCGCCTGACCGTGCAGGATGTCGAAGAGGCGCTGCGCCGGCAGAACGTGGATGTGCCGTCCGGGCGTATCGAAAGCCGCGAGCGCGAATTTACCGTCATGTCGCAGACCGACTTGAGGCGGGTCGACGAGTTCGATGACATCGTGATCCGGACAGTCAATGGCTACCCCGTTCGGTTTAGCGATATTGGGCGTTCTGAGATCGCGCCGCTCGACGAGCGGATCAACGTCCGCTTCAACGGCAATCCGGCGGTATCGGTCGGGCTGATCAAGCAGGCCACCGCCAATCCGCTGGTGCTCGCCAAGGCGCTCCGCGCCGAGTTGCCGCGGTTGCAGGAAGAACTGCCACCCGGCTTTCAGCTCAACATCGGCTACGACTCCACGCTGTTCATCGATCGCTCGATCGAAGCGGTCTACAAGACCATCGCCGAGGCAGCCGCGCTGGTGGCGCTCGTCATTTTCTTTTTCCTGCGAACGCTGCGCGCCTCCATCATTCCGCTGGTCACCATCCCGGTCTGTCTGCTCGGCGCGTTTGCGGTGATGTATGCAGCCGGTTTTTCGATCAACACGCTCACGCTTCTGTCGCTGGTGCTGGCCATCGGTCTGGTGGTCGATGACGCGATCGTGGTGCTGGAAAATATCTATCGCCATATCGAGGAAGGCATGGCGCCGCTTGCGGCTGCGTTCCAGGGCATCCGTGAGGTGGGCTTTGCAGTGGTCGCCATGACGCTGACGCTTGCCGCGGTCTATGCGCCGATGGCATTTGTTACCGGTCGCACTGGGCGTCTGTTCATCGAGTTCGCCCTCACGCTGGCGGGTACGGTGCTGGTGTCGGGGTTCGTCGCGCTCACGCTGTCGCCCATGATGTGCGCGAAGCTGCTTCGCCACGAACCGAATCCTGGATGGTTCAGCCGCACCATCGAGCGCGGGCTGGATGCGCTCACCGCCGGCTATCGCTGGATGCTCACCCGCCTGCTCGCGCTGGGTGCGCTCTGGCGCTGGGTGCTTGCCATTGCGCTTTTTGCGGCAGTGGGCGTGGCTGTCGAGGAACTGTGGCGGACCGGCAAGAAGGAACTCTCGCCGATCGAAGACCGCGGCATGATCTTCACCATCTACACCGGCCCGGAAGGCGCGTCGATTCCCTACACGCAGCGCTACGGCCAGGCGATTGAAGCGCTGGGCCGTCCGCTTCTGCCCGAGGCGGATCGAATATTTGTCGTGGCCGGAAATCCCACGTCCACCCAGGGCTCGGTGGTGTTCCGGATGGTTGACTGGGCAGAGCGCGATCGCAAGGTGCAGGACATGATCCGCGTCCTGCAACCGCGGCTGCAGTCCATTCCGGGCGTGCAGGCGTTTGCGGTGGCGCCAGCGTCGCTCGGTCAGAGCCCGCGCGAGCGTCCGATCAATTTCGTCATTCTCAGCTCTGATACCTACGAGAACATCCAGGCGACGCTCCAGCCGCTCATGGCCGAGCTGCAGCGCTACCCGGGCGTCACCGGCGTTGATTCCGACCTGCGGCTGAACAAGCCGGAGATCAAGGTCACGATCGACCGTGACCGGGCGGCCGATGTTGGCGTTCAGGTCGAGGCCATCGGTCGCACCCTTGAAACCTTCCTGGGCGGACGCCAGGTCACGCGTTTCAAGCGCGGCGGCGATCAGTACGATGTCATCGTGCAACTCGAGGCAGGCAATCGAAACAATCCCCAGGATATTTCGAATATGTTCATGCGCGGTCGCAACGATGCCATGGTGCCGCTCTCCAGCCTCGTCACCATTACCGAAACCGTGACGGCGCGCGAGCTCAACCATTTCGGGCAGCGGCGCGCGGTCACCATCACGGCAAGCCTGTCGCCCGGCACGTCGCTGGGCGAAGCGCTCGATGTCTTCGAGCAGGCAGCGCGCCGGCACCTGAAGCCTGGCTATGCGGTTGACTACAACGGGCAGACACGGGAATTCAAGCAATCGTCGTCCACCCTGTTCGTCACCTTCCTGCTGGCGCTTGCCTTCATCTTTCTGGTGCTGGCCGCGCAGTTCGAAAGCTTCGTCGATCCGCTCATCATCATTCTTACGGTCCCGCTTTCCATGGCGGGTGCGCTGTGGCTGCTGAAGGAGGGCGGTGGCACCATCAATGTGTACAGCCAGATTGGCCTCATCACGCTGGTGGGGCTGATCACCAAGCACGGCATTCTGATCGTCGAGTTTGCCAACCAGTTGCGCGATGCGGGGGGCGAACTGATCGAGTCCACCATCGAGGCCGCCGCGCGCCGGCTGCGCCCCATCCTCATGACCACCGGCGCCATGGTGCTGGGCGCAGTGCCACTCGCCTATGCCTCAGGCGCAGGTTCCGAGAGCCGAATGCAGATCGGCCTGGTGATTGTGGGCGGGATGACATTCGGAACGCTCCTGACGCTCTTTGTGGTGCCGGTGGTGTATTCGCTTCTCGCGCGTCGCCGCACCGTGATGGCCGAGCCGCATCCGGTCGAACGCGACAATGCGGCGCCGGTCGGCGGTGCACCTGCTGTGGCCGCCACGGTAGCCGCATCCAGTCGCGGGCCTGCCTCAGCCCACTGAGTGCACGGGAGGCGCGAATCATGACTGTCCGCCAGGTCATCCTCGACACCGAGACCACTGGCCTCAGCGCCGAAGATGGCCATCGCGTCATCGAAATCGGTTGTGTCGAACTCATCGATCGTCGCCCGAGCGGGCGCACGCTGCACCTCTACCTCAACCCCGAACGCGATATCGATGCGGGTGCGCTGGCGGTCCACGGCCTGAGCCGGGAGCGGTTGCGCGACGAGCCGGTGTTCGCGCAGATCGCGGAACGCCTGGTCGACTTTGTGGCGGGCGCTGAAGTGCTGATCCACAACGCGCCCTTCGATATCGGTTTTCTGGACGCTGAACTGAGCCGTCTGGGCATGCGTGCGTTCAGGGAGTGGGCCGCCTCGGTGGTTGATACGCTCGCGCTCGCACGGCAGATGCATCCGGGGCGGCGCAATTCGCTTGACGCCCTGTGCGAGCGCTATGGCATTGCGAATTCGCACCGGACACTGCACGGTGCGCTGCTCGATGCCCAGTTGCTGGCCGATGTGTATCTCGCCATGACGCGCGGGCAGGACAGCCTGGAAATTGCGCCGGTGTCGCCATCGGGAGAGGGTGGGGTTCAGGAGTCGGCTGCTCACGATTGGCCTCCTGGCGCGCTTCGGGTGCTCCTCGCTACCGACGAGGAGCTCGCCCAGCACGACGAAATCCTGGCCGCCATTGCTCGGGAGTCAAAAAAACCTGCGCTATGGGCCGGGTTGGCGCAAGGTGATGCGACCACGCAGGTAGCCTGATTCGACTAGAATCCGTCGGATGAAAGAACACCGAAGTGCGCGTGGGCGCGACCGCAAGGCGCATCTGTCGCCGGACGCCGAACGTTTGGTCGCCGCCTCGCTGGGGCTTGCCAACGCGGGCAGCCGGATCGAAGACCGTTTCTGGGAAGCGCAGCTGACCGTCAGGATAGAGCGTCTGCTCGATGGCGGGCATTCCCAGCCGCTCCATGAAGCGCTTGATCGTCTGCATCAGGCCGACAGCGAGGCCTACGGCGCCCTGATCGAAACAATCGAGGAATGCGCCGAGTCGGTGTCGTTCGAGCATCAGGGACAGCGCTGGGAGGCGCTGCTGGTTGCCGCGCCCCTTATCGCCTGGACGCGTTTCCGCATTCCCTCTGGGCCCATCTCCACCGAGCTGGTGCAGACGCTTTCCTCGCACTGGCAGGCCCACACCCTTGCGCGCGAGGCGAGGTTGCGGCTGGTGCCCATGCTCTACAGCGTCGATCAGCTGCCGCGTGAGCATGTCGAGCTGCGCCGACTGACGCGCCGGCTGGCGGCTTCGTTGGTCAATGGCGCTACGCCCCGCCTTGATCTCAAGTCCTTACCCGAAACCGCTGAAATGCTTGCCGACACGCGGTTTGTTTTGGGGGTGGTCGCCGCGCCCGCGGGTCAGCCGCTGTTTCGTTGGCAGGAAATCGATGCGGGCGATCACGCGAGCCGGGTTCAGTGTCTTGAGCAATGGGTGGCGCAGGCCCGCCCCAATCTCGAACCCATGCTTCCCGGCTGCGGGTTCGAATGCCTGTTGCCCGATGCCTATCATCTCAACATGCGCGAATCCGATCGCCGGGTTCGGCCGTATTCCATCCAGGCGGCGGTGCATTACCTCACCCATGCACTTGATCTGGAGCCCGCGGCGCTGAAGGCTTCCATTGCTGCATACGGAAAAGACCGGGTCGACGAGTACCGGATCGGTCTATCCACGGGCAGCGATGACGAAGTTGCCTACGGCATCGTGTGGCCGCTGCTGGGTCCGGAGGCGGAAACCGACGAGCCTTCGCCGCTTGAACACATTCGCGAGCTGCTGCGAAGCCTCGGGGTGGGTGACATCCGACACTGGCCAGAGCTGCAGGAGCCCGACTTCTGCGAAGACTGTGGTGTTCCGCTTTACCCCAACTGCAAGGGTGAGGCGGTTCATGCTGAAATGCCGGCCGATATCGAACCGGAAGCCAGCCAGTTTCACTGACGGGTCGGGGTTCTCTGCCGCTAGCGCGTGGCCGACTTGAGCGCGGCCCGTGCCTGCGTAATGCGCTGCTCGAGGTAAGCGCCAAAAAAATCGGGTGAGCCATAGCCGACCAGACGCTCGGCCACTTCTCCGTCAGGACCCAGAAACAGCACAGTCGGTGCCAGGCGTACCCGATGAAGCCGGCCGAGTTCACGCGGGGTGTCGGCTTCAAGAGATCGGGTTCGCCCGGAATCGGGTGCAGGATTGAACGGGCGCGGGTCGGTCAGATCGATTTCAATGGCGAACACGCCCAGACGTTCCTGAGCGGCCATGAGCGCGGCGAAGTGTTCGCGCCGCAGCGCATCGCACCAGGGACACCCCCGCAGCGAGAACATCACCACCAGCGGTCGACCGGCGGCGAACGAGGCCTGCGCGCGCGCAGGCAGGGCGTCACGCTCGGGAGATGCAGGCTGCGGGCTGTGCCCGGCATCGGGGCCACCCGGGCCCGCAGGTTCGCGCAGGCGCGTCGCACCCCGGTTCGGGGGCGTGGACGCAGGATTCAAGCGATCCGACTCCCGTGAGGTCTGCACGGACGCCCCCGATGGTGAGGGTGTTGGGGCGTCGATCGGGGCGGCTGCCAGTGTTGCCGAAGCCGTCACTGCCGCCAGGCAAAGCAGGGCGATGGCCAGAGCGGCAGCCCCGCCAGGCGGCGTCGCAGCAGGGGGAAGTGGGGTGACCGGCATCGGGGGTGTGGAGATGAAGAGCGGTTGACATCGCCCCCGGCTGGGTTCGATTGCCATCAAAGCATAGCGCGAGATCTGTTTGACAATATTCGTTTCGAGGCATATTCTCCGTAGAAATCAACTCATAACTCAAAGAAATCAATGGAGACTTCGGCGGCTTCTGCCTCAGCCGACCTCGACAGCGTGTTCGAGTCGGCGTCGGGCTATTTCGCGCTGTTGGCCGAACCCATGCGCCTGAAGATCCTCCATGCGATCTGCGATCGTGAGCGCACAGTGGGCGATATCGTGACCGCCACCGGGGCCACCCAGACCGCGGTCTCGCGCCATCTCGGTGCGATGCATCGGGCAGGCGCCCTCAGTCGCCGCCGAGATGGCAACTTCACCTGGTACGGCGTGGCCGACGCCACACTCACCGAGCTGTGCCGGACGGTCTGCGTTCATGTTGCTGCGCGCGAACTGTTTGTGTCGCCCGCTGAGGCCCCGGAGGCTGCCGGCACGGTTGCCGCAGCGGGTACTCGCTCATCAGGAAGGACCCCACGATGAATTCCAGTCTCAGGATTGCCGGTCGAATCACGCCGGCCCCGGAAGCACCGAAACCCCCGTCGCGTCGGCGATTCCTTGCCAGCGCCCTCGTCGCAGGCGCAGGAGGCGTGGCCGCGGGGCGTGCAGCCGCCCAGCAACGCGGCCCGGCAGAAGCCCCGGGCGTTGACGGCCCGGGCGAGTCGGCCATCCTGAACCTGCCCGAGCACACCCGTGGCCTGGGCCAGCCGGTTGCCGCGCGCGGCTATGGCCTGCCATCCAAATGGGAAAAGGGTTTGCAGCGCCGCGAAAGCCCGGGCCTCACCCGGGTGTCGGCTGCGTCCGTGAGCTTCACGCCGCTTCAGGGCCTGTTCGGCATCATCACCCCCAACGGCCTGCACTTTGAGCGCCACCACCAGGGGTGGTGGGACATCGACCCCAGCCAGCATCGGCTGATGGTGAATGGCCTGGTGCGCGAAGCGAAGGTCTTCACCATGGATGATCTGATGCGGCTGCCCGCCGTCTCGCGCATCCACTTCATCGAGTGCGGTGCCAACACCGGCATGGAATGGGCCAATGTGGCGGTGCCCACCGTGCAGTATTCGCACGGCATGTTGTCCTGCAGTGAATACACCGGCGTGCTGCTGTCCACGCTCCTCGAGATGTGCGGCGCCGATCTGAAGCACGGCAAGTACGTGCTCGCCGAAGGGGCCGATGGCTCGTCAATGACCCGCACCATCCCGATGGAGCGCGCGCTCGATGATGTGATGGTGGCCTGGGCCATGAATGGCGAAATGCTGCGGCCCGAAAATGGCTATCCGCTGCGCCTGGTGGTGCCGGGCGTACAGGGTGTGTCCTGGGTGAAGTATCTGCGTCGCATTGAAGTGGGCGACCAACCCTGGCACACCAAGGACGAGGTCCTGCATTACGTCGACCTCATGCCCGACGGCACGCATCGCCAGTTCACGTCCATCCAGGAAGTGAAGTCGGTGATCACCACGCCCTCGGGGGGGCAGGTGCTGCTCGACAAGGGCTATTACAACGTGACCGGGCTTGCCTGGTCCGGTCGTGGTCGCATCCGGCGGGTCGATGTATCGGTGGACGGTGGCCGCAACTGGCGCGAAGCGCGGCTCGAAAGCCCGGTGCTGCCCAAGGCGCTCACCCGCTTCAATTTCGACTGGGTCTGGGACGGCTCCCCCGCCATCCTGCAAAGCCGAGCGATCGATGAAACCGGTCATGTGCAGCCGCGCATCAACCAGCTGCGCGAGGTGCGGGGCACCCGGTCCATCTATCACAACAACGCGATCCAGTCGTGGCGCCTGGCCGACAGCGGCGAAGTGTTCAACGTTCAGGTCTACTGAGGAGATCGACGATGCAATCGATCCGGTCCACGATCGGGCACGCTGCAGGCCTGGGCGCTGCCTTGCTGTTCACGCTGGCTGTCGCCCATGCACAGGCGCCGCAGCCTGCGCGGTCCGGGGAGGCGGCCGCCCCCCGCGTGGCTAGTGCCGAGGGCGCGGCGCGGCCCTGGTCCGGCATCGGCCGACCCGCCACGCGCACCGAAATCCAGGCCTGGGACATCGATGTCCGTCCCGACTTCAAAGGTCTTCCTGCAGGCAAGGGGTCGGTCGACGAGGGGCTTCAGGTCTGGGAAGCAAAGTGCGAGTCCTGTCACGGAACCTTCGGCGAATCAAACGAGGTGTTCACGCCGATTGTGGGCGGCACCACGCGAGCGGATATGCAGTCCGGACGCGTGGCCAACCTCAAGCGGCAGGACTTCCCGCAACGCACCACCATGATGAAGCTCTCGCAGGTGTCCACCCTGTGGGACTACATCAATCGCGCCATGCCCTGGAATGCTCCCAAGACGCTCAAGCCTGACGAGGTGTATGCGGTGGTTGCCTACATCCTGAATCTGGCCGAAGTGGTGCCGAACGACTTTGTGCTGAGTGACAAGAACATTGCGCAGGTGCAGGAGCGCCTGCCCAACCGGAACGGCAAGGTTGTCTATTCAGGGATGTGGTCGGTCGCGGGCAAGCCTGATGTGCAGGGCGATGCCTGCGTCTCGAATTGCCCGGTGGTGCTTGATGTCCGGTCGATGCTGCCCGACTTTGCTCGCAATGCTCACGGCAACCTCGCCGAGCAGAACCGTCCGGTGGGCCCCACCCGGGGTGCCGACACCACCCAGCCCGCGATGCGCGAGCCGCTGGCTGCGGCGAATGCGGCCCGCGCGGTGAGCGATGCGCCGAAAGGGGCCGACGCGAGCCGCGGTCCGGCGGCGCTTGCCCGCGAGAGCAACTGCCTGGCGTGCCATGCAACGGCCAGCCGCATGGTGGGGCCCTCGTTTCGCGAGGTGGCGGACCGCTATCGTGGCGATGCAAAGGCCGAGGCTACCCTGAGTGGTCGGGTGCGCGTCGGCGTCCAGGGCAACTGGGGCGCCATCCCCATGCCGCCCCATCCGAATCTTTCCGATGAGGATGCGCGGTCGCTGGTCCGCTGGATTCTCTCGGGCGCGTCATAATCCCCGGTTTCCTCATGTCATTACCGTTTCCTTTTCACCAGGAGAATCTCGATGAATCGCAACCGTCGCACTTCGCTGCAGGTCGCGGGTTCAGCCGGCCTGTATGGCGCGCTGCTCGCGATCGGGCTGCTGCGGCCTGGCCAGGCCAACGCGCAGTCGCTTGAACAGGCTTTCAAAACCACCGGCATCGCCGAGACCCTGAAGGCGCTTGGCGCCAGCGGCGCGCCCGAGTCAAAGGACATCGTCATCAATGCACCGGATATCGCCGAGAACGGCGCCGTGGTTCCGGTGGGCATCAGAAGTGCACTCGCCAACACCCAGATGATGGCGCTGCTGGTTGAAAAAAATCCCAGTGCACTGGCCGGGGCCTACGACATCCTCGAAGGCGCCGAAGCCGATGTGAACATGCGCATCAAGATGGGTCAGACATCGGACGTGTTTGCGGTGGTCAAGGCCGACGGCAAGTTCTACGTCGCGAAGAAGGAAATCAAGGTCACGCTAGGCGGCTGCGGCGGCTGATCGCCCGGTCCCACACACAGCCAAGGAGAAAGACATGGCAGATCCGATGAAAATTCGCGCCGTCGTGCGCAATGGCGTGGCCGACGTTCGCGTGCTGATGGCCCACGAGATGGAAACCGGGCAGCGCAAAGACTCGTCTGGCAAGCTGGTGCCCGCCTGGTACATCTCGGAAGTGAGCGCGGCGCTGAACGGAAAAGAGGTACTCAAAGCGCACTGGGGGCCAGCCATTTCCAAGAACCCCTATCTGCAGTTCAAGGTGAAGGGCGCCAAGGCCGGCGACAAGATCACTGTGAGCTGGGTCGACAACAAGGGCGAAAAACGCACCGACGAGGCCACCGCAAGCTGATCATGGCGCCCCGGCGCGGGCTTGCACCGGGGGCGCTGAAAAAACAGGGAGGAGACCATCATGTCGATGATTCGACGACTTTCGGTTGCGCTCTTCGCGGCGTTGGCGATCGGGGGCAGCATCGCACCCGTCGCCGTGCATGCGCAGAGCAATACCCAGGCCGAGCTTGAGAAGTATCGTCAGATGCTGGGCGACGGCAACCCCGCCGAACTATTGGTGATGCGCGGAGAGGGCCTCTGGAAAACCAAGCGGGGCCCGAAACAGGTGAGCCTGGAGGGCTGCGATCTGGGCAAGGGGCCTGGTGTGGTGCCGGGCGCCTATGCGGAGTTGCCGCGCTACTTCGCTGATACCGACAGCGTGATGGATGCCGAAGCCCGGATCGTTCACTGCATGGTCACCTTGCAGGGGATGGCACGTGCCGATGCAGTGCGCAATCCTTACTCGGGTGCGGGGCAACGCCAGACCGATCTCGAGGCGCTGGTGGCCTTTGTTGTGGAGGAGTCGCGCGGCGTCACCATCAACGTGCCGCAAAAACATCCCAAGGAAATTGCCGCTTTTCAGCGCGGCGAAAAGATCTTCTATTTCCGCGGCGGTCCGTATGATTTTTCCTGCGCCTCGTGTCATGGGGAGGATGAAAAACGCATCCGTCTGCAGGATCTCCCCAATCTCACCAAGGACGAGCCGGCACGCCGCGCGTTCGCGACCTGGCCCGCCTACCGCGTGTCGCAAGGGGCGATGCGAACCATGCAGTGGCGCATCTACGACTGCTTCCGCCAGCAGCGGTTCCCCGAAATCGACTACATCTCGCCCGCATCGATCGACCTGATCACTTTCCTGGGCGTGCGCGCCCAGGGAGGCAAGATGGATTCACCGGCCATCAAGCGCTAAGGAGCCGCAGTCATGACACTCAGGAACCTTCTTGCAGGGTCGGCGCTGGTTGTTGCGCTGATGCCGGCCGTCCAGGCCCAGTCGTCGAATGCCGATGTGCTGGGCATCATGAAGTCATCGTTCAAGGAGCGTGGCATTGCCAAGCTCGACCGGCTCGACCAGAACGATCTTCAGAAGCAGTGTTCAGAATATTCCACCAGACCCATGCCGGCACCGATGAAGGCCGCGCTTGAAAAGGCGGCGCTCGATGCGGTGAAGTATCCTGCGGACGGCAATTTTCTGGGCGACTGGAAGCAGGGCGAGAGCATTGCGCAAAGCGGCGTGGGGTTGCAGTTTTCCGACAACGACAAAACCGTCAACGGCGGCAACTGCTATGCCTGTCACCAGATTTCGAAGGAAGAAATCTCCTACGGCAATATCGGCCCCACGCTTTATCAGTACGGCAAGCTACGCGGCAATACGGTGGAGATTCAGCGCTACACCTGGGCACGGATCTGGAACGCGCATGCGTTCAACGCCTGCAACATCATGCCGCGCTTCGGTGCCGCTGGCATTCTGACCGAGGAGCAGATTCGTCATGTCATGGCGTTGCTGCTAGACCCCACCTCGCCTGTCAATCGCTGAGCACCATGGACCGCCGCGAGTTTCTCCAGGTGCTGGCCGCGGGCGCGGCAGCGGGCCTCAATCTGCAGGCGGCCGCGCAGACCGCCGCATCGGCCGGGCCTGCTGCCGCGGGCGATGCACTCTACGAGCTTCCCCGCTTTGGCAACGTCAGTCTGCTGCACTTCACCGATTGCCACGCGCAGCTCCTGCCCATTTATTTTCGCGAACCGAGTGTCAATCTTGGCGTGGGCAGCATGGCAGGCAAGGCGCCGCACCTGGTGGGTGAGAACCTGCTCAAGTCCTTTGGCGTGCGGCCGGGCTCGGCCGAGGCCCATGCCTTCACCTATCTTGATTTCGAAGCGGCGGCGCAGAGCTTCGGCAAGGTAGGTGGCTTTGCGCACCTCGCCACGCTGGTCAAGCGTTTGCGGGCCTCGCGTCCGGGCGCGTTGCTGCTTGACGGCGGCGATACCTGGCAAGGGTCGGCCACCTCGCTCTGGACGCGCGCGCAGGACATGGTCGACGCCACCAAGCTTCTGGGCGTCAACATGATGGCGCCGCACTGGGAGTTCACCTACGGCGCGGACCGTGTAAGGGAAATCATCGACATGCACCTGAAAGGTCATATCGAATTTCTCGCGCAGAACGTCAAAACCACCGACTTCGAAGATCCGGTGTTCCAGCCCTGGTCGATCCGCACCATCAATGGCGTGGCGGTGGCGGTGATCGGTCAGGCCTTTCCCTACACCCCGATCGCCAACCCCCGCTATTTCGTGCCCGAGTGGAGCTTCGGCATTCAGGACGACCGCATGCAGGAGATGGTCGACGAGGTACGCGGCAAGGGGGCGCAGGTGGTGGTGGTGCTGTCCCACAACGGCATGGACGTCGATCTCAAGATGGCGTCGCGTGTGGGCGGTATCGATGTGATTCTGGGTGGGCATACGCATGATGGCGTGCCGCACCCCATCGCTGTCGCCAATTCGCGCGGGCGTACGCTGGTGACCAACGCCGGCTCCAACGGCAAGTTCCTGGCCGTGCTCGACCTCGATGTGAAAGGCGGCAAGCTCGCTGATTTTCGTTATCGGCTTCTGCCGGTGTTTTCCAGGCTGCTGCCACCTGATCCCGAGATGAGCGCCCTGATCGAGCGGGTGCGCGCACCCTACCGGGCGCGGCTCGAAGAGCCGCTTGCCACCACCGAGGCACTTCTTTATCGCCGCGGCAATTTCAACGGCTCATTCGATCAGCTGATTCTCGATGCGCTGATCGAGGAAAAAAATGCCCAGATCGCGTTTTCGCCTGGCTTTCGCTGGGGCACGTCTGTACTGTCCGGGCAGACCATCACTCGCGAACATCTCATGGATCAGACGGCGATCACCTATCCGCAGGTCACCGTCACCGACATGACGGGCGAGTTCATCAAGACCGTTCTGGAAGATGTGGCCGACAACCTTTTCAATCCCGATCCCTACTACCAGCAGGGCGGCGACATGGTGCGGGTGGGTGGTCTCACTTATGCATGCGAGCCCGGGGCGCGTGCGGGGTCGCGAATCACCGACATGCGTCTGGGTGGGCAGCTGATCGATGCTGCCAAGACCTACCGCGTCGCGGGCTGGGCGCCGGTTGCGCAAGGCGTGCAGGGCGAACCGATCTGGGACGTGGTCGAGCGCTGGCTCAAGGCCAAGCGCAGGGTTTCCGCGCGCGCGCTCAACACGCCCCGGCTGATCGGCGTGCAGGGCAATCCGGGGATGGTGTGATGCAGGCGCGCCGGACGCTGCTGCAGGCCGGCGCGGCTGCGGTCGGTGCAGTTGGCGGGCTCGGGGCAGCGCTGCTGCGGTCGCGCGAGGCGAGCGCGCAGGGCGCGTCGCAGAGTCCTCAGCCAAGCCCTCCACCGACCGCTTCGCAGAGCCCGTCAGGCGCCGCCCAGCCGCGCCTGCCCGACCGACCTGCACCAGCCATCGGGGCGCTGATCGATACACCCCGCACCACGCTCATCGACGGCACGGTGATCGAGGCCAACGCCTTTCGCGGCAAGGTGCTGCTGGTTCAGTTGTGGGCCACCTGGTGCCCGTTCTGTCGCAAGCAGAATCCGCTCCTCGACAAGCTCTGGCGTGCGCGGCGCAGCGATGGTCTTGAGCTGCTCGGCCTCTCCATTGACGAGAAGCCCGATGTGATCAAACGCTACGTGGCCGAGCACGGCTATGGTTTTCCGGTGGCCCGACTCGATGTCGCCTGGTGGGCGGCGATCGGACGCCCCAGGGGGTTGCCTGTCCTCTGGGTGATCGACCGCGAGTCGCGGCTGAAGCAGATCGAAATCGGTGAAATGTTTCCCGAGGACATTGAACTTCTGGAGCGCTGGATATGAGTAAAGCGAATGGATTGAACGCAAAAGCGGGCCCTGTGTGCGCGCGCCGCGGCGGCGTGCTGGCCGTGTTGCTCGGTACGCTCGTCTGGCTGGCGCCGCTGCCTCCTGCCCAGGCCCAGGAGGCCACTTTCACGACCCGCAGCCTCACCGTGGAAACCGCGCTGCGTGCTGCGCAGGCAGCTCTCGCCTCATGCCGCAAGGCGGGCTATCAGGTCGGTGTGGCGGTGACAGATCGAAGCGGCGTTCTGCAGGTCTATCTGCGTGATCGGTTCGCAGGCGCGCACACGGTTGAAGTCGCTGCTCGAAAGGCCTGGACAGCCGCGTCGTTTCGGATCACCACCACTGCGCTGGGTATCGAAACCCAGGCGGGTCGGCCGATGAGCGGCATCCGGCAGTCGCCCGGTGTGCTCGCCATCGGCGGCGGGCTTCCGATCGAGGCAGCGGGGGCTGTGATCGCGGCCATCGGGGTCTCCGGCGCACCCGGGGGCGAGGCCGACGATGCGTGTGCCAAGGCTGGCATCGACGCAATCCAGATGGATATCGAGATGTGATGGCGCCATGCGGAGCCTGATCCGATGGCTGGTTCTGATCTGCGCGCTCTGCGCCTTGCCGCTCAAGGCGGCTGATCTCGAATTCGAGCCCGTCACCATTCCGGTCAAACCGGTTCAGGTGAGTCCCCGCGTCTGGATGGTGCAAGGCGATGTCGGTCCGGTTTCTGCCGCCAACCAGGGCTTCAATGCGAACGCGGGTTTCGTGGTGACCGATGAAGGCGTGGTGGTATTTGACGCTCTGGGGTCACCGGCGCTGGGCGCTGCGCTTCGCGCCCGCATCCGGGATGTCACGCCCCAACCCGTGCGGCATGTGGTGATCAGTCACTATCACGCCGATCATTTCTACGGGTTGCAGGCGTTTGCCCCAGAGGGCCCGATGGTGTGGGCGCACCGTCTGGCGCTGCCCTACCTTGCCTCGGAATCGCCTACGCTGCGGCTGGCCGAGCGACGCGAGTCGCTCTTTCCCTGGGTCAACCAGCTCACCCGGATTGTTGCGCCGGGGCGGACGATTGATGGCGAGACGACGTTTCGGCTCGGGGGGCTCACCTTCCGCCTGATCCCTGCCGGGCCCGCGCATACTCCAGAAGACCTGATGATGCTGGTCGAGGAAGAGGGCGTACTCTTCGCGGGAGATCTGATCTTTGCTGGCCGGGTTCCGTATGTGGGCGATGCCGACAGCCGTGCCTGGCTGGCTGCACTTGACCGCCTGGCCGCGCGCCCGCCGTCGCGCATCGTTACTGGTCACGGCCCGCCGTCCAAGGACGGCTCGGCAGACCTTGCCATGACGCGCGACTACCTTCGCTTTCTGCGTCACGAGATGGCCCGTGCAGTCGATGAAATGCTGGACTTCGATGAGGCGTATGCGCGCGTGGACTGGTCACGGTTTCGGACCATGCCGGCTTTCGATGCCGCCAACCGGCGGAACGCCTTCAACACCTTTGTGCTGATGGAACGCGAGGCGCTGCAACGCAGGTAAGCGGAGGTTCTGTACTGCAGATCGGCGCGCGAGGCAGGACCGCCTTCAGTCGCCGGGCCCGCTGTCCGACTCCTGGGCAATGACGCCATAGTGACGGGCTGCGCTCGTCAGCCGCTCGGCCACGGCGGTTCGCAGGGCCTGTGGGCCCACCACTTCCACATGTTCACCGTGCCGCAGGATGTCCATCTCGAGCTCGGCCGAGTTGGCATACGGTACCCGCAACTCGTAACGTCCGTCATCGAGCACTCGCGAGCGCTGCCGTGGATGCCACACCTCGGCTCGAACCCAGCGTGCCGCGTTTTCGGAAAAGCGCAGGATGGCCCAGTGCAGTCCGCGCCCCCTGTAAATGCCATAGCCCTCGCCGAGAAGGCTTTCCACCTCTGCCAGCGCGATTTCGTGCGCCGGACGGTCCAGCATTCGCACCTGTTCCATGGCGTCAAGCGAAAAAACGCGCAGCGAATGGCTGCGGTGGCACCAGGCGTCGAGATACCAGGTGTTCCGGTAGTGCACCAGCCTTTGAGGCGACAACTGGCGCTGCGAGGATTCGCCCCGGGAGCGTGTGTAGTAGGTGAGATCCAGACGCTTTCGCTCGACCAGCGCATGGCCGATGAGTTCGAAATTTTCAGGTGACACCGGGCGCTTGAGTGCGCCCATGATGCGAACCCGCCGGCGAAGCTCGGGTGGCCGAGCCCAGCAGCGAATCCAGTCGCTCGATGAGGGGCTGAACATGCGGCCCCAGCAGGCCGCCGCCGTCCAGATCCTGGAGCATTCGGTGCATGGTGAGGAGCGCCAGCACCTCGCGGTCGTTGAACCACAGACCGGGCAGCTCGTACTGCGGGCCGGCGTTTGCGTGCCCGAAGCGATAGCCGCCCCGTTCGCGGTCGAATACGATCGGCGCGTTCAGCCGGTCGCGCAACAGCTGCAGGTCACGCTTGAGCGTTGCGCGCGATATTTCAAGATCGGCAAGCAGATCGTCAAAGCGTACGCAGCCGCGCTGATGAATCAGCTGATCGATCCGGTAGATGCGCTCGATGGGATTCATGAAACCGGGACTGAAGCGACGGTCGGGGTAACCCGCTACACTCTGCCACAACTGTACGCCAAGCGTGAGCCGCCCTGAACCGGCGGGCAAGCATTTGGCAGATCACTCCTGCAGGCCGCCCGGACCTCCGCTCCATGAATGCCTCGCCCCCTTCTGCTGCGCCTGCTTCTGCACCGATGATTGCGCTTGTCGTCACGCTCGCCGTGCAGGCCCTCGCGTCGTTTTCACTTGCTGTCCCCTCGGTGCTCGCACCGGCGGTGGCGAGCGAGTTCGGCATGCAGGCCCAGCATGTCGGCTGGCTCGTGAGCGTCGCCTACCTCACCGCCATGCTGGCGGGGCTGTCCTGCGGGGCGCTATCTCGTCGTCACGGTCCGGTTCGCATGAGCCAGTTTGCGTTGCTCGCCATGGCGGTGGCGCTGGTGTGCTGCGTTTTCACGCAGGCGTGGCTGCTGCTGCTGGCTGGGGTTCTCATCGGGGTCGGTTACGGCATCCCGAATCCCACGGCGGCCGATATCCTGAGTCGCCACTCGCCCCGGGAACGACGCGGCCTGTTTTTCTCGATCAAGCAAACGGGCGTGCCAGCGGGCGTGGCTATCACCGGAGTATTGATTCCGTTCCTGGTAGCGCTCATCGACTGGCGTTCCGCATTGCTGGTCATGGCGTGTGTGCTGCTGGTCGTGGCCCTTCTGATTGGCGGCGCGCGGCGAAGCCTCGATCCGCCGAGGGGGTCGCAGTCAGCGCCGGCTGCGTCGGGCGAGCATGGTTCGGGGATTTTCCGGGCGCTCGCGGGTTCGGTCTGGCAGCCGCTTCGCATCGTCTTTGAAAATCCTTCGCTGCGCAGGCTGGGCCTGGTATCGCTCGTCTATGCCTTCACGCAGGTGGTGTACCTCAGCTTTCTGGTGTCGGCGTTGAAGATCGAGCATCAGATGTCGCTCACCGCAGCCGCGGCGCTCCTGTCGGCCTCACAGATCGTGAGCATGGTTGCCAGGGTAGGGTGGGGCTACGTATCCGACCGCTGGGTAGATCCGGGGCGACTACTGGGCCTGCTCGGACTGGGCATGTCGGCAAGTCTGATGATGCTCGCGTTCGTACCGGTAGGGGCTTCGCCCGCGCTCATGCTGGGCGTGACCGTCGTGTGCGCCGCCACCGCCGTGTCATGGAACGGGGTGTTCTATGCCGATCTGGTGCGCCACGTGGCGCCCGCTGATGTCACGCGGGCCACCGGTGCAACGCAGTTCCTCACTTTCATGGGCGGCGTCACGGGCGGGGCGGGCTTTGTCGGACTGCTGAGTCTCACCGGTTCTTATTCGGCCGGATTTGCCGTGGTGGCGCTCATCCCTCTGGTCACTGCGCTTTTCATGCTGAGAAGCGCCGCACGTTCGCGCTAGCCGAGCATCAACGGGTCGAGCTGCACGATCAGCTCCACTGCCGGCTGAGTTGGACTGTCGGCGAGGCCCCATTGTGAAGGCGCGATCGACAGCGGTTCGGCGAGCGAGCGGAGATAGTCGTCGGGAAGCGTAACGGCTGCGTTCGACCCGGCCGGGCGCCAGCTACCGTCGATGTCGCCGAGAAGCACAGCGATCCAGTTGTGGGTCCTGGCATCCGGAAGTGTGCTGCCGGTGACCGAACCTGGGATCGATGGGAGCCGGCCTGAAGAAGGCGCTGCGACTGCGAGATCGGTCGCTTCCGGAATGAACAGCCACGGTGCGTCGGGAAGCGCCCGGGTGCCAAGCGCAATCTCGAGCAGTGCCTTCGCATCGGGCAAGGTCACCGCGAGGTCGCCGTTGATGTCGGCCGCCAGTCGCTGAAACAGGCTGAGTTCAGATGCGGGCTGTGAGCTGTTTGATGCCTGGGAGACCCCGCGCCCGGCCGAAAGCTTGAGCGCGGTGAGCACATCGGCCGCACCCACGGCTTCGCTCCCGCCCGATAACGGAGCGCTTGGATTGGTGCTGCTGGTCAAGTTGGCCGCAGATAGCGCGGCATGGCTCTTCCAGTGCCAGACGAGGCCACGTCCGGTGGCAGACAGGGTATCGGTGGCGAGATTCGACACCATGACGGTCCGATCGGAAAAGACGAGTTCCTCGACGCCTGACAGCATGACGCTTGCCCAGCCGGTCTCGGCCTTGTCGATCAGCCATTGAGCGCCATCGCCCGACCCCAGGGCGCGTGCGCGAAAAAGCGTGGACGGCGCGTTGAAGACCGCGCGGTCGAACCCGGCGCCGCCCCATGCGTGGTCGCCAGAGTCGACCTGTTCGAACCGGTCGTCGCCTGCATCGCCCGACAACCGGTCTGCGCCGCTGCCGCCCGTCAGCGTGTCGTTACCTTCGCCTCCCGCCAGCGAGTCGAGACCGGCCTCGCCCAGCAGCCGATCATGGCCTGCGCCCGCAGCGATCTGGTCATTGCCAGCGCCGCCTTCGATCAGATTGTCGAGCGTATTGCCAAAGAGCCTGTCGCCGAAGGACGAGCCGGTGAGCGACTCGATCCGGGTGCCGAAATTGACCGTGATCTGGCCCGCTGCGGTGATGGATTCAGCCCAGGCGCCAATCCAGCCTCGATAACCGGGCTCGAGCGCGATGACGACGGCAGCCTGCGCCTGCGAAGCGTCGATCCGGTCATTGCCACCACCATCCCAGATGAAGCTGGGCTGAGCGGGGCTGATGAGGGTGATGTCGTCGGCGCGCGCCGGGTCATGGGCGCCAACCCGGTAGACATCATCGCCTGAGCGGGTGGATGCACTGGGCCCGTACAGGTAGTGAAGCGCAGCGATATCGAGTGGCCGCAAACTGGAGACCCAGAACGCCTTGTTCGCGTCCCCCTGGTTGTCATAGGACATGACAGTCCAGCGAAGCGTTTCATCGGGCTTGGGCAGCACAGCGAAGCTGTCGTCGGGGTCGTCCTCGTCGGCAAACGGATGCTTGAGGCCCAGCGCATGCGTGATTTCGTGAATGAGGGTGAGCGCGCCATAGCTGCCCGCGACCGGGTCGGCGTTTTCCTGGCTGGGGTCGGTGTTGAGGAAGACGTCGCTGCCAATCTGCGAACTCGACGGATAGCGTGCGTAGCCCGCGCTGCCTGTCTGCCGATTGTTCGCCAGCGCGATCACGTTGGGTGCGTCGGCACTTGCGACCGGAACGAACTGGAGGTCGACGATGCTTTGCAGGTAGGTGAGCACCCGTGCGGTGGCGCTTTGCTGCACAGGCGAAAAGACTTCGAAGCCCGCGCCATCAGTGGGGCGCGAATCGGTGATGTAGGCGGGAAGCTGGGTGGGGAAGGTGTAACCGATCTGCCTTGCCGGACCGAGCAGGGTCGCGAAAGACCCGCCGGACGCATCCACCGGTATCAGCCCGTCTATCCAGTAAGGCAGGCGGGCAACGCCTGTGCCCAGCACAAAGGATTCGATCCCCGCCGGACGCTTGAAGAAATCGGCCAGCACGAGCGCGCTGTCCGCAGTGCCCGACTGCTCGATCACCCGGGTGAGGGCGCTTCCGATCAGGTAGTGGTCGTTGCCCTCGCCGCCCACCAGCAGATTGCTGCCCGCGCCGCCGTCCAGCGTGTCATTGCCCTCGGCGCCGTAGAGCTCGTC
>RFXC01000560.1 GCA_009921765.1 Betaproteobacteria bacterium | reverse complement strand
AGTTTTATATCCTGCTTTTTTTAAATCATCTGTATAAAACACAATTAAATCTGCATCATCAGGTTTTAATACTTTAAATAACAACGTTGCATTTTTAAAAAGCTGTGGATTATCAACTATATACCATAATCCATTCGAAAGTGCGTTTTCATATTTTTGTACTTTGTAAACCCACAAATTAGCTTCTTCGGGATTATTGGTAATATATACACGGTATTTGGCCTGAAGAGGGTTTTTAATAAACTTTACTACCTGTGCATTTAATGCATTTATGTAAAAGCAAATAATTATTATTATATATATGTGAATTCTCATTGTAGTTTTTAAATTCATCTAAAATGTTATTGTTTATGATTTTTTAATGTGCTTAATAAAGTACTTAATTAATATATAAAAAAAACAAATTACATAAACAATATGTAAAACCGGAATTAATTTTTCAGGAATACGAAAGTCTGTTAGATATTCAAAAACCACAGGCAAAATTTGTGCTATAGTTAAAAATAATAAAATAAAATTAAGTGTATTTTGATTCGCTTCCTCTCTTTTTTGATCTTTTCGATCCAATAAAAAACGTACATCACTAACACTTTCTTTAATGTCGTTTAATAAAATTTCTATTGAAAATGCTTTCTGTAATTTTGAATAAAATAACTGGAGTTCATGGGTATGAGAAACCACATAAAATACTTGTTTAAAATTAAAAAGATTAATGTAAGTGCTAATGTCTTCTATTTCTTTATAGTTTTGATTATTTAGTATAGCATTTGGATTAATTTTTCCATTTATGTTATTAATTCTAAGCATCACTTCACGTTGATTTAAAGTAATTATAAAAGCTGGAAAATATTTTTTAAAAAGCTCATTTAAATTCATATTATATTCAATAACAGCTGAACCTTCATGTAAGGTAACCATGCATGATCCTGTATTGGTTTTATAGAAATAATCATTATCTGAGGTGTTTTCAATTTCATAATTTTGTTTTAATCGTAAGGTGCCAAATAATGGTTCTTTAAATTTTGAAAGCAGGGCATCGGTAATGTTTTCTTCTTTGTATTTAAACAAATGCAGTAATACCGGTTTTTCATATTCGGATTTTAGGCAAATTTCATTATGGGCTGATTCCGAATCATTTAAATCATCGTAACATCTATATTTTAGATGAATTTTAAAATTGTTTTCGTTGTCTTTATTATAATTTAATAACTTCTCTATTATGTCATCTAATTTATATTCATCATTAGCAATTTCTTCATT
>RFXC01000559.1 GCA_009921765.1 Betaproteobacteria bacterium | reverse complement strand
GCACGCAGCGCCAGCCGTTTTGGGAGTCGATCAAGGAGTTCAAGACCTCCTGCGGCGAAGTCGGCTGGCAGGCGGTCGACCATATCGCGCCTTTGCTGGCCCTGTTTCGCGAGAAGAACCTGCCGGTGCTCTACCCCTATGTGGCCCCCAAGGAAAACTTCGACCTCGGCCGCCTGGCCGAAAAAGTGCCGGCCCTGATGGGCGTCGCCGCCAACGGCTATCAGTTCGTGCCGGAGATCGCGCCGCGCGAACGCGACGTGCTGCTGCCCAAGAAGCATCCGAGCGCCTTCTTTGGAACGCCCCTGGCCAGTTATCTGATCGACCTGCAGGTCGACAGCCTGGTGGTCACCGGCTGCACCACCAGCGGCTGTGTGCGCGGCAGCGTGGTCGACGCCTTTGCCTACAACTTCAAATGCACCGTGCCGATCGAGTGCGTCTACGACCGCAGCGCCACCAGCCACGCGGTCAATTTGTTCGACATGGCCTCCAAGTACGCCGAGGTCATCCCCGTCAGCCAAGTCATGCAACACATCGCCGCCTTGCCCCGAGCCTCATCATGAAGAAATTCGACAACAAATTCGACCGCTACCCCTTCTCGCCGCTGCCCAAGCGGCCCACCTACAGCTGGCCCAACGGCAGCAAGCTGGCGGTGTATTTCGCGCTCAACGTGGAGGCCTTCGAATTTGGGCGCAACCCGGGGCCCGACTTCACCTCGCTGCCTGCGGCGCCCTTTCACCGCGGCTATGCCTACCGCGACTACGGCAACCGGGTGGGCATCTGGCGCATCCTGGAGCTGTTCGAGCGTTACCAAATTCCCCTGGCCATCCTGACCAACACCAGCGTCTACGACGTCTGCCCCGAGGTGCTCGAGCCGTTTCGCGCGCGCGGCGACGAATTTGTCGGCCACGGCCGCACCAATTCCGAGCGGCAGATCGACATGGACGAGGCCACCGAGCGCGCCATGCTGCAGGAGGTGCGCGAGCGCTTCATCCAGGAGGAGGGCAAGCCGCCCAAAGGCTGGCTTGGCCCCTTCATCTCGCAAAGCGCCAAAACCCCCGAACTGCTGCTCGAGACCGGCTACACCTATCAGATGGACTGGTTTTTTGATGAGCAGCCGCAGTGGTTCCGCACCGACCGCGGCCCCATCCTGAGCGTGCCCTATCCCTCGATGGAGCTCAATGACATCCCGGCCTTCATCAACCGCGGCGCCAGCGACCAGGAATTCACCACCATGGTCACCGACGGCTTCGACCAGCAACTG
>RFXC01000558.1 GCA_009921765.1 Betaproteobacteria bacterium | reverse complement strand
CAAGGTTCAAATCCGCTCCCTTCGGAACCGCCTTCGGCCTTCGCGATTTTAGCATGATCCGAGGCGGGCGGCCTCGGCTACACCCGATGATCCTAGAATGCGCAGTTGGAGAGGCGCTTGAGTTGGCGAGGTAAATGCTGCGCAGGGGTTTGCATGCAAACCGAAGCCATCAAAACGGATCACCCCGCGGGTGAAGAGGATTTCGCGTTCCGCACAGGGGGCGGAACGGTCGCATTGCGCGCCACGGATGACGCGCTCACCCCGTACGGTGGCCTGGTGCCATGGGCGGCATTCATTCGCCACACCGGCATCGTGGAGCAACTGGCGGAGACCTGTCCGGTGAAGCGCACCAGCCCCAACGCCAAACCTGTCCACGACATCCTGCACAGTTTCCTGCTGACCGCGCTGGTGGACGGACGGCGTTTCGCGCACGTCGAACGTTTGCGGGAGGATCCGACCGTGACCGAGCTGTTCGGGCTGCGCAGCGTGGTGGGCGACGACACGATCAAGAGACTCTTCGGCTCGATCGACGAGTCCGCCGGCGCGGCGTGGGTCGCGCAAGCTGCGGCGCCGATCTGGGGCGCGTTGCCCGAGCAGCCGATTCTGGACTGGGACTCGACCGTGCAGACCAAGTTCGGGCATCAGGAAGGGGCGGAGGTGGGTTACAACCCGGTCAAACCGGGCCGCCGCAGCTTCCACCCGCTGGTGGCCGTGGGGGCTGGGACGCGACTCTGCGCCGCCTTTCGGTTTCGCAGCGGCGACACGGTCACGGCCACGCAGTGGCAGGCCGCGATGGAGGACGCTCAGGCCACACTCGGTGGCCGGCAGGTCTGGCTCAACCGCGGGGACCTTGGGCTCGGCCATGAGGCGATCATGGCGTGGCATGAAGCGGTGGCCAACCGGCCAAAGTACCTGTTCAAGCTCAGGCTCACGACCAACGTGCGGCGCGCCCTGCACGCCCTGTCCGAGACCGCGTGGCAGGGACCGGCCAAAGCCGGGGTGTGGCAGGTTGCCGAAGCGCGCGTGCGACTGCCCGGCTGGAGCGCCGAACGCCGGGTCGTGTTCGCCCGTAAGCTCCAAGGTGAGACGCCCGCGCTCGCCCAAGGGCAGTTCTGGCACCAAGTGAAGCATGAGCTGGCAGCCTATGTGACGAACCTCGGGGAACCCGCGGCCAACGCCTGGCAGGTGCAGGCGCTCTATCGCGAACGTGCCGACGCGGAGAATGTCTTCGACGAGCTCAAGAACCAATGGGGCTTCAACGG
>RFXC01000557.1 GCA_009921765.1 Betaproteobacteria bacterium | reverse complement strand
GAGCCAATCATCGCGCCACCACCAAAGCCCATAATCGCCATGCCGGTAGCCATGCCGCGTCGATCCGGAAACCATTTAATCAGCGTCGACACCGGCGAGATGTAACCAAGGCCAAGACCAATGCCACCGATTACACCCGAGCCCAGCCACATCATCCAGAGCTGGTGCTCATAGACGCCCAAAGCCGAGATCAATAAACCGCCGCACCAGCAGACCGCCGCGACCAGGCCAGCTTTGCGCGGACCAGCGCGCTCCAGCCAGCCGCCCCAGATCGCAGCCGAGCAACCCAGCACCACGAAGAACAAGGTGTACATCCAACCCAAATCAAACTGGGTCCAGTTACAGTCTGTCGCGAACAGCGCCCGACCAGTACCCGCTAGCTTGTCGCCGAAGGTCACCGCGCCAGCAGCGCAAGACGCCAGCGGCGCGCCGTCCGGCCCCAGCAGTGCATTACCAAGCGGCTTCCAGAACACCGAGAAGCCATAGGCCATCCCGATACACAAGTGAATCGCGAGTGCCGCCGGCGGTACCAGCCAGCGGTTATAGCCGTCGCCGGCGATGGTGTGCTCCTTGTCGAGCATTGACATGTTTCCTCCTCATGGGGGGCCGCCTGAGTACGACGGCGTCGGTCATTCGAGTTGTTATTTTGAGCTTGGTGCCGCAAGCCGCGCTCATCCTGACAGGGTACATTCTACGTTGCAATATGCTAAGGTGAACATAATGTTCAAGGTCAGAATCAACCCGCATTGGGAAATCACGCGCGGTAACGGCGAGCCGCTGGATACAGCTGTGCTGCTGTCGCTGCTGCGCGCCATTGATGAAAGCGGCTCTATCGCTCGCGCTGCACAAACTGTCGGTCTGTCATACCGCTACGCCTGGGGCTTGCTGCGAGAGGCGGAGGCGCTGTTTGGCAGTAGCCTGATGCAAACCGGTCGCGGGCGCGGCACTCAGCTCTCGGCGCTGGCAGAAAAACTCATCTGGGCCGACCGTCGCGTTGCCGCCCGGCTGTCGCCGACCTTGGATAGCCTGGCCTCCGAGCTTGAGACTGAGCTGGGCAAGACGGTTGGCGCGGCACCCGCGATGATCCGACTCGATGCCAGCCATGGCTTTGCGGTAGCGACCTTTTTGCGGCAAGCCACCGAATCCGGCCTACCGATAGATCTACGCTATCGCAACAGCACCGATGCGGTTGCTGCCTTGTCGCGCGGCGAATCTGATCTAGCGGGGTTTCATGTACCTACAGGTGAGTTCGAGGCGCCCTCTGCCGAGCGCTTCGGCAAGTGGCTGGA
>RFXC01000556.1 GCA_009921765.1 Betaproteobacteria bacterium | reverse complement strand
TTGCGGTGCTCTCGGTGGACTCGCGCCAGCTCTACCGAGAGATGGACATCGGTACCGCCAAGCCAACCATCGCCCAGCGGGCGGCCTCGCTCAGCAACGCAAGCCAGTCCGACGTGCAGCGCCCGGTCATTCTTGCAGCCCTCGCAAATGAGCCCGGACTCGACCTCCCGGCGCTCGCCGGAACGATTCGCGCAGCGATCGCAAATCCCCCCGCCAGCCTGACCGTCGCCAAAACCAACGGTCAGACCCAGTCGATCGAGCTTGCCACCACGCTGAAGAACTATCTTCAGGTGGCTGGCGAACAGTTGCGCTTCTACACCACGGGGGATCTCACTGTGGGGCGCACGGTCACCGTCAACGATTTCGAACTGGGTACCGCGCCGCCCTTGCCCGGTGCGCTCAGCGCAGTGGCGCTCTCGTTTACCCAGCCGGCGAACTCCACCCTTCTCACCTCCAGCGCCGAGATCACAGCCCAGCTCGGGTTCCGGGTCGAGCGGGTCGACCCCACCGGAATCATGAGCATTCGACTGGCTGCAATCGTTGACGGCGTGAAGCTTGGCTGGTCAGACAACGGCCTGGTAGTGAGAACACCCGGCGAGTCGGTGCTGTACGGCGCGGTCCGGATCGGATCAACCGCAGACGACACGCCGCTTACACTCACAAACGTCAATAACCGCCTCGCGGCGCTCGTCTCCACCGACAAAGGCCTGCTGCGAATCGACATGGCGGCACTGCTCACTGCGCTCGGACTGAACGCCGACTCGGTGCTTCAGACTTATCTCAGTGACAGCGCGCTGGTGGTCGAGGCGGTCATCTCGAACATCGTCCTCGCCCGTTCGCAGAACACCACGGTCCGCAAGCTGGGAGCGTTATCGGTATCGGTGGAGCGGGGAGCAGGCCAGCCCGCCCTGAGTGTCTCGGGAGCGGGCCTCCGCGGAACGGTTACCGCTGGACGGTGACGCGGCTCACGCGTATCCCGCAGCCGAAGGTTCCTGCGCGCCTGCGCCCGCGTCAACGCCGTTTCCAGCGATGCCGCGAAGGCATGATCGCATCTGCTTCTTCTCGATGAAGCTGAGCGGCCTGACAAACCGCTCGCGGCTCTGAAGCAACAGCTCGCGATCGACCTCCTGCGGAATTCCTGAGCTCTGTGCGAGCGCAGCCCGCAGTTCGTCACGGCTTTCCTCGCTCTGTGAACTCCACCAGTCTCTGACCACCTCCTCGATGGTGGCCTGTTCGTCAGGGTTGTCAGGCTGGCGGTGGGGGGCCGTATCGGTGCCCAGAAAATAGCA
>RFXC01000555.1 GCA_009921765.1 Betaproteobacteria bacterium | reverse complement strand
CAGCGCGGCGCCTACGGCTTTCGCTATGCGGCCATTCGCCGGCCGATCCAAAATGCGGCCACCCACGAATACGTGCGCTCGACCGTGTTTGTGGCACCGATCACGGTGCTGGTGCCACCCAACAACCTGTACAACGTGGCCAATGTCAACGTGCCCATCGATGACACGAACACGGCGTTTTATTTCATCGCCTGGGGCCATCCGTCCCAGACGCCCGAGACCGAGACCTGGCGTAAGTTTTTGCGCCAGACCGTCGGGATCGACCTCGATGCCTACTACCGGCCGCTGCGCAGCGACGACAACCGCTTCTGGCAGGACCGCCAGGCGATGAAGGCGGGCAATTTCACCGGCATCACCGGCTTTCCCAACCAGGACATCGCGATGTGGGTGACGATGGGCCCGATCGCCGACCGCAGCTGCGACCGGCTCGGGGCCAGCGACATGGCGGTGGTCGAGTTTCGCAAGCAGATGCTCGAGGCGGTGCGCGCCGTCATGCAGGGCGCGCCGGCCATTGGTACCGCAGAGCAGGCCATCCCGGCATCGGTGGTGGCCTATCAGGCGGTGATTCCCAAGACGCTCGATTGGCGCCAGTACGACTGCAGCTATGTCTGGGCCGGCGGCGAGCCCAGGCCCGAACTCGAGCCCTCCTATTCGGTCAAGGCCTGATCGGCATTTTTCAAAGCAAGGCAAAGCCACCATGAGCAAATTGCAACTGTCGATCGCCATGGGCGATTACGACCGCACCCGCGCCCTGATTGATGGGCGCGTGCAGATCGACGGCGTCGATCCGGTCTACATGGCGCTGTACCCAGAAGAGATGTTCTTTCGGGCCATGCGCAGCCAGGACTTTGACATCTGCGAGCTCTCGTTTTCAAGCTACACCGTCAAGACCGCCAAGGGCGACTGCCCTTATGTGGCAGTGCCGGTGTTTCTGTCGCGCGCGTTTCGCCACACCTCGATCTATGTGCGCAAGGACCGCATCAAGACGCCGCAGGACCTCAAGGGCAAGCGCATCGGCCTGCCCGAGTACCAGCTCAGCGCCAATGTGTGGGCGCGTGCGATTTTGCAGGACGACTATGGCGTGGCGCCCGAAGACGTGACTTGGGTGCGTGGCGGCATCGAGACGCCAGGGCGGCCCGAAAAAATCGCATTGCAGTTGCCGCCCGGCGTCAAGCTCGAGAGCGCGCCCGAAGGCAGCACCATCTCCGAGCTGCTCGACGAGGGTCGCATCGATGGCTTCATGGCCCCGCGCCCGCCGAGCGCGCAGGCCTTGCGCAACCCCCATATTGG
>RFXC01000554.1 GCA_009921765.1 Betaproteobacteria bacterium | reverse complement strand
TCGCCGATGATGCCGACAACATGAAGGCGAAGCTCGCGCTGATCGGACTCGAAGCGCGTGTGCAGCCTGCCGAAGTCAATGGCCAGCGCGTATTTCGCGTTCGTATCGGTCCGTACGTCAATCTTGACGATCTGAACCGGGCGCGGGCCCGGCTTGAAGAAAACGGCATTGAATCGTCGGTGGTGCGACAGCGCTGATTCGACAGGAGAACCCATGAACCCCTCACGCAGACTCTGTGTTCAGGCGCTTGCCGCAAGCGGTGTTGGTGTATCGGCGAGTCCGTCCCTTGCACAGGGCGAGCCGGTCGCCGGCCGTGATTTCCGCGCAGTCAATCCGGCGCAGCCCGTGGAGGCGCCTGCGGGCCGCGTTGAAGTGCTCGAGTTCTTTGCCTACTGGTGCCCGCACTGTGCTTCGCTCGAGGCCGAGCTCAATGACTGGCGAAAGCGCCAACCCCCCGAAATCGTGTTTCGCCGCGAGCATGTGAGCTTTCGCGAAACCCGGATCCAGCAACTGCACTATGCGCTGGTGGCCCTCGGCAAGGCCGATGAACTCTCGCCGCGCATCTTTCACGCCATCCATATCGACAAGGTGCGGCTGGAAACGCCGCAGAAAATGGCCGAGGTGCTGGGTCTCGATCCCAAATCCTTCGCCGAGGTCTATGACTCGTTTTCGGTACGAACGCGCGCCCGTCGCGGCACGCAGATTTCCGAGGCCTATGCCATTGACGGCGTGCCGTCGTTTGCCGTGGCGGGCAAGTACCTCACCGCGCCCTCCATGGCGGGCTCGAACACCGCAGCGCTGCGGGTGGTCGACTGGCTGGCCGCGCGCGAGCGCAAATCCGCCGGTTCCCGCGGTTAGGCGCCGCGCGAGCCCCCCAGGACCGGCGCCATGGCCGAACCGGACGCTGGTCGCCCGTCACCGGCCCAGGCCGCGGGCCCCCGGGTGGTGATCACGGGTGCATCAAGCGGCTTGGGCGAGGCACTCGCGCTCGAATATTCCCGACGCCATCCGCAGGCGGTGTTCGCGCTGATGGCGCGGCGGCATGATCTTCTCGCGGGCGGCGTAGAAGGCATCGAAGGAGGATTCCTTCTTCGATGCGTCGCCGACGATGCCGAAGGCGTGCGAGCCGTAGCGGCTGTTCGGCGTCCATTCGCGCATCTGCTTGGGGTCGAGGGTGGTCTGCGGCACCTGGACGGCGGCGCAGGTCAGTCGCGTCGATTCGCGGGCGATCGGATCGTCGCTCTTCGGATCGGCGAGGTCGTCATGGAAGGCGAGCCAGAGGCTCGTGCA
>RFXC01000553.1 GCA_009921765.1 Betaproteobacteria bacterium | reverse complement strand
GTGCCCAGTGTCTCGACCAGACCAGCGCCCTGAACGGCCGCACTGCCGAAGGCCCAGACGGTCTGCCGGGCATCAAGCCCGAGCAATCGGGCAGCGGCGATGGCTGCGCCGAACACGCCGCAGGTGGAGGTGATGTGCCAGCCACGGGAGTAATGCCCCGGGGAGATGGCAAGCGCGATCCGGCACTGCAGTTCGATGCCTGCGGTGATCGCCTCCAGCAATTCGATGCCGCTTACCCGTCGCGTCTGGGAGAGCGCAAGCGCAACCGGTGCGACCGGCGCCGTGGGATGGGCGATGGTGGGCAGATGCGTGTCGTCAAAATCGAAGACATTGGCCGCCATGGCATTGAGCGAGGCCGCATGCAACAGGCTCGCCGTCGTGCCGCTCCCGATACGCGTGAAGACGCCCTGCGGCCCGACTCGAGCAAACACGCGCGCCGCAGTCGTGACGGCCGGGTCGCGAAACCCTGCCAGCGCGCACGCAAAGAAATTGACCAGGGACCGGAGTGCCTGCCGTTGCACATCGCGCGGCAGATCAGACCAGCGCCAGCCGAGCGCCGCTTCGGCAAGTGCGCGGCTGAGCGATCCATCACGGGCAGTCATCATGTGGCGAGCCATCCGTGGTCAACCGGCATGTTGGCGCCATTGATCTCGGCCGCTGACTCGCTGCAAAGAAAGGCAATCAATTCGGCCACATGCTCGGCCGGCACAAACCGCGCGACCGGCTGTTTGCCAGCGAGAAACTCGCGCGTGGCCGCTTCGCGATCAACGCCACGCTCGGCCATCAGGCGCTGCAGTCGCGATTCGATGTTGGGGGTCAACACCGAACCGGGGCTCACTGCATTGCAGGTGATGCCCTGCCCCATGACCTCGGCGGCCACCGCGCGCGTCATGCCGGCCAGTGCCGCCTTGGTGGTGGTGTAATCGACCCGGTTCGGAGTGCCGCGCTCGCCATAGACCGAAGTCATGTTGATGATCCGCCCCCAGCCCCGCCGCCGCATGCCGGGAAGCGTCAGGCGAACCGCATGAAATGGTGCGCTGATGTTCACGGCGAGGGCGCGATCCCAGGCGAGCGGCGGAAACTCGTCCACCGGCGCAAAGTGCCGGATCACCGCGTTGTTGACCAGGATGTCTACATTGCCGAATGCGGCGACCGCTTCTGCAACCAACCGCTCTACCGCATGCGGGTCGGCCAGGTCAGCCTGGTGATAGCGGGCCTCTGCGCCCAGCGCGCGCAGGCCTTCGAGCGCCGATTCAGCCGTTGCAGGCGGCTCCAGACCGTTCAGCATGA
>RFXC01000552.1 GCA_009921765.1 Betaproteobacteria bacterium | reverse complement strand
CAGCAGCCACACCGCCAGCAGTGTGGGGTTCAGCAATTCCAGCACCGGCGTGCCGGCACCGAAGCGAAACAGCATGCACGGCAGCGCAAAGTACAGCACGAAGGTGTTGAGCCCGGGAATCGCCGACAGCGGCAACACCGCCCTGCGCGCTGCCAGATAGCCGCAGAGCACGAGCGCGAAAAAGGGGAAGGTCTGCAGCAAGATGGGGGTCACGGGCGCAGATTGTCGGTGAACGCGCAGCAGGGCTAGCCCTTCAAGGGCCTGGGTAGCGGCCGGTGCATAAGTCCTCTACGCAGCGAGCGGAGCACTTGAAAGACCCAAGGGGGCGCGGGTGGGCGCAGCGCCCATCCGTGCGCCCCGCTTCGATGCGCTCTGAACATTGCAGCGCCTGATCAGGCGCCGCATCGCGCCGAGGGCGGCGCTCCCACAAAGTCAAAACCGCATCGCCGCGAGGGCGCGGCTCCGCGGCTGTCCCGACGCACCGGCCGAGGGGTAACGCTGCTAAGGCTGCAGACTGCGGCCAAACCCGGGCGGCTGAAATTCCTAAGCAGAGGGCGCGGCGTTGGTACCACCAGAGGGCGTGCGGGTGGGCGCTGCGAAGCGAGGTCAAGGAGGAGCCGAGGCGCTAGCCGAGGCGGGGGACACGAGCGGCGCAGTGCCCATCCGTGCGCCCTTCTTTGATGCGCACTGGAAATGGCTGCGCCTCATAAAAGAACGCCACAAATTTTTTACCCGAGGCTACTCCTGCAAGGACCTGAGGCCTCAGTTGTTCTGCGCCAGCTGCTCCAAAATCGCCGGGTTCTCCAGGGTGGAGGTGTCCTGGGTGATGGCTTCGCCCTTGGCAATGCCGCGCAGCAGGCGGCGCATGATCTTGCCGGAGCGGGTCTTGGGCAGGTTATCGCCGAAGCGGATGTCCTTGGGCTTGGCGATCGGGCCGATCTCCTTGCCCACCCAGTCGCGCAGCTGCTTGGCAATGGCCTTGGCCTCCTCGCCGGTCGGGCGGGCACGCTTGAGCACCACAAAGGCCACGATGGCCTCGCCGGTCAGATCGTCGGGGCGCCCGACCACAGCCGCTTCGGCCACCAGGTCGGTCTTGGAGACCAAAGCCGACTCGATCTCCATGGTGCCCATGCGGTGGCCCGAGACATTGAGCACATCGTCAATACGGCCGGTGATGCGGAAATAGCCACGGTCGGCGCTGCGCACCGCGCCGTCGCCGGCCAGGTAATAGCCTTTGAGCTCTTCGGGGAAGTAGCTCTTCTTGAAGCGCTCCGGATCGCCCCAGATGGT
>RFXC01000551.1 GCA_009921765.1 Betaproteobacteria bacterium | reverse complement strand
CGTCCATGTCCTCGCCGAGCGTCGCCATGGTCGAGCTCTTGTTGCGCACCCGGACGGCCCATTCGGGCTCCCAGGGGATGTTGATGTCGGTCGGGCGCGCCGGATAGGCGAGGTTCAGCTCCGGGCCGTAGGCGATCATGCGCAGCATCGGCCCTTCGTGCTTGCCGAAGATGCCGCGAGGGATGGCGCACTGCGTCGCTGACGCCGCGAGCAGCAACAGTGCGAACCGGGAGAAGTTCCTGATGTTCATGGCCGACCTCGCGCGTGACTGCCCAAAACCGGGTCAACCGACCGCATGATGGAAAACAGCATCCTCGCCACCACCTCTTACGCGATCCGGACCCTGTCCCGGACATCTCTACGCAGCGTGGTCGCCTCAGGCGCTGAACATGGACACCCCGAGCGCGAGCACCGTCAAGGCCATCGCCAGCGTGGCGACCCATCCCGCCCACCGCAGCCGCCGACCGATCACGTGCGGCCCCATGACGGCGCGGTCGGTCGCCAGCAGCATCATGACCGCCATGATGGGCACGGCGATCACGCCGTTGAGCACCGCCGCCCAGAAGAGCTGGCGCACCGGATCGACCGGCATGAAGCACAGCAGCACGCCGCCCAGCGTCGCCGCCGCCATCACGCCATAGAACCCGCGCCCCTCCCCTTTCTGCAGCCGCAGGTCGAGGCTGCCGCGCCAGCCAGCGGCCTCCGCCACCGCGTAGGCCGCGGAACCGGCGAGCACGGGCACGGCGAGCATGCCGGTGCCGATGATGCCCAACGCGAACAGCAGGAACGCCCGGTCGCCCGCGATCGGTCGCAGCGCCTCGGCCGCCTCGGCGGAGGTCTGGATGGTGGTGAGCCCCGCCGCGTGCAAGGTCGCCGCCGTCGACAGGATGATGAAGAACGCGATGAGGTTGGAGAACGCCATGCCGATGTTGGTGTCCCACTTGATGCGTCGCAGATGACCGCGCACCTCCGCGGGCGTGCGGTGTCCGCCGTCGACCGCACCCCCGCGCGGCGTCGCGTCCTCCATCTCCTGCGCCGCCTGCCAGAAGAAGAGATACGGACTGATCGTGGTGCCGAACACCGCCACCACGGTCAGCAGCACTTCCTTGGACCACGACAGCTGCGGCATGACGATGCGTTGCAGCACCAGCCACCAGTCGAGCTGCAGCGAGAACGCCACGCCGACATAGGCGAGCAGCGCCAGGGTCAACCACTTGAGCCAACGCACCACGGAGCGGTACGGCAGGAACACCTGCAGCGTCAGACAGACGAGACCGAAGGTGATGGCATA
>RFXC01000056.1 GCA_009921765.1 Betaproteobacteria bacterium | reverse complement strand
CAGTGCACTCCGGCCGCAGAAGCGCTGCTGGCTGGTAACCCACCGGCTCGCGGAAGGGCAGCAGCGATCCGCTCGGGAAGGCCATTTCTGCACGCTTCGGCGCAGCGCTGCAACGCCATTTCGAACCCGGAAGCGTCGGCTGATCCGTGGCTCTTCACGACCACCCCGCGTAAGCCAACCAGGCAGGCGCCGTTGTAGCGACCAGGATCGACGCGATGTTTGAAGCGCCGCAAAACGGGCATGGCGGCAAGCGCCGCCAGACGGGACAGGAGACTGCGGCCGAACTCCTCCCGGATCATCTGTCCCAGCATTCTGGCAAGGCCTTCCGAGGTCTTGAGCGCAACATTGCCAACAAATCCATCACAGACGACCACATCGACACGGCCCTCGTAGATGTCATTGCCTTCTACGTTGCCGATGAAGTTGAGTGGGCTGTCCCGGAGCAATTCTGCAGCTTGTCGTACCGCGTCGTTACCCTTGATGACCTCCTCGCCGATATTGAGGAGCCCGACAGACGGGCGCTCGCGGTGATCGAGCGCCGTGACCAGCGCCGCTCCCATCAACCCGAATTGCAGGTAATGAACGGGCTCGCAGTCAACATTCGCGCCCAGGTCAAGCATGGTGGTAGCTCCCCCTCTCATGTTGGGGAGCTGGGACGCGATAGCTGGCCGATCAATGCCGTCGATCATCTTGAGTACAAAGCGCGATGTCGCCATGAGCGCGCCGGTATTGCCAGCGCTCACGCAGCCATCAGCGCGCCCTTCCTTGACCAGGTCGAGCGCCACCCGCATGGAGGAATCCCGCTTGCCACGCATGGCCTGGGCGGGCGCTTCATCCATACCAACCACCTCAGAGGCGTGACGCACCTGGAAACGCTCCGCAACGGCCTGATCAACCGACTGACCTGCCAGCGCGAGCCGGATATCCTCCTCGCGACCTACCAGCGTGCAGTGCGAATCGGGCACGCGCCGCAAAAAGGCCAGCGCCGCAGGAATCGTGACCGACAGACCGTGGTCGCCGCCCATGCAGTCGATCGCGATGCGTACGGTCATGAGCAGAACCCGCGCTCAAGCGCGGAGATCACTCGTCGGTCTTGGTCTTGATGATCTTCTTGCCGCGGTAAAAGCCGGTTGGGCTGATGTGATGCCGCATGTGTGCCTCACCGGTGGTGGGTTCTACCGCAAGAGGGGGTGCCGACAAAAAGTCGTGCGCCCGATGCATGCCGCGCTTGGAAGGCGACTTCTTGTTTTGCTGAACGGCCATCTTTAGCTCCGCACAAGTAAACCCGCGATTCTATCACGACGAAGGCTTGCGCTTGAGTGACTCGAGGGCGGCAAAGGGGGATGGCGGCGCCGACTCATCAGCAGACGCTGCCTTATGACCCGATCTCGTTAACCGCTTTGACGATTCGGGACGCTCGCACTGGGCATGGCTGGAGGCCGGTGGCAGGGCAAGAATCGCCTCGTCTTCCAGCAGTTCCATCACCAGGAACTGGCGGCTCGCCACCAGGACATCGAGTTCCTCTTCCGTATCGTCGAGCTCTGCCGCCCGAGCCTCGGTTGCCGCCAAAAGAAAGCCACGGTCAATCGCAAGCGGCCAGTGAACCACGCCCAGACAACGCCCACACGGAAGTCCGACTGTGGCGCTTGCACGCAGTCGAAGGTACATCTGCTCGACGCCCGCGGCGTCGCGCTGACGCCAGCCGTCAATCCGCCAGGCAAGCTCTCCGTCCTGGCTTGCGAGCAAAGAGGACAGGCGGCCGAGCGAACCCACCGCGGCGCAGCCTTCAAGGCTGAGCCCCGCGCGAGTCAATTCGAAGGCGTCGATTTCCGTCGGCATTGGCTTCTTTCTATCATATGGGGATGAAACTCATCCTCGCCTCCACATCACGCTACCGCCGCGAATTGCTCGAACGACTCCACGTGAGCTTCGACGCGATCCCCCCGGGCATTGACGAAACCGCGCATCCCAACGAAAGGCCGGGGCCGCTGTCACTGCGCTTGTCTATCGAAAAGGCAGCTGCGGTGTCCGAAGCCCATCCGGACGCCGTGGTCATCGGCTCGGATCAGACTGCGACAATCGACGGGCTTCAGTCGATTGGCAAACCCGGCACCCACGAACGCGCAGTGGCACAACTTCGCGCCGCGTCCGGCCAGGCGCTGGTTTTTCACACCTCCATGGCGGTCATGCGCGCCAGCGACCGCTTTCAACGCACCATCACCGTGGACACCCGAATCCGCTTTCGCGTGCTCACCGACCAGGAGATCGAAGCCTATCTGCAGGCCGAGAAGCCCTACGATTGCGCGGGTGCGGCGAAGTGTGAGGGGTTGGGGATCAGCCTGCTTGATTCGATCGAGTCGTCGGATCCCACTGCAATCATCGGGCTGCCGCTCATTGCCCTGTCTGGACAGTTGAGGGAGGCGGGCGTCCGCATCCCCGGAACCCTGGCCGGTCATCGGTGAGTGGTTCGCCGTCTCCGGGGCGTCTTTGGCTGATTCCGACGCCGCTTGGCGACACGGCCGATCCGCGCCGGTGCCTGCCACCCGACACGGTGGCAGTCGCCTCCAGGCTTGCCTATTTCATCGCTGAAAATGCCCGTTCAGCGCGGGCATTTCTGAAGCAGCTCGACCTTGATCGTCCGATTCAGCAGATCGAAATTCGCGAACTGAGCGAACACACGCCGGCCGCAGCGCTGCCAGGTCTTCTTGCTCCGATCCTGGCAGGGCAGGACGCAGGGCTTGTATCGGAGGCGGGTTGCCCGGCAGTAGCCGATCCGGGCGCTGCACTGGTGGCCCTCGCCCACCAGCATCAGGTTCCGGTCCATCCGCTGATCGGCCCGAGCGCAATCCTGCTGGCGCTCATGGCAAGCGGCATGGGCGGACAGGCTTTTGCGTTCGTGGGTTACCTGCCCCAGCAACCGGACGCAAGGCTGCAGGCCGTTCGCGCGCTGGAGCAACGCTCCGCTCGTTCCGGCGAAACCATTTTGATGATCGAAACCCCCTACAGAAACCAGGCGATCTTTGAAACACTGCTGGCCGGGCTATCGGGCGATTGCCGGCTGATGGTTGCATCCTCGCTGTCGCTTCCCGACCAGCTGATTCGGACCGAGCGCGTGGCAACCTGGCGCGGCTCGCCCGTGCAGCTCGCCCGTGTGCCGACGGTATTTGGTTTGATTGCCCCGGGCCAGGCGAGCGCAACGAAAGAGCGGGAGCGCCCCCGCCAACGAGCGTCCGGACACAGACGCTAGCGCAGGGTCATGGCCGCCGCTGCCGCCTTCAGTGCGGCATTAACAGACTGCACTGCCTGCGCTCCAAACCGGCGGGCAAGCCGATCAGCAAGATTTTCGTGACGCGAAAAGTCAACGATCTCTTCGACCTGAAACACGTCTCGCGCGACCGAGCTGAGCGACCCCAACCCATCAGCCAGCCCCAGCTCGACGCTGCGTGCCCCAGTCCAGACCAGTCCTGAGAAAATTTGCGGGTCGTCTTTCAGCCGATCGCCGCGACCCGCGCGAACCGCGTCGATGAACTGCCGGTGAATTTCGTCCAGCATTGACTGCGCGTGCGCGCGATGGGCCTCCGACTGTGGCGAAAACATGTCGAGAAACGCCTTGTTCTCACCGGCGGTAATGAGCCGGCGCTCGACGCCAAACTTTTTCATGACCTCCGATACCCCGAAGCCATCCATCAGGACGCCAATCGACCCCACCAGGCTCGCCTGGTCGACATAGATTCGGTCAGCCGCCGCTGCAATGTAATACCCCCCCGAGGCACACACTTCCTCCACCACGGCGTGAAGCGGTGTGTCGGGGTATTTGGCACGCAGTCGACGGATTTCCTGATAGATGATCCCGGACTGCACCGGACTGCCGCCGGGGCTGCTGATTCGAATCACCACCCCTGCGGTGCGTGGATCGAGGAATGCGGCCCGCAAAGAATCCACGATGTTCTCGGCCGATGCTTCGCCTTCGGAATCAATCAGACCGCGAATATCAACCAGCGCGGTGTGACGACCCGGTCCGCCCAGATGCGGGCCGGCGGCGCCCTTGAACCAGGTCAACAGGGAAAGCACGACGACCGCCAACCAGACGAACCGAAAAAAGATCTTCCAGCGGCGGGCCCTACGCTGCTCGTCAATGGTGGCGAGCAGCACGCGCTCAAGCATCTGGCGCTCGGAGGATGAAGAGGAGGATGCGTCATTCATGGTTGCGGTCCGTTCAGGGTCGGTGGCCAGGATGCAAACACCGAACCGTCCGATTCGTAGCATGGCACAGGGCGCAGTCCACGTCCCCGACAAGGCCCTCCAGCGCAGCGGCCATCACCGGGGTGATAGAGGGCGCCGTGGGTGGCGCAGACGAGGAAGCGCCGCTCGTCGTCGAAGAACTCCCCAGGCTGCCAGTCGAGCTCCACCGGTACATGCGCACACTGGTTCAGAAACGCCCTGACCTGCCCTCCATGGCGAACCGCGAAAGCCTGCAGGGGCTCATGATCGCCCTGCTCGAGGGTAAACCGAACCCCCGCTCCCCCCTCGAGCAGATCGGAGGCAGCACAGATCCGATGCGCGGCGGACCGACCTGGCATGGTCTCATCATCTGTCATGAGAGGCCCATCGGATCGCGTGCGCCAAACCGGGTGAAGAGGGCCGAGCGCAACGCGGGCACGTCATCGACCAGCATCAGCGAGGGCTCACGCAACAGCTGCACCCGTTCGTGGGCACCATAGGTCACCCCGATCGCCAAGGCGCCAGCGGCCCGCGCCATGCCCAGATCGTGGGTGGTGTCGCCTATCATCAGCATGTCCGAGGGTGCAATGTCCAGCTCGAGCGCGAGGTCCTGCAGCATCCAGGGATGAGGTTTGGGCTCCCCCTCGTCGGCGCAGCGCGTGGCAACGAACCGCCGACGCCAGTCGAACTGATCAAGCGCGCGGTTGAGCCCTTGGCGCGACTTGCCGGTGGCAACGGCCAGCGCAATACCCGCCTGACTGAGGGCATCGAGCATGGGCTCGATCCCCTCGAAGGCGCCAAGCTGCGCATCTCGCGACATGTAGTGCACGCGATAACGCTCAACGTAGGCGGGCAGGCTCGCTGGGGTGAGTGCCGGAACGGCAATCTGCAGGGCATCGTGCAAGCCGAGGCCGATCACATGCGAGGCCTGTGCCGACGTGGGCACGGGCAGCCCAAGGTCGGCAGCGGCATTTTGCATGGCGATCACGATGGCGCGGGTGGAGTCAACCAGCGTGCCATCCCAGTCGAAGACCACCACCTTGGGTGCGCCGGCGATCATCGGCCTCCTCCCACCGCCCCACGGTCTGCCATATCGGCGAGTGATGACCACTTCACTGGCGGACTTCCCGCCAGACCGATGGCCTGAAAATCGGCAGCAGGATCCACCTGCACCCGCATCCGACCCGATCCGTCGGGGTGGCTGACCTCAAGCCGCCAGGCGTGGAGAAACATGCGCCTCAGCCCGCGCTTGGCGAACTGGCGGTTGAGCCCAAAGTCACCATATTTGTCGTCGCCCACGATTGGCGTTCCTTCCTGTGCGAGATGAACCCGTATTTGATGCGTACGGCCGGTGTCGAGCCGGGCCATGACCAGCGACACCTCCCCGAGGCCCTCAAGCTCGAAGCGCGCGAGGCCCGTCACGCGGGTCTGCGCCTCACGCCCTTCATCGTCGACCACCACCCGCCGATCGCCATCGGGCGCAGCCAGCCGGCGCAATGCATGGCGAATCACGCGGGTGCGAAACGGCCACCGTCCGACCACCACCGCCAGATAGATCTTGACCGTGTTCCGGTCACGAAATTGTTGTTGAAGCGAGAGAAGTGCGGGTCGCCGACGCGCCACCAGCAACGCGCCCGAGGTCTCACGGTCGAGTCGGTGGACGAGTTCAAGAAAGCGCGCCTCGGGCCGGTGCCGCCGCAATGCCTCGATCACACCCAGCGAGATGCCGCTGCCGCCATGGACGGCCATCCCGGCAGGCTTGTCGAGCACCAGTAGATCGCCATCCTCGTGGACGATAGGCGGTGGCGAACCCCGCGGTGCCCCACGCCCGCCGCTCTGCCCGGCATCGGCTGGACCGGGTTCGCCATCAAGCGAGGGCGTCGACATTCGGATTGGCGGAATCCGAACCCGGTCGCCAGACTGGAGCCTTCGATCGGCATCCGCACGCCCCCCGTTGACCCGCACCTGGCCGCTGCGGATGAGGCGGTAGACATGCGATTTGGGGACGCCGCGACAAAGCCTGATCAGAAAATTGTCGAGTCGCTGGCCGTCGTGATTTTCATCAACGGTCACCACCGAGGCGGATGCCGCGGGGGCGGTGGTGTCTGAGCTTGATGCAGATCGAACTTCAGCTTTTGGACGCAAACCGTTCAAGTTGCTATACTTTCAAGGTCGTATACCGGCCCGGCATCCAGTAACCGAGCTCTAACCCCACAGCGAGCGGACCACACAGGGTCCCGCCTGGCTCAGAGTCGGACGCGGTCGATCCCGATCGGAATTTTCACTTCGGAACATCTTTCCGGAGATTCTACCGGTCAGTTCCACGCGCGTTGGCCTTGATCGTTGCGTCGCGTATCCGACAGGAAGAACACTGACGGGCGGCTATCCGGTTTTCATCCGGTGGCGCGCAGGTCGATGCGAAATCTTCAGAGAAGCGTTCAGGCGGGTCGCCCTTTGCGATCCGTTACCAGTTGGATTTTCAGGTGACACAAACTCGCTCCGTTCCCCACCGCAAGCCGCCCGATCCGGGCGATTGCTGGCGTGGTCCGCTCGCGTTCGCCCTGACCATCCCTCCGGCTGCGCGGTGCGCGCTCCGGCGACCTCACTGATACCGCGCCTCTCTCTTCCGTTCGCATCCCTGCTGGTTGCTGCGCGAGGCCACGCCTCTTTCGCGCGGGAGTCTTTCGCATGAAGCGAATGCTGTTTAACGCTACGCACGCAGAGGAACTGCGCGTAGCGATTGTCGATGGCCAGAAGCTCATTGACATCGATATCGAATCCGCCGGTCGCGAGACCCGAAAAAGCAATATCTACAAAGGAATCATCACTCGGGTCGAGCCCAGCCTGGAGGCCTGCTTCGTCAATTACGGCGAAGAGCGCCACGGCTTTCTACCCTTCAAGGAAATCTCAAAGGCGTTTTTCAAGGCGGGCGCCGACGCGCGCTCCCGCATCCAGGATGCGGTGAGCGAAGGGCAGGAACTCATCGTTCAGGTGGAAAAGGAAGAGCGTGGCAACAAGGGGGCTGCGCTCACGACCTTCATTTCGCTCGCGGGTCGATACCTGGTTCTCATGCCCAACAATCCTCGTGGCGGTGGCGTGTCGCGCAGGGTCGAGGGTGAAGATCGTCAGGAACTTCGCGAGACCATGGAGAAGCTCGAGCACCCCGCCGGCATGAGCCTGATTGCCCGCACCGCAGGCATCGGTCGAAACGCCGAGGAGCTGCAGTGGGATCTCAACTACCTGCTCAAGCTATGGAGTGCCATCGAGAGCGCCGCCGGCTCTGCGCCCGGTCCGTTCCTCATTTATCAGGAATCGAGCCTGGTCATCCGCGCGATCCGGGACTACTTCACGGCGGATATCGGTGAAATCCTGATCGATACCGACGACATCGCCGAACAGGCTCGCCAGTTCATGGCCCATGTCATGCCGGACACGGTCAACCGGGTGAAGCGATATCGCGACGACGTACCGCTTTATTCGCGTTTTCAGATCGAGCACCAGATTGAATCGGCATTTTCGCGGGTCGTGCCGCTGCCTTCGGGTGGATCGGTGGTCATTGATCACACCGAGGCGCTGGTCGCCATCGACGTGAACTCGGCCCGCGCGACCAAGGGCGCAGACATCGAAGAGACTGCGCTAAGGACCAATCTTGAAGCGGCCGACGAGGCGGCTAGGCAGATGCGCCTGCGCGACCTCGGTGGTCTGATCGTCATCGACTTCATCGACATGGAGAGCGCGAAGAACCAACGCGAGGTCGAGCAGCGGCTGAAAGAGGCACTTCACTACGATCGGGCCCGCGTCCAGACCGGCAAGATCTCCCGTTTCGGTCTGATGGAATTGTCGCGTCAGCGCCTGCGCCCGGCCCTGAACGAGGGCACGCACATCACCTGCCCGCGATGCACAGGTACCGGAGTGATCCGAGATACCGAATCATCGGCGCTGCATGTCCTGCGCATGGTGCAGGAAGAGTCGATGAAGGAAAACACCGCGGCGGTATGGGTGCAGGTACCGGTCGAGGTGGCCACTTATCTGCTGAACGAGAAGCGGGCCGAAGTTGCCAAGCTCGAAGCCCGGCACAAGGTGGAGATCGTGCTGGTTCCGAACCGGAATCTGGAAACCCCGCACTACCGTCTCGAGCGGGTGCGACACGACGATGACCGGCTGGCGAACTACCGGGCGAGCTACTCCATCGCTGATGCACCTGCCGACGACAATGCCTACTTTGAGTCTCGGCTGGAGCCGGGAAAGCCCAGGCAGGAGGCCGCCGTGCGGGCTGTTACTCCCGACCAGCCCCCGCCTCCGAGTGCACCGCCCCGCGAGGAGCGCAAGGAGACCGCCGCGCCTGCTGTGACGCCGGCGCCCGCCAAGCCTGCGGAGCCCGCCCCCAGTTCCGACGGCCTGATGGGCAAGATTTTCGGTTGGTTCCGGCGCAAGCCCGCCAACGAGGCACACGCCACGCCACCTGCCGCGGCGCCAGCTGCGCAGCCAGCGGCCGAAGCCCGGGTCGACGAGGGGGCGCGACGCCCGCGTCCCGAGCGCGGCGACGGACGTGGCTCAAGAAACGGTGGCACTCGTGACGGACGCGGACAGCGCGAAGGTCGCGAGGGTCGCGAAGGTCGCGAGGGTCGCGAAGGTCGCGAGGGTCGCGAGGGTCGTGAGAGCCGCGAGGGTCGTGAGAGTCGCGAGGGTCGTGATGGACGCGATAACCGCGACGGCCGTGAAAATCGGGAAGGTCGCGAGAATCGCGAAGGCCGCGACAACCGTGACGGTCGGGACCGCCGTGACGGACGCGAATCCCGTGAAGGACGCGACCGCCGCGAGCCGCGCGAGGGACAGGAGTTGCGCGACGGGCAGGATGCTCGCGAACCACGCCGCGACCGTCAGGCGACGCGTCCGGGCGCAGATTCATCAGCGGCTGCGCCAGGCGCGCAGACCCAACCAGACGCCAGTCTCGGAATGGTCGCAGCGCCGGGTGCAAGCGGCGTCGTTGCGCCGCAGCTTGCCCAGGGCAGCGTTCCAGCCGGGCTGCAACAGTCGGTTGATGATCAGGCCGATGGTGACTCGCGCCGCCGAGGCCGCCGTCGTCGGGGCGGCCGACGCGAGCGTGGCGAGGGCGTCGAGGCAGTCACGCAGGCCGATGGCTCGCCCACTGACGTGATCGGGTCCACCGGGGCCGCCAACGATCCGCTTGCCACTGGCACTGCACAGACGGCGGGCAACTCCGCCCCGGTGCCCGCAGCAGGCGCTGTAGCCCAGCCTGTCGCATCGACCAGTCGAGCAGACGCCGCACCAGTCGCAGTCGTGGCGGCAACGCCTGCTGCTCAACCTGTTCCGATTCGTACGCCAGAAGGCGCGACCGCGACGGTTGAAACGCCTGTGGCCGTGGGGGCTCCATCTCCCACTCTGCCGACGGCTGCTTCTCCTGCTCCGGCGCCTGTCGCGCCTGTCGCGGCAACTGAACCGGTTCCCGCGGCAGGCGTGCCTGCTCCGGTTGCCGCTCCCGTGTCACTATCACCGGTAGTCGTTCATCCTGCCGACACGGAACCGCCGGTTGCCACCGCGCCCACCACGCCCGAAGTGGCCACGCCGGCCCAGGCCTCCGTTCCCAAGCAGGCGGCACCTGCGCGTGAGGACCTCGAGGCGATCGTGAATCGCGCTGGTCTTCAGTGGGTTGAGACGGCGCCCGGCACCTCTCAGCCCGAGCCGGTCGTGGAGGCTGTGACGCCGCGTCCTGCACGCAAGCGCCCGCCGCGGCGAGAGATCGCCAGCGAGCCGTTGCAGCAGGTTGAAACGCGTCAGTGATTCCTGCAAGCGCGTACAGGGCATGCATGCGCCCTGTACGTGCAGCGGCTACCATCGGAACACAAAGAACTTGTACCGATGACCGAACGAATCATCCCCATCGCCGAGGCGCGCTACCCCACGCGTGCGCCTTTCATTCCCGACAACGCCCCTCCCGTTAACGGATTGTTGTCGGATGTGCGCGGCCGACGCTTGCATGACCTCCGGCTGTCGGTCACCGACCGCTGCAACTTTCGATGCACCTATTGCATGCCGAAGTCGGTCTTCGGCACCGATTATCAGTTCCTTCCCCAGTCGTCGCTGCTGAGCTTCGAAGAGCTCACCAGGATCGCGCGACTGTTTGTCGCTCACGGCGTTGAAAAAATCCGCCTGACCGGTGGCGAACCGCTACTGCGGCGCGGTCTTGAAAATCTGATCGAAATGTTGGCGCAACTGCGTACGCCCAACGGTAAGCCGGTTGATCTGACCCTCACCACCAACGCCACGCTGCTTGCCCGTAAGGCGAAGTCACTGCGCGCGGCGGGTCTGGAGCGAGTCACCGTCAGCCTCGACGCCATCGACGACGCGGTATTTCGCAAGATGAACGACGTCGATTTCCCGGTTTCCGACGTGCTCGCGGGCATCGACGCTGCCGCAGCGGCCGGGCTCACACCCATCAAGGTGAACATGGTGGTCAGGCGCGGTGTCAACGACAGCGAAATCCTGCCCATGGCGCGGCATTTTCGCGGCTCCGGACACATTCTCCGTTTCATCGAATTTATGGACGTCGGCGCTTCAAACGGCTGGCGAATGGATGAGGTTCTGCCCTCGGGCGACGTCATCGGCCGCATCGCCGAGGCTTTTCCGCTGGTTCCCATCGACCCCAATTACAGCGGCGAGGTGGCCGAGCGCTGGCGTTATGTTGATGGTGCAGGTGAGGTGGGCGTGATTTCTTCGGTCACTCGGCCCTTCTGCGCGGAGTGCACACGGGCGCGCGTATCCACTGAAGGCCGGCTCTACACCTGTCTGTTTGCCACCGAAGGGCACGATCTGCGCGCACTGCTTCGCGGCAACTATGCCGATGAGCAGATCAGCGCCGCAATCGCGCACCTCTGGAATCTGCGCGACGACCGCTACTCCGAGATCCGGTCTGACGAGACGGCCGGTCTACGCCGCATCGAGATGTCCTACATCGGCGGCTGATGATGGCGCGCGTGTCAGCGGCGCCAGCTGATGCAGAGGTCACCGGCGTGGTGCTCGCGGGTGGACTCGGGCGCCGAATGAGCGCGGATGGCAAGGGCGTCAACAAGGCGATGATCGCCTTTCGCGGGCGACCGCTGATTGAGCATGTGATCGGCAGAGTCCGCCCTCAGGTCGCCTCACTCATCATCAACGGAGACCCCGACGAGTCCTGCTGGCAATCATTTTCCCTATCCGTCATACCCGACCGCATTCCGGATCGTCCTGGTCCACTCGCAGGCATACACGCAGCGCTGCTGGAAATCCGAACTCCATGGCTTCTTTGCGTTCCCTGCGATACGCCACTTCTGCCGCCTGACCTGGTGAGTAGGCTTTCACACGCACAGGCGCAAGCCAATTCCGATCGGGTGTCGGTTCGGTGCGGTGCGCAGGCGCATCCGGTTATCGCACTTCTGCACCGATCCCTCGCAGGTGAACTCGAGCAGTACCTCGACGCGGGCGGTCGGAAGATCGAGACCTGGCTTTCGCAAGGCCGCTGGGTGGAGGCTTTGTTCGATGATGAAGAGGCCTTTGTGAATCTCAATACCGCTCAGGAACTGCGCCGACTGGAGAGCATCCCATGACACAGCAAGGCCCGCATGGTGGCCAGCCACCGGCCACCCCGTCGCCGCCTCCGTTCGATCCTGATGCTCTGGCGCTTGACGAGGCGATTCGGCGGATCGTCGAGCAGGTCATTCCGATCAGCGATACCGAGACGGTCGCACTGGCGCACGCCTTCGGCCGGATCCTGGCAGACGATCTGTCTTCCACGGTCGATGTGCCGGCGCACGACAACGCCGCAATGGACGGCTACTCGCTCGCCGCCGCCGACCTGGCTGCGCACGGCGACACCGTGTTGCAGGTGATCGGTAGCGCACTCGCCGGGCGGGCATTTCAAGGCGAACCCGCTACCGGCCAGGCTGTTCGGATCATGACAGGCGCAGTCATGCCAATTGGCCACGATACCGTGGTCCCTCAGGAGTTCGTCACGCTGGATGGCGGGCAAGTTCGTATCCCGCCTGGCCAGGAACGGGGCCAGAACCTGCGGCTGCGGGGCGAGGATCTTCGGTGCGGTGAACCGGCGCTCAAGGCTGGGCAACGGCTGGGCGCTGCCGAATGCGGCCTGATTGCTTCCCTCGGTATTGCTGAGATCCGGGTGGTGCGAAAGCTACGCGTAGCGATCCTCTCGACAGGCGACGAGCTCTGCGCGCCCGGAGCACCGTTGCCCGAGGGCATGATCTACGACAGCAACCGCAGCACGCTGCGCGGGCTTCTAAGCCCGATGGGCGTGGAACTGATCGACCTGGGGATCATTCAGGACAATCCGATCGCGCTCGAACGCGCCATTTCTGTTGCCAGTGAGCAGGCGGACGCGATCATTTCGTCGGCCGGCGTTTCGGTCGGCGAGGCTGATCACACCCGAGCGATCATGCAGAAGCTGGGACAGGTGGATTTCTGGAAAATCGCCATGCGGCCAGGGCGCCCGCTCGCTTTCGGGCGCATTGGTCGTGCGCTGTATTTCGGCCTGCCCGGCAATCCGGTTGCCGTCATGATCACCTTCCTTTTCATGGTGAAAGATGCGCTGACTCGACTGAGCGGAGGCCGGGTGCAACCCACTCCCCTCCTTCGGGCCCGCACGCTCAACCCGATCCGCAAGCGGGCCGGTCGAACCGAGTATCAGCGCGCCATGCTGTCTGCTGATACCGACGGCACGCCCCTCATCACAGTGATGGCCAACCAGGGGTCAGCGGTGCTGAGCTCCATGTCGCGCGCCGACTGCCTGGTGGTCCTCGAGCACGCCAGCACCAGCATTCCCGCGGGCGGCTGGGTGAACTGCATTCCCATGCGGCTGCTCGGCTAACACAACGCGCCAGCAGTTGCGCCCTGGCATTTGGCCTTAGTCCAAACGTGCCAGGACGAGTTGTCGGACGCTCGTAAGCTGAACCGTTTCATGCGCGTCCGCGGCAGCCTTCCTGCCATGCGCGGGCCGCCACCCACGGGAGAGCTCTGTCATGACCCCAAGAGAGGCGTTGGTCGAATCGCTCAAGCGTCGCCTGCGTGCGCGTGGCATCAGCTATGCCACGCTCGCCTCGCTGATTCCCTGCTCCGAGGCCTCCGTCAAGCGAATGTTCGCAGGAAAAAATTTCGACCTTCGCCGCCTCGATCGAATTCTGGAGGTGCTCGATGACGATCTGTCAGACCTGGTTCGGGACTCGGGCATCTCGCGCGCCGAGCTCCAGTCGCTCACGCATCAACAGGAGGCCGCCATCGTGGCCGATCCGGTGCTGTTCACGGTGGCGGTCTGCGCCCTCCATCAGCTCGAACTGGAGCAGCTCACCAGCATCTACCGAATCAGCGCGCCGGCAGCGGTACGCGCATTGCTTCAACTCGACCGGATGGGCTTTCTTGCGCTTCATCCGAACAACCACTACCGGCTACGGCTTAGTAGAACGTTCCGATGGCTGCGAGACGGCCCCATCGTTCGACACTTCCGCGCGCACGCAGACGACTTCCTCGATCACCGGTTCGACGGCCCGGGCGAGTGCATTGGCGTGATCAATGTTCGGCTCAGCAATGAGCGAAGGCTTGCCCTCATGCGCAGGGTGGAAGAGCTTGCTCGCGAGTACTCGGAGTCTCACGAGGTCGACTCAGCGCTTCCTCTGGTCAGACGACATCCCATGAGCTTGCTGGTGGCGGTGCGCACCTGGGAGCCTGGATTCATGCGCAGTTTGCGAAGGCTGGACAACCAGGCGCTGGCGGCCTGGCTGCGTAGAGACGAACTCCAGCCTGTGGCGAAAACAATCCGCCCTCGCCGGCCAGCTACCCAGCGCGCCGAGCGGCCAACCCACGAAAGCTCAGCGCTTGTGCGAGAGCTTGCCGGGCAGGCTGGCGTAGAACGCTGACAAATTGTCGATATCGGCGCGCGACAGCGCCTTGGCCTGCGCCGACATGATGGCGTTTTTGCGCTGATCGCTCTTGTAGTCAAGCAGTGCGCGCGCGAGATAGTCGGCATGCTGGCCGGCCAGCTTCGGATACGCGGGATCGATCGGCGTGTTGCCATCTTTGCCGTGGCAGGCGGCACAGACCTGATCAGCCTTTTCGCGACCCTTGGCAATATCGCCGGCCATGGCCGACCCGACTCCAATGACAGCCAGCGATGCGGCGATCAGCCATTTGCCTGGCATCAATCGCATGATGATTCTCCTGATTCGAGGGCGGAAAGCACGGGCAGCGTAGCGTGCCCGGGACCTTCAACGGGAAGCGTAGTAAGCAGCCAGGTCGGCGATGTCCTGGTCAGAGAGGCTTCCAGCGATCCCACGCATGGTGGGATGGCTGCGATCGCCCTTCCGATACTGCTCGAGCGCCGCGGCAAGGTAGGCGGCAGACTGCCCCGAGATCATCGGGACGCTGTACACGATGGGAAACGAGGCTTTGTAGCCCGGAATTGCGTGGCAACCAATGCACATCGAGACCTTGGTGGCCCCGGCTGCAGCATCACCCTTGGGCGCCGAGCCTTGCGCGTAGCCCGCTAGCGGCAGCGTCAGCAGCGCAGCCGAAATCAGTGCGTGTTTGATCATGATCCCTGACGGTATTTTAAGTTCGTCCGGCCCGCCCTGACAGGCTGCCGGCGCCTCCGGTTTTTGCGGCTCGCGCATTCTAGCCGAGCGCTGTGGCCGAGCCAAGTTCCGGCGCCCCCCAGGCGCGCGCTTATACTGACACTTTCGATCCTTTGCGGACTTTCCCCATGCGCTTTCAAGGCACCGACAGCTACGTCGCCACCGAGGACCTGAAACTCGCGGTCAATGCTGCCATCACACTGCAGCGGCCGCTCCTGATCAAGGGCGAACCTGGAACCGGCAAGACGATGCTCGCCGAGGAGGTCGCCCGCGGGCTCAACATGCCGCTTCTTCAGTGGCACATCAAGTCAACCACCAAGGCGCAGCAGGGGCTCTACGAATACGATGCAGTTTCGCGCCTGCGCGACTCGCAGTTGGGTGACGAGCGCGTGAAGGACATCCACAACTACATTGTGCGGGGCGTGCTTTGGCAGGCGTTCGAATCCGATCAGCCTGTGGTGTTGCTGATCGACGAGATAGACAAGGCTGACATCGAGTTCCCGAACGATCTGCTACGGGAAATTGACCGGATGGAGTTCTACGTCTATGAAACCCGCCAGCTGATCCGCGCCCGGCATCGCCCGGTGGTCGTCATCACCTCCAACAATGAGAAAGAGTTGCCCGACGCGTTTCTGCGGCGCTGCTTCTTTCACTACATCAAGTTCCCCGACCGCGACACGATGCAGCGAATCGTTGATGTGCACTATCCCGACATCAAGAAGACATTGCTGTCGCAGGCCCTGGAGGCATTTTTTCAGATCCGCGATCTGCCGGGTCTGAAGAAAAAACCCTCAACCTCCGAGCTCCTTGACTGGTTGAAGCTTCTGCTCGCCGAAGACATTCCCCCGGAAGCACTGCGCTCCGCCGACAACAAGGCGATCATTCCGCCGCTCCATGGTGCACTGCTCAAAAACGAGCAGGATGTTCACCTCTTTGAACGGTTGATTTTCATGGCGCGGCACAACCGCTGATGCGCTGCCTGTCTGTCACCCGGAGGTCCCAATCATGCTGATCGACTTCTTCCTGCACCTGAAGAACTCGAAGCTGCCGGTTTCGATCAAGGAATATCTGATGCTGGTCGAAGCCTTGTCAAAAGGCGTGATCGGCCAGTCCATTGATGATTTTTATGTTCTGTCGCGAGCCACGCTGGTGAAGGACGAACGAAATTTCGACAAGTTCGACAAGGCGTTCGGCGCGTATTTCAAAGGCGTTCAGGCCATTCCCGGGATCGATCTGGACCTGCCGCTTGACTGGCTCAAGCGCCAACTGCAGCGGGAATTCACGCCGGAGGAGAAGGCCGCGATCGAGGCGCTGGGTGGCCTCGACAAGTTGCTCGAACGCCTGCGCGAGCTGCTTGAAGAGCAAAAGAAGCGTCACGAGGGCGGCAACAAGTGGATTGGCACCAACGGTACATCCCCCTTTGGTAACGGCGGATTCAACCCCGAAGGCATCCGGATTGGAGGACCGTCGGCGGGCAATCGCACCGCGGTCAAGGTCTGGGAGCAGCGCGCGTATCGCGATTACGATGACGAGGTTGAGCTCGGCACCCGCAACATCAAGATTGCCCTGAGGCGCCTTCGCAAGTTTGCGCGCGAAGGCGCTGAAGAAGAGCTGGATCTGGACGATACGATTGCGTCGACTGCGCGTAACGCCGGCTATCTCGACATCAAGATGGTTCCGGAGCGACACAACACCATCAAGGTGCTCATGCTGCTCGATGTGGGCGGCACCATGGACGATCATATTCGCCAGACCGAGGAGCTTTTTTCAGCAGCGCGCACAGAGTTTAAGCACCTCGAGTTTTATTACTTCCATAACTGCGTCTACGACTACGTCTGGAAGAACAATCGACGCCGGCACGCCGAGCGCTTCCCCACCTGGGACATTTTGCGCAAGTTCAACGCAGACTATCGGTTGATCATCGTGGGCGATGCCACGATGAGTCCGTATGAAATTCTGCAGCCGGGCGGATCGGTTGAATACAACAACGAGGAGCCCGGCGCCGTATGGCTGCGGCGACTCGTCGACCGTTTCCCGAAGTTTGCGTGGCTCAATCCCGAGCCCGAGGGTGTCTGGGAATACCGCCAGTCCATCGGCGTGATCCGTCAGATCATGCACAACCGCATGTATTCGGTCACCTTGCAGGGGCTGGAGCGCGCAATGCGCGAGCTCTCGAAGTAAAGCGTGCCCTTATCGCGCGCCGATTCCCACTCTCAACATCGTTGACCCGGTGGCTGCACGCCGGCGAAGGCTTCGAATCCACTGAGGTGCGTCGAGCCCGGTTTGTCGCTCGAGAAGCCGCGCCCGCTCGTCGAGCACTGGCCATCGAACCGCAAACGACGGACCGTTGAATGCCAGCAGCACAATGTTGCCCGCCAGCGTCTGGGGCATCTCCAGTACCCTGCCTTCGAACACTTCGTCCAGCCGGGCTGCGCTTCGCTCAAACGCCGGGCGCGATGAACCGAACAGGTTCACCGCGAGCACGCCTGGCTCGCTAAGCGCGCGCCGACACAACCGGTAAAACGCGACCGAGTCCAGCACAGGGCCCCGCGCCTGCGCATCGTAGAGATCGCACTGAATCACGCCGTAGCTCCCCTCGTCGGCTGCACCGAGGAATCGGGCGGCGTCGTCCTGCAGCACCGTGAGGCGGGCATCGTCTGGGGGCAGATGGAACCACTGCCGACACGCCTGAATGACGCGTGCACTGGCATCGACCACCGTGGTGAACGCATCGGGCAAACGGTGATGGCAGAAGCGCGTCAGCGCCCCTGCGCCCAAACCGAGTTGAAGTACCCGCTGCCCGCTCCGCAGAAACAGCAACCAGGCCATCATCTGGCGGACATACTCGATCTCGATTGCGGTCGGATCGTCGAGGCGCATCGCGCCCTGTACCCACTCGGTACCAAAGTGCAGATAGCGCACGCCATCAGATTCAGACAGCGTGATCTCGGGCTCGCTGAAGGCCATGGATACGGACGCTGGCGTAACAACTAGGCAGCGGCGCCCCTTGTTATCAGCGAAGCGAAAGACCAACCAGCAGGTCGTTGAGCCGGCGCACGAAACCTGCCGGATCCTCCAACTGCCCGCCTTCAGCAAGTACAGCCTGGTCGAACAGCAGCGTCGCCCATTGTGCAGCGCGCGAAGAGTCGGCCTTCAGCGGCGCAACCAGCGGATGACCGGTATTGATCTCAAGGATGGGCTTGCGCGCCGGCGCAGTCTGCCCGGCTTGCTTGAGCAGGCGCTCGAGGTGACCACTGATCTCGCCTTCGTCAGACACCAGGCAGCTTGCAGAGTCGGTCAGTCGCGAGGACACGCGCACCTCCTTGACCCGATCGCCAAGCGTCTCGCGAAGCTTCTCAAGCACCGGTTTCCATTCTCCGGCGCTCGCCTCGGCCGCCTGCTTCTCAGCCTCGTCGCCGAGTTCGCCCAGGTCCAGTCCGCCGCGGGCAATGGAGACCAGCTCCTTGCCCTCATGCTCGGTGAGAAACGAGAGCATCCACTCATCGACGCGGTCGGCCAGCAGCAGCACCTCTACACCTTTCTTACGAAACACCTCGAGGTGCGGGCTGCTGCGCGCCGCCACCGGGGTATCAGCGGTCACGTAGTAGATCGCCTTCTGCCCGTCCTTCATCCGGGCCATATAGTCAGCCAGCGAAACAGTCTGGTCATTGCTATCGGTGGCGGTGGAGGCAAATCGCAGGAGCTTCGCGATCCGGTCCTTGTTGCCGAAGTCTTCGCCTATCCCTTCCTTCAAGACCTGACCGAATTCGGTCCAGAAGCCGGCGTAGCGCTCGGTGTTATTGGCTGCGAGGTCTTCCAGCATGGAGAGCACACGCTTGGTGCTGCCCTCGCGAATCGCGCGGACATCCCGGCTTTCTTGAAGGATTTCACGCGAGACATTGAGCGGCAGATCGGCCGAGTCGATCACACCTTTGACGAACCGGAGGTACACCGGCATGAGTTGCTCTGCATCATCCATGATGAACACGCGACGCACATAGAGTGCTCTGCATCATCCATGATGAACACGCGACGCACATAGAGCTTGATACCGCGACGCTGCTGGCGGTCCCACAGGTCATAGGGCGCCTTGGCTGGCAGATAGAGAAGTTGTGTGTACTCGGTCCGACCTTCCACCCGGTTGTGCGTCCAGGCGATGGGATCGCCGCCGCCGGGCGCGAGGTGCCCGAAGAAGGTCTTGTATTGCTCTTCGGTAATGTCGGACTTCGAGCGCGTCCAGAGCGCATTGGCCTGGTTCACCGTTTCCCACTCGTCGGTAAGCTTCTGCTCCTTGGCCTCGCTGTCCCAGGTTTCCTTGCGCATGAGGATGGGCAGCGAGACATGGTCCGAATACTTGCGGATGATTGAGCGGAGCTGCCAGCCGGAGAGCAGATCGTCAAAGCCCTCCGCGTCGTCGCCCTCGGGGTTGGGCCTCAGGTGCAACACAATGTCGGTGCCACGTTGTGCCCGCTCGATCGGCTCCACCGTGAAGCCGCCACTGCCATCGGACTCCCACCGGACGCCGGAAGCGGCTGGGTCGCCGGCACGCCGGGTTTCAACCGTTACCCGATCGGCAACAATGAAGGCGGAGTAGAAACCAACACCAAACTGACCAATGAGCTGGGAATCACGGGCCTGGTCGCCAGAAAGCTTTCCGAAGAACTCCCGAGTGCCGGATCGGGCGATGGTGCCCAGGTGGTCAATCGCTTCCTCCCGGCTCATGCCGATACCGTTATCGGAAATGGTGATGGTACGGCCAGCCTTGTCGAAATCCACCTTGATCTGGAGCTCGGCGCCACCTTCCATCAACTCAGCGCGTGCCAGCGCCTCGAAACGCAGCTTGTCGCAAGCATCCGACGCATTGGAGACCAGCTCTCGAAGGAAAATCTCCCGGTTGCTGTAGAGCGAGTGGATCATCAGCTTCAGAAGCTGAGTCACTTCGGTTTGAAAGCCCAGTGTTTCCTTGGTGGCACCCATGACAACTCCAGAAAATCGAATTCGCGAAGATTTGAGGGCGGCCGGCTGAGATTTCAAGCGTCGGCCGCGTCAGCGCACAACGCTTACCCTCTGAAATGCGCGCTGACGAGCGCCTCGTCGACTTCGTCAAAATTGGCGGGCGACCATCGGGGCTTTCGATCCTTGTCAATCAGCAAGGCCCTCACGCCCTCAGGAAAGTCGTGGTGGCGCTGAAACTGCCGGGCAAGCACCAGATCCAGGGCCAGCACCTCGGAAAGCGACATGCGGCGGCATCGCCTGAGGTATTCGAAGCTCACCTTCGCGCCGGTGGGCGACCCCTGTGTAAGACTCTTTGCGGGCGCTTCGAACCAGGGGTCTTCGTTTGCCGCCAACGCCAGCGCATCGCGAACACCAACCGCGTCGGGCTGGCTGCCGATGAACCGGAGCGCATCGGCGTAAGCCTGCAGATT
>RFXC01000550.1 GCA_009921765.1 Betaproteobacteria bacterium | reverse complement strand
GGCCGAGCACGCGCTCCAGCGTCCACTCGCCCCGCTGGCCCCGGCGCGCCGCCACCGTCAGGTTCTCCAGCACGGTCAGGCTGGGGAAAATGCCACGCTCCTGCGGCACGAAGCCAAGCCCCATGCGCGAGATGCGATAGGGCGGCAATCCCCCGATCTCGACGCCGTCATAGGTGATGGAACCGGGGGCGGGGGAGAGATAGCCCATGATGGTCAGAAGGGTCGTCGTCTTGCCCGAGCCGTTGCGGCCCAGCAGCGAGACCACTTCGCCCTTGCCCACATCCAGCGACACGCCCTGCAACACATGGCTCTGGCCGTAATAGGCGTGGATGTCGGCCACATGCAGCATCAGAGGCTTGCTCCGAGATAGACTTCGCGCACCCGCTCATTGGCCGCGACCTCCTGCGGCGGGCCGCTGGCGAGCACGGCGCCGTAGTAGAGAACGGTGATGCGGTCAGCGACGGAAAAGACCACTTCCATGTCGTGCTCGATGACGATCACGCCCATGTGCCCCGGCAGCCCCTTGATCACGTCGATCATGGCGCGCGTCTCGGCTGGCGACAGGCCGGATGTCGGCTCATCGAGCAAGAGCAGCTTGGGGTCGCCCGCCAGCGCCGCCGCCACCTCCACCTGCCGCTGGTCGCCATAGGAGAGATTGGCCAGGGTCTCCTGCGCGATGCCTCCCAGATTCAGCATCGCCAGGGTCGCATGGGTGCGCTCGTTGATCTCGCTGAGGCTGCGCACGGGCGCGAAAAGATCGAAGGTCCGCCCAAAGCGCGCCTGCACGCCAAGGCGCACATTCTCGAAGACGCTGAGGTGCTGGAAGAGGGTGTTCTTCTGAAAGGTGCGGGCGATGCCGTTCTCCCGCCGCGACTTCGAGACTGATGTCATTGGTGACGACAAGGCTACCGAAGGCCTTGTTGAGATGTTCGATGCGCAGCAGGCTCATGGGGCGCCTCCGCCCGCTTGCCGCTTCAGCATGCCCCAGATGCCCTGGCGAAAGAACATCACACAACACACGAAGATGATCCCGACCACCAGCAGCCAATGCTGGGTGTGGGAAGAGACGAAATGCTTCATCAGCAGGAAGACCCCGGCGCCAATGGCGGGGCCAACCAGCGAGCCGGCGCCGCCAAGCACCACCATCAGCAGCAGCATGCCCGACATGCCCCAGGAGAGCGCATCAGGCGACACGAAGCCGTTGAACATCGCATAGAGCGCGCCCGCGATGCTGGCGAAGAAGCCCGCGAGGATGAAGGCGACCAGCCTGATGTTGCGCGTGGGAAAACCC
>RFXC01000549.1 GCA_009921765.1 Betaproteobacteria bacterium | reverse complement strand
TGTTGCCTGGCTCGATGCCGCTCCCACCGCCGGGAGTCTGTTTGCACAGGTGCTGCTCGCGCGTCGATATCGCGAGGCCTGGGCGCTCTGGATTGGCGTGAATGCGATCGCGTTGGCCCTCTTTGCGATCAAGTCGCTCTGGCTCACCGCAATCCTGTATGCACTCCTTCTGGCGCTATCGGTCCTGGGCTGGCGACACTGGCAGCGCCTGGCAAGCGAGAGATGACCGCACGTCTAATCATGCCTCACACAGGCGCCACGCAAGACACGGCCCGGCTCGCACTCGTTCTGGGTGGCGAGTGCAGCGGCAAGACCACGCTCTGCGAGGCGATCGCGGGTCGTCTGCAGGCGCCGCTCGCGCCGGAATATCTCCGGATGTGGTGCGAGCGCGAGGGCCGCACCCCCGATCGCCATGAGCAGCGGCAGGTGATCGCCGGGCAGCTCATGCTCACCCGCGCGGCACTCAGGCAGGCCCGCGCCACGCACGCCCGCTGGGTGCTCTGCGATGGCGCACCGCTACTCACCGCGGCCTACAGCATCGAATACTTCAACGACGATTCACTGGTCGAGATGGGGCTACGGCACGCGCGGCGCGCGGCGCGCATCGTGCTCCTCGATCCCGAGATCGAATGGCAAGCCGACGGGCGGCTGCGAGATGGCCCCGCACGCCGCCGCTCGGTGCATTGCATCCTGGTTGACCTGCTGCAGCAGGCGAAGCTTGCGCATCACACGCTTACAGGAACGCCCGCGGCACGGATGCGGGATTGCCTTTCGCTTCTGCGCTAACATCGCGTCTGGTCGCTAGGGGTCCCGGACAAATCCGGCCCGCGGAAGGCGCCCTGCCAACCGGGTTGATCGCAACCCAGCTGGCAGGACGTCCCCGCCGGACGGTCTGCCACGCAGACGGGTGAGAAAAACCCTTGGAACCTGATCAAGTTAACCCTTGCGCAGGGAAGCGTCCGTTGCCAATAGAGGTCGAACCGACCTTCTCTTGCGCCACCCATTGTTGATGGGCCTGGCCGGCTTCGGGGGCTTTGTTGCGCTGGTCACGGAGCCGCCCTGATGAATCGCCGACTGCCCCGCATTCTGTCCCGCCTCCTGCCCCGCTATCTGCCCGGCTCTCTGCCTTCCGTTCTGCCCTGCGTTCTGTGCCGCGCGCTGCCCCCGCTTGGCGTCACCGCTGCGCTCATGGCGGGCATCACAGCGCCCCTGGCGTGGGCGCAATCATCGCCTGCTGCCACATCGCCCGCGCCGCTTGCGCCCGTCGAGGTTCGCGCGGGCGACGCGTCGCCCG
>RFXC01000548.1 GCA_009921765.1 Betaproteobacteria bacterium | reverse complement strand
GCGCGTCTTGCGCAGGAATCGGTTGATGTCACGCTCCCCGGTCGCGGGATGGGCGCGGGTGGGCTGCATCCCATCACGCTCACCATTGCGCGTATCGAGGCCATCTTTCACTCGATCGGTTTCGATGTGGCCGACGGCCCCGAAATTGAAGAGGATTTTTACAACTTCACCGCGCTCAACACGCCGGAGAACCACCCCGCGCGCTCCATGCACGACACGTTCTACGTGGAGGGCGGGCTACTGCTTCGCACCCATACCTCGCCCGTGCAGGTGCGGTATGCGCGCATGCATCCGCCGCCCATTCGGGTGATCGCGCCGGGCAAAACTTACCGGGTAGATTCCGATGCCACGCATTCGCCCATGTTTCATCAGTTCGAGGGGCTGTGGATCGACGAGGACATCAGCTTCGCCGACCTGAAAAGCGTTTATTCCGATTTCCTGCGACGTTTTTTCGAAAGCGATTCGCTAGATGTCCGTTTCCGGCCGTCGTATTTCCCGTTTACCGAGCCCTCGGCCGAGATCGATATCCGCTTTCCCGATGGGCCGCTTGCCGGCCGGTGGCTGGAAGTGAGCGGATCCGGACAGGTGCACCCGAATGTCGTTCGCAATTTCGGGCTGGATCCGGAGCGCTGGGTCGGCTTTGCATTTGGCTCGGGGATCGAGCGTTTGGCAATGCTTCGCTACGGCATTGGCGACCTTCGACTCTTTTACGAAAACGATCTGCGTTTCCTTCAGCAGTTCAACCGATAGGATTTCCCCGAATGCGCGTACCCGAAAGCTGGCTGCGCAGTTTCGTCGCCACCGACTGGTCAGCCGATACCATCGCCGAGCGGCTCACCATGGCCGGGCTCGAGGTCGAGGAGGCGGCTGCGGCGGCGCCCCCATTCGAGCGGGTGGTGGTTGCCGAGGTCCGCTCGGTGCGCCCGCATCCCAACGCTGATCGGCTGCGCGTCTGCGAGGTCGATACGGGTGAGGGGCTCGCCACCATCGTGTGTGGGGCACCCAATGTGGCGCAGGGCATGCGGGTGCCGTGCGCGCTGCCGGGCGCGGTGCTGCCTGGCGGCCTCACGATCAAGCCCACCACCATGCGCGGCGTGGAAAGTCAGGGCATGCTGTGCTCGGCGCGCGAACTGGGTCTGTCCGAAGACCACGCGGGCTTGCTTGCGCTCGACTCCGATGCGCCGGTTGGGCAGTCGCTTCGCGCCTGGCTCGAGCTCAATGAAACCGTTTGGCTCCTGAAGCTCACGCCCAATCTCGCCCATTGCATGAGTATTTTTGGGGTGGCGCGCGAGTT
>RFXC01000547.1 GCA_009921765.1 Betaproteobacteria bacterium | reverse complement strand
CTGTGCAACCGTCGCCTGGCTTCCTCGTCGAGCTGGTCGATGTGTCGCTCGAGGTAAGCAATGAGTTGCTCGCGGTGACGCGCCCGCTCATGCGGCTGACCCAGGCAGTTGATCTCCAGGCGCCAGTCGCTCAGGCCCAATTCGCGCCAGAGAGCCGCGGCCAGCAGAATCAGTTCGGCATCGACCTCAGGGCCGGCAAAGCCCAGGGCTTCCGCGCCGATCTGGTGGAACTGCCGGTAGCGGCCGCGCTGCGGGCGCTCGCGGCGGAACATCGGCCCCATGTAGTACAGGCGCTTGCCGCCGTCGTAGAGCAGGTTGTGCTCGGTGATCGCGCGCACCACCGAGGCGGTGTTTTCAGGCCGCATGCTCAGGTGCTCAGCGTCGCCGTGCTTGTCGGCCCGGTCCTCGAAGGAGTACATCTCCTTTTCGACGATGTCAGTCACTTCGCCGATGCTGCGCACGAACAGGCGCGTGTGCTCCAGGATGGGGGTGCGGATATTGCGGTAGGCGTAGCGCGCCATCAGTGCACGCACTTTTTCTTCCAGCCACTCCCAGCGCGCCGATTCAGGCGGCAGGATGTCGTTCATGCCTTTGACGGCGCTCAGTTTTTCAGCCATGTTGTACTTGCTACCGGGCTTGGGGCGCCCGTGTTGTTCGGGTGAGGAAAGCTCAGGCCGTCTGTTCGGCGCCAAAACGCTCACGGATGTAGTTCTCGACCAGGGCCTGGAACTCGGTGGCAATGCCTTCGCCGCGCAGCGTCAGGCGCTTTTCGCCGTCGATGAACACCGGCGCGGCCGGCGCCTCGCCGGTGCCGGGCAGGCTGATGCCGATATCGGCATGCTTGCTCTCACCGGGGCCGTTGACGATACAGCCCATCACCGCCACCTTCAGCTGCTCGACGCCGGGGTACTGCTTGCGCCACAGCGGCATCGCGATCACCACCTCCTGGGTGCGCGACTCGCCCGGCTGGGGCGTGAGCGAAACGCGAATCGTGTCGCCTATGCCTTCCTGCAGCAAGATGGACAGCGCAGTGGCTGAGGCCACTGTGCCCTTGGTGGCCATGCCAGCTTCAGTCAGGCCCAGGTGAAGGGCATGATCGGTGCGCTTGGCCAGCTCGCGATAGACCGCAATCAAGTCCTGCACGCCCGAGACCTTGCACGACAGCAAGATCTGCTCATGCGCCATGCCCAGCTCCTCGGCGCGCGCGGCCGACTGCAGGGCCGAGCTGATCAGGGCCTCGTACATCACCTGCTTGGCGTCCCAAGGCTGGGGGCGGCGGCTGTTGTCGTCCATCATCTGGGCCAGCAGCTCCTGGTCCA
>RFXC01000546.1 GCA_009921765.1 Betaproteobacteria bacterium | reverse complement strand
CAGCGGCGTCATCAGAAGATCATGGAAGAAGCGCCGGCGCCGGGCATCACCGAACGCCAGCGCGTGCGCATCGGCGAGCGCTGCATCGAGGCCTGCAAGCGCATCAACTACCGTGGCGCGGGCACTTTCGAATTTCTGTATGAAAACAACGAGTTCTATTTCATCGAAATGAACACACGGGTGCAGGTGGAACATCCGGTGACCGAGCTGGTCACCGGCGTGGACATCGTGCAGGAACAGATCCGCGTCGCCGCAGGCGAGAAACTGTCGCTCAAGCAGCGCGACATCACGATCTCGGGTCATGCGCTGGAATGCCGCATCAATGCCGAAGACCCGTTCATTTTCACGCCGTCGCCCGGACGCATCGATACCTACCATCCGCCCGGCGGCCCCGGTGTGCGTGTCGACTCGCATGTCTATCAGGGCTACACCGTCCCGCCACACTACGATTCCATGGTCGGCAAGATCATCACCAATGGCAAAGACCGCGCCCAGGCCATCCGGCGCATGCGTATCGCCTTGTCGGAGATGGTGGTCGAAGGCATCAAGACCAATATCCCGTTGCATCAGGAGTTGCTGGCCGATGCCCGCGTGGTCAGCGGCGGGGTGTCGATCCATTACCTGGAAACCAAGCTGGCCCAGGACAAGAAGCAGCGCGACACCGGCAAGAAGAAGCCGTGACCCGTCAGCCGCCATTGAAAATCCGACACGGATGACTTCGCGGATAAGCTCCCGCATGAACACGCTGGTCGCCCTGCGCATGGAACTGGATTCAGCCGATGCCGATCGTCTGGGTGACGCCATGATGGCGCGCGGCGCGCTGGCGGTCACGGCCGAGGATGCCGATGCCGGCACCGAGCGCGAAGTACCGGTGTTCGATGAGCCCGGCAACGATCCCAGCAGCTGGCCGCGCCTGCGCCTGGAGGTGCTGGTCGCCACAGGCGATGATCCTTTGCAGTTGCTGGAAGCGGCCTGTGCCGATGCGGAAATGGCCTTGCCGCCATACACCCTCAGCCAAGTCCCCGATGCCGACTGGGTACGCGCCACGCAAGCGCAGTTCGGGCCAATCGCCATTTCGTCGCGCCTGTGGATCGTGCCCAGCTGGCATAGCGCGCCGGAACCCGCGGCAGTGAATCTGCTGCTCGATCCGGGCGTGGCTTTTGGCACGGGCAGTCATCCCACCACGCGTCTGTGTCTGCAGTGGCTGGAACAACAACTGGCTCATCTGGCGCCTGATCTTTCCTCCGACAGGCGGCCGAGCGTGCTCGACTATGGCTGCGGCTCGGGCATTCTGGCCATCGCGGCGATGAAGCTGGGCGC
>RFXC01000545.1 GCA_009921765.1 Betaproteobacteria bacterium | reverse complement strand
AGCGCGGTCGGCACGGCCATCGGCGAGACACTTCGAAAAGAATACCCCGGCATCTCGTTCACCTACGAACCCGGGCGTGAAGCAGGCAACCTGGTCCTCGTGTCACAGGGCAAGGTGCAACTCGGTATCGCCCATGCGCAGCTCGCCCGCCAGGCCGAAGCCGGCGTCGAGCCCTTCACCCAGCCCCTGAAAAATGTCCGAGCGGTTGCCATGATCGACCCGGAAGCGGCCGTGCAGATTCTTGCCACCACCGCCTCGGGCATCACCAGCATCGACCAGATTCGCGAGAAGAAGATGCCCGTCAGGGTCGCGCTCAATTCCAAGGGCACGCTCATGGCGGTGGCCGGTGAGGCGGTGTTCAGCGCTCACGGGTTCAGTGTGAAAGACATCGAAAGTTGGGGCGGGCGGTTGAATTACGTCGCCTACAACAATGGCCTCACGATGATGAAGAACGGCCAGATCGATCTCATCATCAACATGCTCGCGTTCCCATCAAGCCAGATTGTCAACGCCGCCCGAGACACGCAGTTCAAGCTGATCGGCCTGGGCGCCGAGGCCGTCGACAAGCTGAACAAACAACTCGGCACCGAAACCATCAGCGTGCCCGCCAACACCTACGCATTCTCGCCGGAGGCCGCCAACACAGTGCGCGGCAGCGTGGTGGTGATGGCCGCGGCCGAAATGAAGGATGGCGAGGCGGAGGCCATTGTGGCGGCGATGCTCAAGCACTTCGATTTCCTGCAGAAGTCGCATGCCACGTTGGCGCGGCTCACACCGGAAAGCCTCACCCGGGTGGCTCCGCTCCCCCTGCACCCGGGCGCGGCCGCCGCCTACCGCAAGGCGGGCCTGCTCAAGTAAAGGCGGCGCGCCGCCTGTGCGCGGCGTGCTCTGGTCCTTGCCTCGCGTGCTTACTGCCGTCGTTCTCTCGCCAACCCCGTCCAAGGGTGACCCCCGGGCGGGAAGCTGCTTCACCCTCACCGGAATCCCTCGATGACATTGCTCGACTGGGTTGGCTCGGGGCGCGCACGGGCGCTCGGGCCCGTGGGCCGCGTCCTGAGTGCAGTGATCTGCCTAGGTCTTGCCGTCACCTTCGTCGCGGTCGCGGCCGGCGTCTACATCGATGAGGCGATCGGGCTCTACCTTTTTCTGGGCGGAGTCTTGTCACTCGCATTCCTGCACACCTCCGGTAACGCCCGGCGACCGACCACTGACACCTGGAGCGGCTGGCTGCTCGCCTTGCTGTCGCTCGCATGCTGCGCCTACTTTGTGGTGATGCATGATGTGCACAAGGACCGGCTGCCGGTGCTCGACCCGCTCAGC
>RFXC01000544.1 GCA_009921765.1 Betaproteobacteria bacterium | reverse complement strand
CGGAGCCCACCTGCACCAGGCGACTCACCAAGACACCCCGACGACGCAATTCATCGAGCGCGGCGGCCTCGGTGTCGGCATCGATCACACTGCCGAGTCGGCCGCCCGTGTCGTCAAAGCCTTCGAACTTGAACTGCGGCATCAGCCTGCGACCCGCAGCACTTCATCCACCGTGGTCACACCACGCAGCGCCTTGGCGAAACCGTCTTCGAGCAAGGTTCGCCATCCTTGCGAACGCGCATACTGACGAGCCCGCGCCAAAAATTCCGGGCCCTTAGGCAGTGCTCGTATTACAGCGTCACAGCGCAAGTATTCGGCAACTGCCACACGACCCTTGTAGCCGGTGCCGCCGCAGGCATCGCAGCCTTTGGCGATTTTGAGGCCGGGATGCTGAATACCAAGCCGGGTCGCCAGGGGTCGCAGTTCCAAAGATTCGAGCAGTCGCTCGCTATCGGGGTGTGGAGCGGCGCATGACGCGCAAAGGCGCCGCGCAAGCCGCTGACCAATGATCGAGCGCAGTGCCGCATTGAGCAGGAACTCTTCAACGCCGAGATCGAGCAATCGGGTGTAGGCGCTCGGTGTGTCGTTGGTGTGCACCGTCGAGAACACGAGGTGCCCGGTGAGCGCCGACTGCATCGCGACACCGGCCGTTTCTTTGTCACGGATCTCACCCACCATGATGATGTCGGGATCTTGACGAACAATGCTGCGCAGTCCGTGGGCGAAATCGAAACCGATCGCCGGCTGCACCTGCACCTGATTGATACCGGAGAGTTGGTACTCGACCGGATCTTCGAGCGTGATGATCTTGACTTGCGGCTTGTTGAGACGGCTTAAAAACGTATAGAGAGTGGTGGTTTTGCCCGAGCCCGTAGGGCCCGTGAGCAACACCACTCCCGAGGTGACCGCCAAATCTTCGAGTACCCATCTCTCGATGTCTTCGGAGAGACCGAGTTCCTTCATGTCGTACACGAGGGCAGTCTTGCGCAAGAAGCGCAACACGGCACTTTCGCCCTCAGCGAGCGGCAATACCGAAGCGCGGATGTCGATGTCCTCGCCAGCCACTCGAAGCTCGATTTTACCGTCCTGCGGCCTTCGTCTCTCGCCGATGTCCATCGCTGCGAGAATCTTCAATCGAGTGACCACGGGAAGCACCATCGCTGCCGGAATGGTGTCGACCTCGTGCAGTACGCCATCGATGCGAAAGCGTACGCGCGCTGGCCCGCCTTGCGGCTCAAGGTGAAGATCGGACGCCCCCATACGCAGCGCACGCGCCAACAACGAATTAAGCAGATTGACGGTCGGCGCCTCGGAGGCCAG
>RFXC01000543.1 GCA_009921765.1 Betaproteobacteria bacterium | reverse complement strand
GAACGGTTCGGTCGAGGGCAGGGTGTGCTTACTCAGCCACCACGTTCAGGTCCATCTCGCCGATGCCTTCCATTACGCCTTTGAGCTTGTCGCCATGCGCCAGACGCTGCACACCTGCCGGCGTGCCGGTGGTGATCAGGGTGCCGGGCAGCAGTGTCAGGCAGCTCGAGAGGAAGCCGATGTGATCGTTCAGGTTGCAGATCATGTCGCTGGTGTGCGCCGTCATCACCTGCTTGCCGTTTTGTTCGACATGGAACGACAGGTTGTGCGGATCGGCGATTTCATCGGCGGTGACGATCCACGGGCCGAGCGCGGTGAAGGTGTCAAAGCCCTTGCGGATGCAGCGCGTGTTCTGGCGGCCGATGCCCCACGGATCGCGCTGCGACAGGTCCCACAGCATCAGATAGCCGAACACATGGTCCAGCGCACGGGCTTCGGGCACATTGCGCGCCGGCTTGCCGACGATGGCGCACAGCTCGCATTCGAAGTCGACATGCTTGGACACCTTGGGCAGCACCACCGTGCCGCCCGGCCCGATGACCGAGGACACCGGCTTGATGAAGAACTCGGCCATCAGATCCTGCTTGGACAGGTTCTGGCTGGCGGTCTGCGATTTCACCCGCTCGACCATTTCCTGTTGGTGGGCGGCGTAGTTCGAGGCGGCACACCAGATCACCGGCGGGTTGGTGATCGGCGCGTGCAGCGTGACCGAGGCCAGTGCTACCGGCGCGCCGGTCTTCTCGACATCGCGCACCGAATCCATTGCACCCGGCTTGTTGGCCAGGGCGTCGATGACCTCGCACATGTTGTAGCCGGCGCGGACATGGCCGGCGCGTACCAGCGCCTCGCCGATGGGGTAAACCTTGTCGCCGACCACGGCGCCGGCCTGCTGGTTGTTGTAATGAACGATTTTCATGTGGAGCCTCTCGATCGCGGGTTGAACAAACCCCGGATTATGCGGGCTTCCGGGGTCGGTTAGTGCCCGGTCTGGGCATCGATTCGCCCGGTGTAATATCCGCCCCCGGCAGGTTCGTGCGGCGCAACGCCGTTCAGGATTGTTTTCAGCGAGGAGAGAGCAAGCATGCCCTACACCAAGGTCACTGATATCGCCTACGGGCGGTTGCAGGCGCCGAGTCTGGACCAGCAGGAGGAATTCCTGGTCAACTTCGGCATGGTGCGTGTCGAGCGCACCAAGGACGCGCTGTACATGCGCGGCACCGATCCCAATCATCACCTGCATGTGACGCATCTCGGCCCGGAGAAATTCGTCGGCTTCGCGTTCTTCGTCGAGAACGAGGACGAGCTGAAGAAGTTCACCAA
>RFXC01000542.1 GCA_009921765.1 Betaproteobacteria bacterium | reverse complement strand
AGGAGCGCGCCGGGATCTTCATCGTTCACATCCCCTACAACGGCGGGCCTGGTGCGACGCAGTCGGTGGTCGCCGGCGACACCCAGGCGCTGTTCACGGCGCTGGTCAACGTCAAGGGACTGCTCAACGCTGGCCGCCTCAAGGTTCTGGGGATCGCCGAAGCGAAGCGCTCGCCGGCAGCGCCCGAGGTGGCCACTTTCGCCGAGCAGGGTCTCGCGAATCTGGAGGCGCCGCTCTTCAATGCCATCGTCGCGCCAGCGGGAACGCCGCAAGCCGTCATCGCGAAGCTCAATCGCGAGATTTCGGCCATCCTGGCCATCGACGAGGTGAGAGCGCGGCTGGCTCAGGGCGGCATGGATGTCATCGGTGGCAGCCCCGAGCAGTTGGCCGCGCTGATGCGCAGCGAAGCCCAGCGGTGGCAGCCCGTCATCGAACGGCTGGGCCTGAGGCCCGACTGACGTCAGCATGGCGAAAGCCCGGGAACCGGCGCCCTGCGCCGAGCTGCTAAGGCGCGCACCCAGCCTCGCGCGCTTCGGCGAACGACTCTTCCTGGGAACCTCCTCCTGGTCATTTCCGGGATGGGAAGGCCTGGTCTATGCCGAAGCAGCCAGCGAGTCGACGCTTTCGCGCAAGGGTCTGATCGCCTACTCCCAGCACCCCTTGCTCAATGCCGTGGGGATAGACCGCGGCTTCTATGCCCCGATAAGCCTGCTGCAGTTCGCGCAGTACGCTGCTCAGGTACCACCGAATTTTCGATTTCTGGTGAAGGCGCCCGACCTCATCACCGGCGCGAGCGTGCGCGATGACCGCGGCCGGCACGGGCCCGACAACCCGCTGCATCTCGATGCGCCCACCGCGATCGCCCAGTTCATCGAGCCCTGTTTGGGCGGACTGGGCGAGCGCGCGGGAATTCTGGTCTTTCAGATTTCACCGCTGCCCAAGCCCTGGCTTCGCAATGCGCCAGCATGGATCGAGCGTCTGGGTGCATTCCTCGCCAGCCTGCCGCCCGGACCCTGCTACGCGGTGGAACTGCGTGATCCCGAGTTGCTCACCCCGCGGCTGATGCGCACACTCAAAGCGGCCGGTGCGCAATACTGCCTGAGCCTTCACGACCGCATGCCTCCGATCGGGCGACAGTTGTCCGCGCTGGATGCGCTTGAGGCGGGCACGCCCGGCCCGCTGATCGTTCGCTGGAATCTGCATCAGGGCCTTCGCTACCAGGCGGCGCGAGAGCACTACGCGCCCTTCAACCGCCTGGTCGACGAGGACCTCCCCACCCGGGAGGCGCTCGCGCAGCGCGCCTGCGCGACGCTGCTTGCA
>RFXC01000541.1 GCA_009921765.1 Betaproteobacteria bacterium | reverse complement strand
GCATGTCGCCCGTGCCCCCAAAGACGGCTACACGCTTCTGCTTACCGCCCAGAGCGCACAGACCATCAACCCCGCGCTTTACCGCAACCCTGGATTCGATCCTGTCGCAGACTTCGCGCCCATCATGACGGTGGCCACCGCGCCTTACCTGCTGGTGGCCAACCCGTCGTTTCCCGCAAAAACTCTCAAAGAGTTGATCGACCTGGCCCGGCAGCGGCCCGGCAAGATCGACTACGCCTCGGCGGGCAACGGCACACTCAACCATCTGCTCGGCGTCATGCTGAACAGCACGGCCAGCCTGCACCTGGTGCACATCCCCTACCGCGGTGCGGCTGCTGCGGCAGCCGACGTGGTGAGCGGTCAGGTCCCCATCACCTTCGGCAGCTTCCCCGGCGTCATGCCCTTCGTGAAGTCCGGCAAGCTCAATGTGATCGGCGTAGCGACCGAAAAGCGGACCCCGCTTGCCCCTGAGGTCCCGACGCTCGCAGAAAGCCTGCCTGGCTTCTTTGCCAATTCCTGGTACGGGCTCTTTGCTCCCGCCGGCACGCCCAAACCGGTCATTGACCGCATTCTTGCGGTCTCCACCCAGGTGTTGTCCGCCTCCGATCTGGGCGAACGCCTGGCCGGCCAGGGCGCGGAAGTGTGGCCAGGCAACCCCGATCAGCTCGCCAGACTGGTCCGGGAAGAACTCGTGATGTGGGCCCGGATTGTCAAGGAATCGGGTGCAACGGTCGATTAAACCCTGGCGGTTGAGCCGTTTCGCTCGCTGGCTGTCATAAGCCCCGCTCTTCCTGGAGACACATTCGAATGAAGCGGCTGATCCTTGAAATTCTGCTGGGCTTACTCACAATCGCGGGTGCCGGCGGCACGTGGTGGATGTGGAACAAGGCGTCCATCAATCAGGCTGCGCTCGCCAGTGTGTCCAACGAACTCGAGGCGGGCCGCGCCGCTATCGACAGCATGACCGAGCGCATGCAGGGCCTGCAGCGCAAAGCCAACGAACTTGATGCGGTGCGCGCTGCGCTGGCAAGCGGTGTCGCTCTGGAAGATATCGAGGCCGCCGCGCGTACACGCCCCCCCTCAGCCGAGCGCGCGCTTGCCCAGGGTGCGGTTCGTATGCTCACAAAGGGCAGCACCGACGCCGAAGTGCGCCAGCTGTTCGAAAAAGCGCTCGAACTGGTGGAGTGGAACTCACGGCTGAAATCGCTTTGCGCGGCGCAGGCCGGCCTGATCGCAGCGGGCCAGAAAATCGAGATGCTGGCCGATTGCCGAACGCTGGCTGCCGCCGAAGCGGCCGCTGCAGCAGCAAGGGCTGCCGCA
>RFXC01000055.1 GCA_009921765.1 Betaproteobacteria bacterium | reverse complement strand
CCAGGTCCCGCCGCGGCATCGCGCCGTCCGCGCTCGGCTCGCTAGGTTGCGCCGCGTGAGTCGCCAGTGAACCGATTCGTCTGTGGCCATGCAAGCCATCCCGACTGGCGGATGGCAACCGAGCTCGCGCTCAGCCAGCTCGGCCGAGAGCACGACTCGCGGCCGAACCCGCTCCTGGGGCTGGTCTATGCAAGCACGCCCTTTGCGAGCCACTTCTCCGACATCCAGGAACTGCTGGAGCGCCGGCTGCCGCAGGTTCAGTGGAGCGGGGCCTGCGTGCCGGGCCTCTGCGCGGAGAGCGCCGAGTATGTCGATGAGCCAGCGATCGCGATTCTGATCGGCCAGCTGCCCGCGGGCAGCGTGCAGGCATTTGGGGCCGCGTGGCAGGACTCGCGTGGCGCAGCCGAGCGGCTCGCCACGCCAGGATCAAGTCTGCTGCTGCACGCCGACCCCTATGCGGAGGACATGAGCACGCGCCTGCGCAGCCTGAGCGAGGCCGCTGCCCCCGGACTGGTGTTCGGCGGTGTCGTGGAACCGTTCGGTACCGTCCCCCGCACCGGCGAGCAGGCTGCCGGCCCGCGCGCCTTGTCGGGGGTATGGTTCGGGCCCGAGGTGACACTGCTGTCGCGCGTCACGCACGGTTGTTCGCCAATCGGCCGCGAGCGCACGGTCTCCGACTGCCGAGGACAGGCCATCCTCTCGCTAGACAACCGGCCCGCGCTCGACGTCATGTTCGAGGACCTCGGCATCGACCTGGCCGAGCGCAGCGCCCGTGATCCACAACATCTGCTGCGGCTCTTGCGTGATGCACCGGCCGCGCGTGGGCTGCAGGTCGGGCTTGCGGCAAGCGACCGGCCGCGAACCATCGGCTTCGGCGCGCACCGGATCAGCGATCTCCTCGGCATCGATCCGGTGAGCCGTGCGATTGCGGTAGGTGGCGGCGCCCAGACGGGCGATCGCGCGGTGTTCTGCCGGCGCGACGCCGCCGCCGCGCGCGCCGATCTGATCCGGATCTGCACCGAGCTTCGCGAAGACCTCGAAGCAAGCGGACAGACCGCGCGAGGGGCGCACTATGTCAGTTGCGTGGCACGCGGCCAGCATCTGTTCGGCGCAAACGGCGCCGAGCTCGCGCTGATCCGGCACAACCTGGGTGAACTCCCGCTCGCGGGGTTCTTTGCCCACGGCGAAATCGCCGACGGCCGGCTGCACGGCTACACGGGCGTGCTCACGCTTTTCGTGTGAGCCCCCACGGCGCGGCAGCGGCCGCGCGCTGATCAGGCCTTCTTGAAAACGTTGAGCTGCAGACGCTCGCGCTCGATGGCCGCGGCCACCGCCGGCGCCTTCGCCACGCGCTGCATGTAGGCGTAATAGGCGGGCAGCGATTCGGGGTCGATGCCGCCCAGGCCCCCCCAGCGAAGCGCCGTGAGCGCATAGGCATCAAGCACCGACAGCTGATCGCCCAGCCAGTAGGGGCCGGTCTGCGCGGCCACCTGGCTGTCGATGCGCTTCAGAATGTCGTGATACCGGTCGCGTCCCATCCGCTTGACTTCCGCCTGACAGGGCTCGCCTTCCGCGAACTTGTGGGGCATGAAGACATGGGTGAAGGTGGGGTGCACAGTGTTGTTGAACCATGCGAGTGTGGAGAGCGCCTGCGCGCGGGCCCAGGGCTCGGCAGGCAGCAGGCCGAGCGCCGGGTGCTTGCGGTCGAGAAAGTCGCACATGGCAACAATCTGGGTGAGCACCTTGCCATCAACCACCAGCACTGGCACCTGCCCCTCGGGGTTGAGGGCAAGATATTCGGGGGAACGATGCTCGGCGCGGTGCAGCTTGATCAACCGGGGCTCGAACGCCTGGCCAGTGGCCTCGCGAATCATTTCCAGGGCCACATGGGGCACAAACGAACATGCGCCCGGGGCGTAATAGAGTTCAATCATGAGAAGTCTCCGGTGATGTCGCTGATCTGACGGGTTGGGATAGTCGATAGCGGTCAGTTGCCATGCACCCCGGCCGCCTCGGCCTGTCGATCGGCATGGTAGGACGAGCGCACCAGCGGACCGACCGCCGCGTGCACAAAGCCCATCTCCTGGGCACGCTCGGCAAGCATGGCAAACCCATCCGGGTGCACATACCGGCGCACTGGCAGATGGGCGTTCGAAGGAGCGAGGTACTGGCCGATGGTGATCATGTCGACCTGATGCGCACGCAGATCGCGCATCACTTCGATGATTTCATCGTCGGTTTCACCGAGGCCCAGCATCAGGCCCGACTTGGTAGGAACACCCGGCACACGCGCGCGGAACTCGGACAGCAGTCGAAGCGAATGCTGATAGTCGGATCCGGGGCGCGCTTCTCGGTAGAGGCGCGGCACGGTCTCCAGGTTGTGGTTCATCACATCGGGCGGGGCCGCTTCCAGGATTGCCAGCGCCCGCTCGAGCCGGCCGCGAAAATCGGGTACCAGCACCTCGATCCGGGTGCGCGGTGAGGCCTCGCGAACGCGCCGGATGCAATCGACAAAATGGGCTGCGCCGCCGTCGCGAAGATCGTCACGGTCGACGCTGGTGATCACCACGTAGTCCAGGCCCAATGCCGCAATGGTGCGCGCAAGGTTGGCGGGCTCGTCGGCATCCAGGGGGTCGGGCCGGCCGTGACCGACATCGCAGAACGGGCAGCGCCGGGTGCATTTGTCGCCCATGATCATGAAGGTGGCTGTGCCTTTGCCGAAGCACTCGCCGATATTCGGGCAGCTTGCCTCCTCGCAGACCGTGTGCAGACGGTGCTCGCGGAGAATGCGCTTGATGTCGTGAAAGCGGCTGCCAGGGCTTGCCGCGCGCACCCGGATCCAGTCGGGTTTGCGCAGCACTTCGTCGGCCGGTACCACCTTGATGGGGATGCGCGAGGTCTTGGCGCCCGCCTTCTGCTTGGCGCTCGGGTCGTAAGAGGCTGAGGGCGTGTCGGACAGGTCGGAAGCGCTCATGTTGATCGGCACACCAGACGGCGCGCGCCTTTCTGCTCGAAAAGGAATACCCGGAGTCTAGCGGAGTTGGTCATCGCGCAGATGGGCGACCAGCCGCTCACCCAGCCGTGCGGCCACCGCCTCGGGCGGCACTGACACGCCCAGGCTCGCCAGATCCACCGAGCGCAATCCCGGGTAACCGCAGGGGTTGATGCGATCGAACGGCTCGAGGTCCATGCGCACATTCACTGCGAGCCCATGGAGGCTGCAGCCCCGCATGATGCGTACGCCCAGCGCAGCAATCTTTGCCCAGCCCGCGAAGGGTCCGACTCCACCCTCGAGCGCCACGAACACGCCGGGCGCACCCGCGATGCGGCGCCCATCCACCGACCATGCCTCAAGCGTCTGGATGATCGCCTGCTCATAGCGATAGACCAGCTCCTTTACGCCGATACCGAGCCTGCGCAAGTCGATGAGCGGATAGGCGATCACCTGTCCAGGCCCGTGATAGGTCACCTGACCACCGCGTTCGGTCGCGACCACCGCAATCTCGCCCGGCGCGAGCAGATGATCGGGCCGCGCAGCAAGACCCATTGTGAACACTGGCGGGTGTTCAACCAGCCAGATCTCGTCGGACGTGGCGGCGTCGCGCGTGCGGGTGAAGTCGCGCATCGCCGCGAGTGTGTCGGCATACTCGGTGCGTGCAAATGGCCTGAGCAGCGGCTCGATGATTGCGCTCTACAGAACGATCCGGACCATGGGGTGCGAGGACAGCTCGCGGTAGAGCGTCTGGAGTTGCTCCCGCGATTGCGCACGGACCGTGAGCGTGACGCTCAGCCACGCCCCCCGCGAGGACGCACGCAGTTCGATAGACGCCGGGTTGAAGTCCGGTACGCGTGCGCTCACCAGCGCGGCAATGGTCTGGGCAAACTCGTCGGTGCGCCGACCCATCACCTTGATCGGAAAATCCACTGGAAACTCAAGCAGATTTCCGATCCGTTCCCAGACCTCGGCATCACTCATGGCCGGGGCTCAGGCCTCGCGGGTGGCCGCCTGATATGCCTCGATCAGCCGCTGATACACCGGGCCCGGGCGCCCGTTGCCCACGGGTGCGCCATCCACCTTCGTGATCGGGAGAATTTCGCGGGTGGCTGACGTGAGCATCAGCTCGTCGGCCTGAAGCACCTCCTCGCGAGGAACGCGTCGCAGCTCGTAGTCGAGCCCGCAGCGCGCGCAGAGCTCGGCGAGCAGCCCCACCCGGATGCCTTCCAGGACCAGGTGGTTGACGGGTGAACCGAGCACGCGGCCATTTCGCACGACCCAGATGTTGCTCGAGGATCCTTCGGTGAGGATGCCGTCGCGGAACATCATGCACTCGGCGGCGCCCGCATCGACCGCAGCCTGCTTCGCGAGCACGTTGCCAAGGAGCGATACCGATTTGATGTCGCAATGCAGCCAGCGCTCATCATCGGCAGTGATGACGGACAGGCCCTGTTCGCGCAATGCCGCAGCCGGCGCCACGAATTCGCTGGTCATCGCGAACACCGTGGGCTGGATGCCCTTTGGAAACGCGTGATCGCGGCGCGCGACGCCACGGGTAATCTGCATGTAGACGAACTGATTGGGCCAACCATGACGGCCAACGAGATCGGCGATCAGCGCGCGCCAGCCTGCCTCATCGAAGGGATTGTCGATGCTGATGGCGGCGAGGCTTCGCTCCAGACGCTTCAGGTGCTGGGTGAGCCGAAACGGGCGCCCGTCATAGACCGGGACGACCTCATAGATGCCGTCGCCGAAGATAAAGCCACGGTCGAGCACCGGAATGCGGGCCTCGGAGAGCGGCACAAACGCTCCGTTGAGATAAACAACCTGCTCGCTCATGGGGGTCTCGCTCTACTAAGGAGGTGAAGGGAAGACGGTGCAGATGGCGGGGAAGGTGCGCGCTATTTGGCGAACTTTAGCCGCAGGCCGTCCCAGAGCCTGCCGATCCAGCCCGCTTCGTCGACGGTTGCCTGGGCGAGTACCGGCCGCTCGGCGAGCACCTGTTCGCCCAGCTTCACGCGCAGCGTGCCGATCTTCTGGCCCTGCGTGACCGGCGCAAGCAGTGGCTCGACCCGCTCGACCTCGCCCTTGATTTTCTCGGCCTGACCCCGCGGCACCGTGATGAGGATGTCCTGCTCAACCGCCCCGGCCACCAGCACGCCCTTGCCCTTCCAGACCGGGTAGCTGCCCAGTTCCTGGCCCTTGGAATAGGCCCGGACGGTCTCGAAATTCTGAAAGCCGTAATTGAGCAGGCGCTGCGATTCAGTGATGCGGATGGACTCGGTGGCCGCACCCATCACCACGGCAATCAGCCGACGCGAGAAGCCGGCGCCCGGTTGCTCGCGTCGGGCCGAAGCGATCAGGCAGTAGCCCGCGGCCTCGGTGTAGCCGGTTTTCATGCCATCAACGCTGGGGTCGATGAACAGCAACCGGTTGCGGTTGGGCTGGCGGATCTTGTTGAACGTGAATTCACGCTCCGAATAGAACTTGTAGAAGTCGGGGTGGTCGCTGATCAGCCGGCTGGCCAGAATCGCGAGGTCGCGCGCGGTGGAATAGTGCTCGGCGTTGGGCAGCCCGGTGGCATTTCGAAACTGGGAGTTCCGCATTCCCAGCCGCTCGGCCTCGCGGTTCATTTGCTGCGCGAACGGCTCTTCGCCGCCGGCGAGTGCCTCGGCAAGCACCACCGAGGCATCGTTCCCCGACTGAATGATCATGCCGCGCAGGAGTTCTTCCACCGTGGCGGGCGCGGCCGGCTCGACGAACATCCTGGAGCCGATCGCCTTGTAGGCGCGCTGCGACACCATGGGTCGCGCATCAAGTGCCAGGCGCTTCTCCTTGATGGCGGAAAACGCGAGATAGGCGGTCATGAGCTTGGTGAGTGAAGCCGGATCGGACTTCCGATCGGGTTCATGCGAGGCGATGACATGACCGGTAGTGGCATCGAGCAGCAGCCAGGAACGCGCAGTCATGGTGGGTGGGGCAACCTGCGCCCAGGCTGCTGGCATGGCAGACGCGCCGATGAGCAGGCCGACGACCAGGCGGACAAGCAGGCGGATCATCGTGAAATCTCCGGATAGCGACGCGATGAAAACAGGCCGGGTCAGTCGGCCGCAACGTCGGCCGGCTCAAGGCCCGGCACCGACCCAAGGAGGGGCGCTGCCACCAGATGCGCCACCACCAGCCGCTTGAGGTCCGTGAGCCTGCGGTGAAAAAAGTGATCGGCCCCAGGCAGCACCACCACTGGCAGGTTCTGCGGTCGCGCCCAATTGAGCACAGCCGCAAGCGGCACCACATCATCGACCTCGCCGTGAATCACCAGCGCGCCGGGTGGCACCTCTTCCACCGCGAAGCGCTGGGCAGCCACGCCCACCAGAACAACCGGTGCGGCAAGGCGCTCGGCGGGCGGCAACTGCGCGAGCAACCGCGACAGCACAAAACTGCCAAAGGAAAATCCGGCGAATGCCAGGTTGCCACGGGCCTTGTCGGGCACCAGGGGATCGGCTTGCGCGGCTTCGAGCACGGCACGCAAATCATCGGTTTCGCCCTGACCGTGGTCGTGTTCACCCGCTGTCGCGCCGACCCCGCGAAAGTTGGGGCGCCAGACCGCATAGCCTGTGGCGAGCATCGCCCGGGCAAGCGTCTGCACCACCTTGTTGTCGCGCGTGCCGCCATAGAGCGGATGCGGATGGGCGACCAGACCGATGCCCCGGATGGGGCCGGCGGGCAGGTCGAGGGCAACATCGATCGGACCCGCGGGCCCGGCAATCAGCAGCGTGCGGGTGGACGCGTTCATTCGAGCTTCAGTCGCTCCACGGGTCGGCCGTCACGCAGATGCGAATCAACGATCTCGTCGATGTCGTGCTCGTCGACGAAGGTGTACCAGACGGCATCGGGATAGACGACCGCGACCGGGCCCAGTTCGCAGCGGTCCAGGCAGCCCGCCTTGTTCACCCGCACCTTGCCGGCGCCCGCGAGCCCGAGCGCCTTGACGCGCGCCTTGGCATAGGCCTGCAGACGCTCGGCGTCGTTGGCCGCACAGCAGGCCCGGCCGTCATCACGCCGGTTGGTGCAGAAGAAAATGTGACGCTCGAAATAGGGGGTGCTCATCGGGCCATTATAGTCGGGCGAAAACGACCCGTATGATCGCGCCAATCCCAGCCTGCGTCGATGATGCCCTCACCCGATACCACCTTGATCCGCGAGCTCCTGGGCCCCGACGGCCCACACTTCGAACTGCTTGCCGAGGTCGACTCCACCAACAGCTGGCTGCTCGACGCGCCCTTTGCCGGCACGCCCGCCAGCCCGCGGGCGGTGCTCGCACAGACGCAGCGCGCCGGCCGTGGGCGGCGCGGACGCAGCTGGCTTGCCGAGCCCGGCCGCAGTCTCGCCCTGTCGCTCGCCTTCGAGCGCGCCGGTGCCGCGCCGCCCGCGCCCGGGCTGTCCCTTGCGGTGGGCTGTGCCATCGCAGCGGCCTTGTCCGAAGACTGCCAGGGGCTTGCACTCAAATGGCCCAACGATCTGCTGCGTGACGGCGGCAAGTGCGGCGGGATTCTGATCGAGTCTCGCCCGGGTGGTGCCCGACTCGAACCGCGGGTGCGTGTGGTGGTGGGGGTGGGTCTCAACCTGCTCGCGCCCCAGGACGCCCAGGCGCTGATCGGTCAGCCCGCGAGCGGTCTGTTCGACGGCGCTGCGCCGATCCGGGTGGAAGCTCTTGTTTCGCGCGTTGTGCTCGCTGTGGCGAAGGCGTGGACCACGCATGAGCGCGAGGGTCTTGCCCCTTTCTTGCCGCTCTGGGCCCGATTCGATGCCTGGCATGGCGAGCAGGTGACGGTAAGCGAAGCCGGACAGACGCTCGCGCGCGGCCGCTCGCTCGGCATTGCCCCAAGCGGGGCGCTCCGCCTGCTGACCGATGAGGGCGAACGACACATTGTGGCGGGCGATCTCTCGCTTCGCGCCGCGAGGCAGGCGTAAGCCCATGACCCGGCATGTCTTCACCTACGGCTCGCTGATGTTTGTGCAGGTCTGGACGCCGCTCGTGCCTCGCCCGCTGGCAAGTGTGGCCGCGGTGCTCGAGGGCTTTGTCCGCGAGGGCGTTCGGGGGCAGCGCTACCCGGGCATCCGCCGAGAGACCGGCGCGTGCACCCAGGGCCGTCTCTATCTGAATGTGGACGCGCAAGAGCTCGCCCGGCTCGACGCCTTCGAGGGCGATGCATACCAGCGCGAATCGGTGCAGGTGAGCGTGGCGACACGTGACGGCCGCCGCCTGACCCTGCCAGCCGAGGTTTACCGCTTCATCGACCCCACCGCGCTCGACGGCGCGCCCTGGGATCCGGAGCGCTTTGCGCGTGATTCGGCGGCGGGCTTCTACCGCGACCACGCCCCGCCTCGCTAGGCCGCCTGGGACTCACCCGACAGTGGCGCGGCGCCCACGCCCAGCCGCTGGACGAGCTCGCGGCGGTAGCGGTTGAGCTCCTGCGCGGTGTCGATGCTGCGGCCAAACAGCAGTGACAGGTTGTGGAGAATCCGCTCGATGACCCGCTGCTCCCAGTCGGCGTCAAAGCGGATCTGCTCGTCGAGCCAACGCTCGAGCCAACCGGGTTCGGGCATCCGGCTCTGCACCGTGTCGTTCGGAAACAGCGTTCGATTCACATGCAGGTTGGTGGGGTGCAACGCCCGGCTGGTCCGCCTTGCGCTCGTCATGAGCACGCCGATTCGCGAAAACGCCGCGCGGGCGGCATCGCCCGCTTCGCTCACCGCCTTCTTCATGTAGCGAAGATAAGCGCCGCCGTGGCGGGCCTCGTCGCGCGAAATGAAGTCGTAAATGGCACAAATCACCGGCTCGGTGTGCCACTGCGCCGCACGACGATACCAGTGGTTGAGGCGGATCTCGCCGCAGAAATGGAGCATCAGGGTTTCGAGCGGCGGGGCGGGTTCGAATTCGAAACGGACCGCGTGCAGTTCCTCTTCGCTCGGCGCCAGATCGGGCCGAAAGCGCCTCAGGTACTCGATCAGCACCAGCGCGTGCTTCTGTTCCTCGTAGAACCAGACCGACATGAACGCGGAAAAATCGCTGTCATGCCGGTTATCGCGCAGGAACATCTCGGTGGCCGGCAGCGCCGCCCACTCGGTGATCGCGTTCATCTTGATCGTGAGGGCCTGCTCGTCGGTGAGCAGCGCCGGGTCGAACCGCGCCCACGGAATGTCACGCTCCATGTTCCAGCGCACCGCCTCGAGCGAGGCGAACAATTCGGGATACAGCATCATGGCTTGCCGTCTGTTTGAACGGACGCAGTGTATCAATCTGTCGTGACACTCGCAGCTGTGACGTTCAGTGTGCGATTCGCCGTCTCAGCCAGCGCATCAGCGCACCCACCCACGGCAGCTTCTCGTAGAGCTCCTCGGCCGCGTCCCAGTAGTCGCGGTGCAGGCTCACGCGGCCCTGGTCGTCGAATTCCAGCCAGCTCGCGCCACGGATCTGCTGCGGCCGACCGCCATCCAGTCGCGGGTTCCGAAAATCGAACACCCACACCAGACAGGCTCGACGGGCATCACCGACCGCCTCCAGGACATGAAAGCGCGGCGCCTCGAGCTGTTCGAACATGGCCTCAAAGATCCTGGTGATCGGCCCCGTGCCCACCACTTCGTTGAACGGATCCTTGAAGCGCGCGCTCGCCGCGTAGACCTCGCCCAGGCGGCCAAGCGACTCGCGGCTGAGTGTCTCGTAAAAATTCACCACGCGGGTGATGGGCTCGGCAAGGCAATCATGCGGGGGCATGGGATCACCCTCCAGTGATGGCGCGAACCGCACGAAAGTACAGGCGCTCGGGCAGGATACGGAGGAGTTTCATCCAGCGGGTGAAGCGCTTGGGGAAATGCATTTCAAAGCCGCCCGACGCAAAGCCCGACACGATCTCGCGCGCAGCCGCCTCGGCGCTGATCAGTCCTGGCATCCGGAAGGCGTTTTGAGCGGTCAGCGGCGTTGCCACAAACCCTGGGTCGATCAGCCAGACACCGACTCCGCGCGGCTGGAGGTCGAGGTAGAGCGACTCGGCCAGGTTGATGAGCCCGGCCTTGCCCGGTCCATAGGCAAGGGCTTTGGGCAGCCCCCGATAGCCCGCAACGCTTGAGACCAGCGCGAGGCCGCCCGAGCGCTGGCGCTCGAACACCGGGAGCAGCACATCGAGCCCGTTGTAGACCGCCAGCAGGTTGATCTCGACCAGGCGTCTCGCCTCGGCGAGCTCGAAGCTGTCGACGCGCATCTCGCGGTAGTCGCCCGCGAGCCAGATCACCAGATCGATCTCGCCCCAGCTCCCGATGAGTGACTGGCAGGCCCCCGCCAGCGCCGCTCGATCGGCCACATCGGCAGGAAGAATGTGCGGCACGGACCCCAGGCGCTGCGCAAGTGCCTCGAGCGCCGGCCTGCGCCGCGCCGAGAGCGCGAGCAGCGCGCCGCGGGCGGCGAGCTCGACCGCGAGCGCCTCGCCAATGCCGCTCGAGGCGCCGATCAGCCACACCCTGCGCCCATGCCAGTCGACGATCCTGGGGTTGAGGGCACCCCGGCGGTCAGGCGCCCGGGGTCGTACCGGGGCACCTGTTGTGGGCGGGGTGGATTCGAATTGCATCATGGGGCGCGGTGCTCAGCGTTTGGTAAAGGACAACGTAACCTCGCCCAACCGGATGCCGAACTTGCTCATCACGGCCCGGTTCAGCATCACCTGGTCATCGATCAGGAACATCCAGTCGTCGAAGTCGACATGCCAGGTTCGGCCATCGATGGGCAGGGCCAGCGTGTAGCGCCAGTTGAAGGCATTTCCCGCGATGACGCCGACCGCCTCGCCCACGACATCCGACGCGGTCCCGATGTAGCGGTCGGGCGCCACCCGTCGCAGCGTCCAGACGCGGCGCTCGCGCGTGCCGTCGGCATAGAGGAAGTCTTCCTCCAGGGTCCCGGTATCGCCCTCCCAGCGGCAGTTCATCTCGACCGTAAAGCGTTTGACGACCTTGCCGAAACGGTCCTGGAACATGCCCCAGGCATCGAGACGGCCGTTGAAGTAGCGCGACGGATCGAGCACGGGCCGCTCGGCCGCGTAATGCGCAGGAAGCGGCGCACTGCAGCCGGCCAGACCCAGACCGAGCACCGCCACTGCGGCAAGGAGCGTGGCCTGCAGGACGCGCACGAGGCGTGCGGAAACCAGGGCGCGGACCGGCGATGTCGCGACTCGCCCAAGCAATGAAAGACTGAAACCCATCATGCATCCATCCTCTGACTTGGCGGACCAGCCGCGGCGAGGTCCGGGTTGGGAAGGCGCCACAACAGCCACGCGGCCGCGGTCTTGATGAGGCAGGGAAGCGCCGCATAGGCAAAGGACAGCGCCTCGGTGACGGTACCGGCTACGCCCGGCTGATAACCCAGCAGGCTGATCAACGGCAGGCCCAGGCCGGCAGCCAGCGCGAGATTGAGCTTGGTGGCAAGCGACCAGACGCCAAAGTAGGCGCCCTCGCGCGCACCGCTTCCGCCGGCCACCGCAATCACGGCAGCGAGGAGCGCAGGCGGCATCGCCAGATCGGCACCGAGTGCAAGCCCGGTCACCGCACAAATCACGCCGAAGGCCAGCCACTCGCCGGGTCCGAGTGCAAATGCCCATGCGAAGGCGAGCACCGAGGCCACCATGCCGATGAGCCACGCCCGCTTGGCACCCACCCGAACACCGAGCCGGATCCAGAGCGGCATGCCGATCGCAGCCGCCGCGAAATAGGTGAGCAGAAAGAGCGGCGCCCGCGAGGCATCGCCCAGCACGTCGGCGACGAAGAACAGCACCAGGGTGGCGGGCAGCGCGCTCGCCGTACCGTTCAGCATGAACACCGCCAGCAACCGGGTGAACGCACGATGGGAGAAGAGTTCGCGCCAGGGCGCAGTGCGCGCGATCGGCGCGGGGCCGGATACGGCTGGACCGCGAGGGGCATCGGAGGCGACCGTCACCGGGGCGGGCCCTGGCGTCGGCGCATGTCGCACCAGCCAGGCGGCGAGCAGCAGTGCGCCCGCAAGGAGCACCGACAGCGTGCTCACATGCCTGGGGTCAAGCAAGGCAGCCGAGGCGAGCACCCCGGCCAGGCCACAGGCTTCGCGTATGCCGGTCACGCGCACCCGGGTTGCGGGATCGGTTCCCAACTCAGCCCCCCAGGCCTGATGCGCGATCGTGACGGTCGACCAGGCGAGATAGGTGACCACCGAGCCCGCGGCAAGCCAGACCGCGAGCCCGGCCGTCGACCACGCCGGCGGATGAAGCATCGCGGCAAAGCCTGCGGCGAGCGGCACGCATGCGACGACCACCCAGCGACGGTAGTCGGTCACGCCGCGGGTACGGTCGATGGCCCGGCCGATCAGCGGATCGGCGAGCGCGTCGATCAATCGCGCCCCAAACAGGACGAGCCCGACCAGTGCGAGCGACAGCCCCGCCTCGCGTCCGTAAAACGCCGGCAGCAGCACGAAGAGAGGCAATTCGAGCAGTGCGAGTGGCGCACGCAGAAACCCGTAGGCGAGAAGCGCACGTGTCGGGAGCCCGGGCGAGCGCCCGCCTTCGGGGAGACGGGCGCCGTGCGCCAAGAGCGGAGTGCCGGCCACGGCAGGCTCAGCGCGCGGGAGCACTGACGGGCGAATCGGCCGCGCGTGCACCGGCCACAGCGCCCGAGGCAAGCCCGCGCAGAAGTGCCTCGCGCAGGGCCGGCTCACTGGTTCGCGGATCGAGCCAGATGCCAAAAAACGCGCGGCCAAACGCCGGGTCGTCAACCTCGCCAAGGGGTTTGTCGTTCAACAGAAACCGGGTGGGCCCACCGACACGATAGATGCCGGTAATGCGGTCGCCCGCACGCACATCCGGAAAAATCGCGCGCATGCGGGCGAGCCAATTCGCGCGCTCGACGGCCGAGCCCCGATCGGGCTGTCGGCCGATCTCCTGGTCGCTGCGCTCGGCAATCCGCGCGCCAGGCAGGCTCATTGCGTACACCAGTTCGAGCGCGAAATCCCGATCGAACGGCGGCATGAGCGATTCTGGCGCCACCGCGCGGGGTGCGCCTGCGGTCCAGAGAATGGCCTCATAGACACGCATGCCGAGAAACCGAAGGGTGCCGCGGCCGACCTCGCGCGGCTCGGTGAGCGCCGCGCGGAGAAACCCGGGCTCAGCCTCGGCCGCTGCCGGGCCGGTCGCGCTCGCGGCCCCGGCCGCGAGGCTCGACACGATGCCGATTCCGAGCGCGACAGCGAGGACCGCTAAGCCACGCGGTGCCCGTTGCTCAACACGGTCAAGTCGCGCTCCCATCACGGCCGTACGAGCGTGAACTGAACGACATCGGTGTTGCCGTGCTCGAATGCCGCCTCGCAGTAGGCGAGATAGAACTCCCAGGTGCGGATGAAGCGGTCATCGAAGCCCAGCGCCCGCACCTGATCGAGCACCGACATGAAACGCTCGCGCCAGCGTTTGAGCGTGAGCGCATAGTCGGGTCCGAATGAGTGCTGCGCGAGCACCTGCAGCCCCGCCTCGCGGGCAAGTGCGGCAAATCCGCTCCGGGTGGGCAGCATGCCACCCGGAAACACGTACTGCTGAATGAAGTCGGTACCGCGCCGATAGCGCTCGAAGAGCGCTTCATCAATTGTGATGGTCTGGATCGCGGCCCGCCCGCCGGGGCGAAGGCAACGCGCAACCGTCTGAAACCACGACTGCCAGTAGCGCTCGCCCACTGCCTCGAACATTTCCACCGAGGCAATGCCATCGTAGACCCCGATCTCGTCACGGTAGTCGCGGAGCACAAAGCGCGCCTGTCCATGCGCGGTGAGCGCGAGTCGTTCACGCGCATAGGCAAGCTGCTCGGTGGACAGTGTGAGCCCGGTGACATGAAGCCCACGCGCAGCCGCCGCCTCGGCAAAACCACCCCACCCGCAGCCGATCTCGAGCACTGCCGCGCCCGAAGCGAGCGCCAGCTCATCGAGCAGTCGCCGGTTCTTGGCGTGTTGCGCGTCTTCGAGCGAGCGGCTGAAGTCACCCTCGAAGAGCGCGCTCGAATAGGTCATGCCCGGGTCCAGCCACAACTGATAGAAGGCGTTCCCCAGGTCATAGTGCGCGTGAATGTTGCGACGCGATCCGGCGCGGGTGTTTGCGCGCAGCAGGTGCCGCAGGCGATCAAAGAGTTGCCCCCACCAGGTACCGTAGACCGCCGACTCAATCGCGCGCCGGTTGATCACCAGCAGCGACAGCAGCCGGGACAGCGAGTCGGTTGACCACCGGCCATCGATCCAGCCTTCGGCAAAGCCCACATCGCCGCGGCGCAGCGCGTCCTCGAACACGGTCCAGTCGCGCACGCTGATGGACGCCGAGGGTTCGCCGCGGCCGACATTGCGGCGGCTCCCATCGGGCAGATCGAGTGTGAGCGAGCCGGTCTCAATGCGCTCGAGGAGGCGCAGGATCATCGCCGCCTGGCGCGGTACGGCGGCAGGCGTTGCTCGATCGATCGGCTCGGAAGGATTCGATGAATGCGTGGTGGCGGTGATGGTCATGGCGAACCCCGGGTGAGGATGGTGTCGGGCGCGGCGGGTTTTCGGTGAAACGGCACGCGCGCCAACCACAGCCGAAGCGCATGCCAGTGAATGCGGGCAATCACCCCGGCGCTGAAGAGCGGAAATCCGAGCAGCGCGCGGAGCCGTTGCGCGCGGCCCGCCTCTTCGAGTACGCCGCTGAGACTGGTGAGAAGCAACGGACCGTCGCCATCGTCATAGTCGATTCGGGCCACGGCCCGGTCGGTCCGGTTGATGAAGCGAAACCGGTAGCCTCCCTGCACCGCACAGAACGGCGACACATGGAAGGCCTTCAGCGCGTGAAGCTCGGCGCCAGATTTGAGCGGATGCGCCCGTTCATCGGCGAGAAGGTAAACATGGCGCTCGCCGAAGGTGTTGTGCACTTCAGCCACCACGGCGATGAGCGCGCCATCAGCCCGGTGACAAAACCAGAAGCTCACTGGCTTGAACGCGTAGCCGCATACCCGCGCGAAGGCGTGAAGCCAGATCTCGCCATCGGCGCGCAGCCCCGCACAGTCGAGCAGGCGGGTAATCCAGGCGCGCGGCGAGCCTCCATCGCCGTGATCGGCGGCATGAAGTGACAGAAGCGATCGTCGGTTGATCCCGAACAGCCAGTTGCCGCCGCTTTGTTCCAACGCAGCCAGAGGCGCGCGGACAAACCAGGCGCGGTACCGAAACGCATGCTCACGCGGCCGAAGCCGGCGGTGGCGAACCTCGCCGAAGGCAAACCGAACCTGCTCGAAGGCGTCGGTCATGGCGCCCCGCTCAAGCTGCACGCGACAGCGGCTCGGTGAGCCGGGTGATCGCCTGCGCGACCTCGAGCCCCGAGCGCAGGCCATCTTCATGAAAACCGTAGCCGGTCCAGGCGCCCGCATACCAGGTCTGCTGCCGGCCCTGGAGGGCGCGCAGCCGTCGCTGCGCGCGCCCTGCCGCCAGATCGAAGATCGGGTGGGCGTAGTTGATCTCGCGAATCAGCCTTGATGGTTCGGGTTCGCTCAACGGGTTGAGGCTGACAAAAACGGGCGAGCGAAACGGTAGTGGCTGCAGCCGATTCAGCCAGTAGGTGACAGACACCGACGGAGCGCCTGGTCGGCCATCGCTCAGGTAGTTCCAGGCCGCCCAGGCACGGCGGCGTGCGGGCATGAGTGCCGGATCGGTATGGAGCAGCGCACGATTGGGCTGATAGCGGATCGCGGCGAGCACCGCACGCTCGTCCTCGCTGGGATCGGCGAGTAGCGCAAGCGCCTGATCGCTATGGCAGGCAAACACCACCTGATCGAAATGTTCTGTGGCGTGAGCCGAACGGACGGTCACCGGGGAAGCGCCGCCTCCAGCGCGACGGGTCACCGCTTCCACCGGCTCGGACAACCGGACATCGCGAAGCTGCGAGATGATTCGCGAAACGTATTCGCGTGAGCCACCCTCCACCGTCATCCAGCGCGGGCGACCCTCGATCTGCAGCAGTCCGTGGTTGTGGAAAAAGCGCACGAAGCTGCCAAGCGGAAAACGGGTCATGGTCGCAGTCGAACACGACCAGATCGCCGCGGCCATGGGGAGCAGGTAGGCATCGCGGAATTCGGCGCTGTAGCCCTCGCGCTCCAGATACCGCTCAAGTGGCTCATCAAGCCGTGCCTGCGCCTGCTCGTCGATCGCGAGCGCGGTCGCCTCGCGATTGAAGCGCAGGATGTCACGCAACATCCGCCAGAACCCGGGGCGCAACAGATTGGACGGCTGGGCGAACACCGAGCGAATGTTGGATCCGCACCACTCCAACCGGTGGGGTCCGATGGATGCGGCAAACGACATATCGGTCGGCGCCTCGCGCACGCCCAGTTCCTTGAAGAGCGAAATCAGGAGGGGATAGGTGCGTTCGTTGTAGACCAGAAAGCCGGTATCGACCGGTGCGCACAAACCATCGAGCGTCACATCAACGGTGTGAGCATGCCCCCCTGGGCGCGCATCGCTTTCGTAGAGCGTGACCTCATGCTGCGCCTGCAGGCGCAGCGCTGCCGACAGCCCGGAAATGCCTGATCCGATGACCGCTATGCGCATCGTGACGTGTCCTTGGCGCAACCACGGCAAGCAAGCGCCGGGTCCGAAGAAGGTTGAGGAGGAGTTTGTTTTGGTGACTGGCCGGTCATGATATGACCAAACGGTGTCCAGTACAGAAGTTGTCAACCGGACCCCATGGGATTTCCCACAGGCTATGCAGGGCCGGCCGACAGGCGTAAGATGCGTGCCACACTGCGAGGACGAGGTGTTTTGTCCAAGACAAAGCCGCCGTCCGGCTCCGTTGTTCCCCACTACAACCGGTCGAAGAACCGGACAGGCACGCAAGGCCGGCGACCATGAATGACCGTTCAGTTACATCTGGCATTGCGCTCAGCATTGCCGCGGTCGAACGCGACACAGGTCTCGCGAAGGACACCTTGCGCGTATGGGAGCGCCGCTACGGATTTCCAAGCCCCGGGCGTGATGCCTTCGGCGAACGCAGCTACCCGATCGAACAGGTGGACAAGCTCCGGGTAATCCGCCGTCTGATGGACAGCGGCCACCGACCCGGGCGGATCATTTCGCTTTCGCTTGAGGAATTGCACGCGCTCGCCGCGCAATCGGTGGAGGCGCCTCGGAGCGCAAGCGATCTTCGCGTCGACCGCGATGATCTGCAACGCTTCATCGAACTCACCAAAGCCCATGACGTCGACGGACTGCGCAGCGCCCTGTCGCAGGCAACGGTCCGAATGGGGGTCGACCGCTTTGTGGTGGAGGTGGCCGCGCCCCTCAACCGCATGGTGGGCGAGGCCTGGGCGCGCGGCTACTTCGAGGTGTTCGAAGAGCATCTCTACACCGAATCGATGCAGATCGTGCTTCGCAACGCGATCAGCACCATTCCACGAACCGGCAATCGGCCGCGCGTTCTGCTCACCACTTTTCCCAACGAGAATCACGGCCTGGGCTTGCTCATGGTCGAGGCGATCCTGTCGCTGGAAGGCTGTGGATGTCTGTCGCTTGGCGTGCAGACACCGGTATGGGATATCGTGCTCGCCGCTACGGCGCATAACGCCGACATCGTCGCCTTGTCGTTTACCGCATCGCTGGGCGTCAATGCGGTCTCTGACGGCCTGGCCGAACTCCGCGCGAAACTTCCGCGCGCAACCGAGCTCTGGGCGGGCGGACAGAGTCCGGCGCTTGCTCGTCGGGCGCCGCCAGGCATTCAGGTATTTCGCGAACTGACCGAAATTGCGCCTGCGGTGGCGCGGTGGCGTGGTCGTCGCGTCTGAGCGGATCGGCCGCCCGCAAAAGCTTCGGCCGCGCGCCTGACCGCCGGCCCAGCCTCCGCTCTAACTGCGGGCCCAGCCGGAAGCCTGACCGCGGGCCACCACCGGTCGCGCAAGACCGTCCAGCCTGCTGAACGCCACCCGATATTCACGCTCCAGCCGGTCTACCAATTCGCCGGCGCTCAGCACCGCCTTGACCGCGCCGATGCCCTGACCGCTTCCCCAGATGTCTTTCCAGGCCTTGACCGGCCGGTCGGAACCGAAGTTCATGGCGCTGGGATCGCTCTGCGGCAGGTTCTCGGGATCGAGCCCCGCCGCCACCACCGAAGCGCGCAGGTAGTTGCCGTGCACACCGGTAAACAGATTGGTGTAGATGATGTCCTCGGCACCGCCCTCGACGATCGCCTGCTTGTAGGCGTCGGTTGCCCGGGCCTCGCGGGTAGCGATGAAGGCCGATCCCACGTAGGCGAGGTCTGCCCCCATCGCCTGCGCGGCAAGCACCGCCGCGCCATTGGCGATGGCACCCGAGAGCAGCAGCGGCCCATCAAACCACTCGCGAATTTCCTGAATCAGTGCGAATGCCGACAGCGTTCCGGCATGGCCGCCCGCACCAGCCGCCACTGCGATCAGGCCATCAGCGCCCTTTTCGATTGCCTTGCGCGCGAAGCGGTTATTGATGATGTCGTGCAACACCACGCCGCCATAGCTATGGACCGCATCGTTGACCTCGGGACGCGCACCAAGCGACGTGATGACGATGGGCACGCGGTGCCGCACACACATGTCGAGATCGTGTTCGAGACGATCGTTCGACCGGTGCACGATCTGATTGACGGCAAACGGTGCGCTGGGCCGATCGGGATGCGCGCGGTCGTGCGCATCGAGCGCCTCGCGGATCTGGGTGAGCCAGTCATCGAGTTGTTCTTTGGGCCGCGCATTGAGCGCAGGAAACGAACCCACCACGCCCGCCTTGCACTGGGCGATCACCAGCTCAGGGGTAGAGATGATGAACATCGGCGAGGCCACCACCGGCAGCCGGAGGCGCTCGCTCAGAATGGGCGGGAGCGCCATGACGCTAGCGCGATTCGCTCTGGCCTTTGAGAATTCGAGCGAGCTCCTCGTCACTCACAATCTCGAAGACGGCGACCACCTTCTGCACCCCGCGAACGCGACTGGCGACGTGCGCCACGCGGTCGGCTTCCTTGCGCGACGCAATTCCCATCAGGTACACCACACCCGCCTCGGTCACCACCTTGACTGCAGTGGCATGGGTCTCGGAATTCTCAAGAAGTGCGGCCTTGACGCCCGCGCTTACGGTGGCATCGGAGGCCGAGGCGGTCAGCGCAGGCTGCCCTGCGACCTGAAGCGCGTTTTCCACCGAGCGTACGTTGTCGATTTTGGAGACGATCTGCTCGGCCATGCGGCGATCTTCAGCACTACCCACCTGACCGGTGAGCAATACCCTGCGGTTGTAACTCGTGACCGAAATGCCGCCGGGGAAGCGCATCGCATCCCGCAGGCGGGCACCTGCCTTGAATTCGATGCTGGTGTCCTCGGTTTGCGCACCGAGCGTGCGGCGGTCGTTGGCGGCGAGCGCCCCGGCCACGATCCCGGTCGCGGCAAGCGGCAGGCAGCCAGAGAGCATCAGTGCCGAGCCCGCGATGGACGCAGCCCCGATCAGAATCATCAGTCGCTTCATGTTTTCACCCGTTGGCAGCAGCCAGGATTCTATCGTCAGAAGGCATTGCGTATCCAATCGATGCGCTCGCCATCGATGGCACAGACGTCAAACCGGCAGGCGGGCAATCGGTCACCGTGCCGCTTCTGCAACCACAGTTCGGCACTGCGGCGCAGCCTGCCCTGCTTGGCCGCGCCGATGCTGTCAGCCGCCGATCCATAATCACTTCGGCTGCGGCGGCGTACTTCCACGAACACCAGTTCGTCGCGCTCGCGCATGATCAGATCAATTTCACCAAAGCGTCCCGCCACCTGCCGCGCCACCAGCGAGAGGCCGGCACGCTCCAGGTAAGCGAGTGCGAGGTCTTCGCCTGCATCGCCCAGGCGTTGCGTGGGCGAGCGCGTCACGGCAAGGGCCCGTGGCCAAGATCAGCGGCGGGCATGAAGCAATGGGCAGGCGTTCGCGCAGGCCGCGGAGCCCCGCGCAGCCAGGGCTCAGACGTTCGCGGCCGAAACAGCGCAAAATCGGGGCAGTGCCAGCGCTGCCGCGTTGTGCGGATGGCGCTTCTTTTCCCTGAAACCCCACCTATCGGCCAATGAGCGGACACGACATCATCCCAGCGGTTGAGCCCGGCGCATTATATGTAGTCGCGACACCGATCGGCCACCTGGGCGATCTCAGCGCGCGCGCCGCACGAGTGCTCGCCGAGGTTGATGTCGTTGCCGCAGAAGACACCCGGGTCACAGCGCCGCTCCTCGCGCGCGTGGCGAGCCGTGCGCGGCTCCTCGCCGCGCATCAGCACAATGAGGCGGCCATCGCAGAGCGCATCGTTGCGATGCTGGGTGAAGCGAAGTCGGTAGCGCTGGTGACCGATGCCGGCACGCCCGGCGTGAGCGACCCGGGCGCGCGCATTGTCTCGGCGGTGCTCGCATCGGGCGGGCGCGTGATTCCGGTGCCCGGGCCCTCTGCGCT
>RFXC01000540.1 GCA_009921765.1 Betaproteobacteria bacterium | reverse complement strand
TGTTCATAAGCTCCGATGACCTCGGCCACCGTACGCGACGGGTCTGGTGAGAGATGATCGGTTCCGGCGCCGCTCGCCACCCGCGCTGGCCCGCCATGCGGCGACGCGCCGAATGCACGAGCCGCCGCGATGGAACGCCGGATCAGTTCGAGCGAGTTGCCCCAATCAAGACCCATGCCGCGCTGGGCGGTATCCATGGCTTCCGCCACCCCAAAGCCCAGGCGCCACAAATGTTCGCGATAGGCAATGGTGCGGTCCCAGTCGATCGCGGGCTCGAGCCAGGGATCAACGCTTGAGAGCGGATCAGCCACCACATGTGCGGCTGCGTAGGCCGTTCGGTTCCAGCCTCGGACAGCGGGCGTCCAGGCTGGAACGCCGCTCAAGGTGTAGCGATCGAGAGCGCCCCCGTTAGTGGGCAGGATCAGACTGGGCATGGATGACGATCTCCACTCAGGCCGGCAAGGGACCGACGTCCACCCAACGCCGCTCGCGCCAGGACTGAAGCGCAGCCTCCACGAGCTGCACGCCTTTCGCACCCTCGCGCAGGTTCCAGCGGAACGTGCCCCCTTCCACTACATGTCGAAGAAAGAGCTCCCACTGCGCCTTGAAAGCGTTGTCAAAGACCACTGTATCGGGCACTTCCTGCCAGCCATCCATGAACTGAATCGGCTGCGGCAGATCGGGATTCCAGACCGGCTTGGGCGTGTTGACCCGCGACTGTGTGCGACATCCCCGAAGCCCGGCGACCGCCGAACCGTGCGTGCCATCGACCTGCAGCGTAAGCAGATCGTCGCGACGCACGCGCACTGCCCAGGAACTGTTGAAATGCGCGATCACACCCGAGGCCAGCTGAAAGGTTGCATACGCTGCATCATCTGCCGTGGCGGTGTAGGGCTTGCCCTGTTCATCCCAACGCGTGGGAATGTGCGTGGCGCCCAGACAGGACACCGACCGCACCTCGCCGAACAGGTTGTCGATCACATAGCGCCAGTGGCAGAGCATGTCGAGGATGATCCCACCGCCATCCTCGGTGCGATAGTTCCAGCTCGGACGCTGCGCGGGCTGCAGATCACCTTCGAAGACCCAGTACCCGAACTCGCCTCGTACCGACAAGATGCGCCCAAAGAAGCCGGAGTCGATCAGCATCTTGAGCTTGAGCAGCCCCGGCAGCCAGAGTTTGTCCTGCACCACGCCGTGCCGCACGCCCGCCGCCTCGGCTGCTCGCGCAATACCCAGCGCGGCCTCCATGCTGGTGGCGGACGGCTTCTCGCAGTAAATGTGCTTGCCTGCAGCAATCGCCTTGTGGATCAGCTCGGGCCG
>RFXC01000539.1 GCA_009921765.1 Betaproteobacteria bacterium | reverse complement strand
ACGTGGATGACCTGACCACGGTGGATATTCGCTCGCACGAGGCGATGCGCAACATCCTCGCTTTCTATCGCGAGCACGCGCCGGGCTTTGAGCAGGCCTTTCTCATGCTGAGCGGTCCGCAGATTGGCGTGCGGCACACGCGCAGGCTCGCCGGCGTCTCGCGCGTCACCCGCGCCCAGTGGCCCACGGCCATGGTGCATCCCGATGAAATCGGCGTCACGCCGTCGGTCAATCCCAAGTGGCCCAATATCTCGGTGCCGCTGGGTAGCCTGATCCCCGAGTCACTCGATGGTCTGCTTGCGCCTGGGCGGCATGTGGCGTGCGACCGCAACTCGCACGGCTTCCTGCGTGAAATTCCGCAGTGCTGGCTGACCGGTCAGGGGGCGGGCGTGGCGGCGGCGGTTGCGGTCAAGATGCGGGTGCAGCCGCGCGCGGTCGATGTGGCCGATGTGCAGCGGCGCCTGCTTGCGCAGGGCGTGCTGCTGCGCAGCGCATGAAATCCTGACGCCAGCCCTCAGGCTCTGAGCTCAGGCGCTCAGGTATTTCTGCTGGGCAGCCTGATCGCCGCGCAGTTCATCGGAACTGCCTGACCAGACCACCCGACCCTTTTCGATGATCAGGTGGCGATCGCACAGTTCCAGAAGCGGCCGCAGGTTTTTGTCTATCACAAGAATGGACATGCCTTCGGCGCGCACGGTGGCAAGCGCATTCCAGATTTCCTGGCGAATGAGCGGCGACAGGCCCTCGGTGGCCTCATCGAGAATGAGCAGCTCAGGGTTGGTCATGAGCGCACGACCGATGGCAAGCATCTGCTGCTCACCGCCCGACAGCTGATTGCCAAAGTTGTTCGCGCGCTCGGCGAGTCGCGGAAAAAGCCGCACCACGCGCGCATAGTCCCAGGGCGCATTTCGCTCTGCCCGGGGAATGGCGGTGGCGATGAGGTTTTCGCGGACGTTGTAGCTGGCGTTGAGGCTGGGGAAGACGCGCAAATATTCCTTTTTGATGTCGCTGCCGCGGGGCAGGAAGGTGAGGCGTGACGTCTCGAGGGCGTCGGTGGTGATCGGGATCACCCGGCCGGCGGAGTCGAGGAGAGGCTTGCCCGAGGCGTCGCGGCGGACGTTCAGGGTGAGGTCGGTGAGGGGGCCCTGGGCGTGGATGTTGGTCTGCTCAACGCGCGCGCCGCCGACGAGCTGCAGGCGGCGCTGGAAGAAGGCGGCGTCGGCCCGCAGATAGGCCGCGGAGATACCCTCCTGGGCGTACTTGGAATTGGTGACGAAGTTCCGGTAGCCGGTGTTGGCATCCAACGTGAACTCGCCCGGGT
>RFXC01000538.1 GCA_009921765.1 Betaproteobacteria bacterium | reverse complement strand
TGGATTCCCGGCAGCTACATGGTGCGCGAGTTTTCCGGCCACCTGCAAAAGCTGCAAGCGCGGCAAGGCCGCAAGCGACTGCAGCCCGAGCAACTGGACAAGTGCAGCTGGCGCCTGCCGTGCCGGGCGGGCCAGGCGCTTGAACTGAGCTATGAGGTGTATGCCAACGACCCCTCGGTGCGCATGGCCCAGCTCAATCATGAGCGTTGCTTCTTTAATGCCACCAGCGTGTGTCTGCGGGTTCACGGTCAAGATAGGGCCGCTCTGATCCTGGAAGTGCCGCCGCCAGCGGAACACCCACGCATCCGCAAAGAGGAACTGGCTGAGCTCGATGCGACTGCGGTCGCCGAACCACTGACCTTCACCCGATTGTGGCGCGTCGCCCGCAACCGAAACATTCTGCTGCTTGCGCTCTCCTATCTGTCGTTCAACTACGTGTTTTATTTGATCACCTTCTGGTCGTTTCTGTATCTGGTCCGTGATCGCGGTTTCAGCGGACTCGAAAGCGGCTTCATGGCAATGCTGCCTTGGTTGGGGGCTGCCGTCGGCGCCGCGATCGGCGGGTTCATGACCGATCGCCTCGCTCAAAGAATGGGGCCGACCAAGGGTTATCGACTACTGCCTTTGCTCACGCTGCCGATCGCCGTAGTGATGTTGCTCGCGACACCCGCTGTCGAAGGCGCTTATGTAGCGGTCGCAGCGCTCGTCGTGGCTTTCTTTGCCATGGAGATCAACGAGGGACCTTTCTGGGCAGCCACCATGAGTGTGGCCCGCGCCGATACCGGCGCCGCCACAGGCGTACTCAACACGGGCGGCAACATCGGCGGCATCATTTGTCAGCCGATTGCGGCGGCGCTTGCCGCGACTGGCGCATGGACCCAGGTCTGGCTGAGCGGCGCAGTGTTTGCGCTGCTTGCGGTGGTCTTGTGGCTGTTCGTCAACGCGGAGCCTGCCGAGCAATGAAAGAGTTTCTGCTGTACCAAAGCCCGCTCGGCGACATGATTCTCGCCGCTTCCGCAAAAGGTCTCTGCGGTGTCTGGTTTGCAGGACAAAAGCACCTGCCGGACTTCAGCACTTGGACCAAAGCCGAGCGAAATCCGCTGCTCAAAGAAACCCGTCAGGCACTCAGCGGATATTTCTCGTCCAAAGGACAAACCTTCGATTTACCGCTGGACCTTGCGGATGGCAGCGAATTTCAGCAAAAGGTCTGGCGTGCGTTACAGCGGATTGCGCCTGGGAAAACCACCACCTACAGCGACATCGCGCGCCGAATTGGCAAACCCTCGAGCGTGCGCGCCGTGGCGGCGGCGATCGGCCGCAACCCCCTGAGCATCA
>RFXC01000537.1 GCA_009921765.1 Betaproteobacteria bacterium | reverse complement strand
CCAGGCGGCCAGGCGCTTGGCCTTGTCGCGTGACAGGCGAGTCTCGCCAAAACCGTCTTCCAGGGCGTCGATCGCCACCGAGACGTAATCGCCGACGCTGACTTCGAGCTCGCCGGCATCGCTGCGGAATTCTTCGAGCGGAATGAAACTCTCCGACTTCAGGCCGGCATTGACCACGACAAAGTTCATGTCGATGCGGACCACTTCGGCGGTAATCACTTCACCAGTGCGCATTTCCTTGCGCAACAGGCTTTCTTCAAACAGTGCGGCAAAACTTTCCATGGGGTTGCTGCCGGCACCGGCAACATTGGCTGCTGAGGACATAGGGGTCTTCTGTAGGTCGGGGCCCGAGGTCGCGATCGCCACGCGTCAGCTTCGGGGTAATTATCAGTTTGGTGAGCGTCCAGTCTAAGCGATTGATTTTACTGGATTTTCACCACCGTGTTCAGCTACCACCCGAACTGCCGGCCGATTCGCCCTGCTCGCGGGGCGAGCACTGCAGGATCAGCGTGGCGCGCCGTACCAGTCCAGCACCTGCGCCACTGCCTCGGCAGCGGAGATGCAGGAAGTGTCCAATAAACGGGCATCCGGGCCTTGCTTGAGCGGGGCAACGCTGCGTGCCGAATCCCGGGCATCGCGATCGCGAAGGTCCTGCAAAAGATCGTCCAGCTTAGCAGTGTTTCCTTTTTGTTTCAACTGGTTATGACGTCTTCGGGCTCGTTCCTCGGCAGTCGCGGTGAGGAAAATTTTCAGTCCGGCGTCGGGAAAAATCACCGACCCCATGTCGCGGCCGTCGGCCACCAGACCAGGGGCCTGGCGGTAATCGCGCTGGCGTTTCACCAGGGCCAGCCGCACCCCCGGCACGGCCGCCACCCGTGACGCGCCCATGGAACAGGCCTCGCTGCGGATGGCCTCGGCCACCTGTTCGCCCTCGAGGAGGATGTTTTCGCCCTCGAATTGCGCGTCCAGACCCGCCGCCAGCGCCGCCAGCGCGGTTTCATCAGCCCAATCCAGCCCGCGGCGCATCGCCGCCAGCGCCACCAGCCGGTACAGCGCGCCGGAGTCGAGATAGTGAAAGCCCAGCGCCCGGGCCACCGCCTGCGCCACCGTGCCCTTGCCCGAGGCCGACGGCCCGTCGATGGCGATGACCGGGATGGGCGTCATCGCTGCGGGCGCTGGCGAACTGTCACTCATGCCGAACCAGATGCGCCAGTGATCGAGGCCAAGGCAGCAAAGTACTCGGGAAAGGTCTTGCCGACGCAGGCCGGATCCTGGATGCGCACTGCCACCCCGCCCAGCGCGGCCAGGGAGAAGCACATCGCCATGCGGTGATCGTCGTAGGTGTCGAT
>RFXC01000536.1 GCA_009921765.1 Betaproteobacteria bacterium | reverse complement strand
AGTTGTTGCTGAAGGCGTTGCCACAAAATTAACTGCGGATGTAGTTGAACCGGTACAGAGTACTTGATTAGCTGGATCTGTTAATGCAGGAGTAGCAGCCACTTCAAATGTTTGAACCAGATATGGGCGACAAGCTGGATCAGGTGAGCTTGGGCTAAGTATAGCATATACATATACAGTACCAGCAGTTGGGAATGAATAGGTAGCAGAAGCGCCTGTACCATTACCAGTCAAGTTTGCATTAGCAACAGTAGTTATTACTGTTCCAGCAGTTGATAAGTATGGATTAGCCAACGGTGTCATAGAATACTTAAAGCGTATTCCATAAGTAATTCCTAAATCAGCCAATCCTGCAACTGAAATGGTATTGCTAGTGTTCTGACAAATAATTGTATTCGTTGCGGCGATGCTTCCAATAGTAGGACAGACAAAGCATCCACCTGGACCATTGACTACCACGTTACTTGCAGAAACAGTACAGCCATTTGCTGCAGTAACTGTGTAGTTATAGAATCCAGAAGACACCGCTGATTGATTCTGTGTAGTTGCAGTGATGCCTTGACCCGTTCCAGTCCAAGCAAATGTATATGGACCAGCTGCGCCGCCTAATGTCAAGTTAATTTGACCATCTTCAGAGGCACAGGTCACAGGTTCTACTACAACGTGGGAAGCAGTTGGTAATTCTTGTATATTAATTGAGGCCGTTGCAGTAGCAGCACAACTAGTAGCGGTGATAGTCTGTGTAACCGCAACAGTTCCGGATCCAACAGCACCCCATGTTACCGTGATAGAATTGGTACCTGCACCTGCAGTTATTGTTCCTCCAGTTACAGCCCATGAGTAAGTATTACCAGCTACGTTAGTTACGCTATACACATAACCTTCATTAGTAGTACAAACAGCCGTTGAACCAGTTATACTTGGTGTAGGATTAGGATTAATCGTTACAGATAGCGAATTAGTTTGCGTACAGCTAGTGGCTGTAATTGTCTCTAACACCTCAACTGTGCCAGTTCCAGCAGCACCCCAGGTAACTGTAATTGAGTTAGTGTTTTGACCTGCAGTAATTGTTCCACCAGTTACAGTCCAAGCATAAGTGTTACCTGTAACATTTGTCACGCTATATACCTTACCTGCAGAACTTGCACAAACTGCAGCAGATCCAGTGATACTTGGTGTAGGTTGAGGATTAACTGTAACGGTTACTGGTTTGATCCAGTAGTTGTCAGTGTTAGATCCATAGGTTGCTTTAATATAGTAAGTGCCAGAAGTTGCGACCGCTGATGGCGAACTTAATGTCGTTGTTCCTGCCACATCTGTGAAATAAGTAAATGTAGCACCGGATATAGT
>RFXC01000535.1 GCA_009921765.1 Betaproteobacteria bacterium | reverse complement strand
GCCTGAATCCGAGATGGCCAGCAGCGCCTGAAGCTGGCGCAAGGTGATGGGATCGTTTTGCATGCCATGCTCCGACAACATGGGTCATAACGATAATACCCCTTCCGCGATCGCCTTCGATTGCGTAGAACACTGGATCCAGAAAAAGGGGGGGGCGATGAATGTGACGAACGACGATGCCTCGCGGGTACTGATTGCGGGGGGCGGAATCGGCGGGCTGTCTGTGGCACTGGCGCTCTCGGCTGCCGCTGTGCCCGTGACCGTTCTCGAGCAGGCGGATGCCTTTCGAGAGATCGGCGCCGGCTTGCAGGTGGGGCCCAACGCCTTCCGTGTCTTCGATCGTCTCGGCGTGACCGCGGCGGTGTCCGACATTGCCACCTTTCCGAGCGACATGGCAGTGATTGATGCGCTGGACGGCTCGACCATTACTTCGCTGCCCCTGGGTGAAGGCTTCGTCAAACGCTTCGGGTATCCCTATGGCCTGATGCATCGCGCCGATCTGCACGGCATTCTGCTCGAGGCGTGCCGCGCCCGCCCCGATTACATTCGGTTGAACACCGGCACTCGAATCGCATCGTTCGATGACGACGGCGGGCGTGTTCGCGTCCACACCGCATCGGGCGAAGTCCTGACCGGTGCCGCACTGGTGGGTGCTGACGGCCTGTGGTCTGTCATCCGGCAGGCATTGGTGGGCGATGGCGAGCCGCGTCTTGCCGGGCACGTCTGTTACCGGGCGATTGTTCCCGCCGACACGATTCCCGCTGCCCTTAAGGCCAACTCGATGGCGTTGTGGGTGGGACCCAAGCTTCACATGACGCTCTGGCCGATGCGGAGGAACCGTTTTTACAACATCACGGTGGTGTTTCACAGCGATCGGCTTGATATGGGTTGGGATGCGGCGGGCAACCCCCAGCCCATGCTCGAACACTTCGCCTGCACCTGGCAACCGCTGCGCGACATGCTCGCGTCGGTACCGGAGTGGCGCACCTATGTGATGCGCGATCGCGAGCCCGTGCGCAACTGGAGTCGTGGCCGCGTCACGCTGTTGGGCGATGCGGCGCACCCCACGCTGCAGTACATGGCTCAGGGGGCGTGTATGGCGATGGAGGATGCGGTATGCCTGGCTGATCATGTCAAGCAGACTGCGGGCGCCTACGAGCAGGCGTTTCTGGGCTATCAGCAGCAGCGCTATTTACGTACCACGCGGGTGCAACTCACGTCGCGTCTGTATGGTCACGTGTTTCACGCAGAGGGCGCATCGGCCGACCTTCGCAAGGTGTTTTTGCAATCACGCACCGCAGACCAAACCTTCGATTCGATGGCCTGGATCTACCAGGCGCAGTAATCTCAAAAG
>RFXC01000534.1 GCA_009921765.1 Betaproteobacteria bacterium | reverse complement strand
TTGCGCGTGGGCCAGACCACCTTCTTGACCTCACGCACGGAGTCGCGACCGTAGGCAATCAGTTGCCGGCCGGGCTCGGTCGTGAAGAAGACGGCAACACCCGCGACCAGCAGCGCCAGCAACGCGCCCAGACGCAGCCACAGGCTCTGTTTGCCCAGGAAATAGAACACCACCACGGCGCCCAGGACGAGCAGCACTGCGACGGCCAGCTTGGCCTTGTCGGCGCCGGTGGACACCGTCTCGACCGTGGAGGGTGCGCTCATCGTCAGGACATCCTGCGGGCCGGGACCCGCAATGGTTCGCCGGTACAACACCGGCACGACGTGGACCCCGCGGGGCCCGGTTGACTGTGTAGGCGCCGCAGCCTCAGGCTGTGGCAGGGGCAGAGGGGATCGAACCCCCGACCTTCGGTTTTGGAGACCGACGCTCTGCCAGTTGAGCTATGCCCCTGCGCCAGAACACTCACTCGATGATCTTCGCGACGACGCCCGCACCCACGGTGCGGCCACCCTCGCGGATCGCAAACCGCAGACCTTCTTCCATCGCGATCGGCGCGATCAGCTTGGGCAGCTCCACCGCACCCGTCACATCCGTCGTGCGGAAATAGAACTGCGGACGGTAGTTGTTGAAGAACGGCGTGTGGCGCCCGCCCTCCTCCTTGCTCAGCACGTACACCTCGGCCGTGAAGTGCGTGTGCGGCTTGATGCTGCCCGGCTTGCACAGCACCTGACCACGCTCCACGTCCTCGCGCTTCGTGCCGCGCAGCAGGATACCCACGTTGTCGCCCGCCTGGCCCTGGTCCAGCAGCTTGCGGAACATCTCCACGCCCGTGCACGTCGTCTTCTGCGTCGTGCGGATGCCCACGATCTCGATTTCCTCGCCGACCTTGATCACCCCGCGCTCCACGCGACCCGTCACCACCGTGCCTCGGCCGGAGATGCTGAACACATCTTCCACCGGCATCAGGAAGGCGCCGTCGATCGCGCGCTCCGGCGTCGGAATGTAGCTGTCCAGCGCATCGGCCAGCCGCATGATCGCCTGCTCGCCCAGATCGCCCTTGTCGCCTTCCATCGCCAGCTTGGCGCTGCCCTTCACGATCGGCGTGTCGTCGCCAGGGAACTCGTACTTGGAGAGCAGCTCGCGCACCTCCATCTCCACCAGCTCCAGCAGCTCCGCATCATCGACCATGTCGCACTTGTTCATGAACACGATGATGTACGGCACACCCACCTGCCGCGCCAGCAGAATGTGCTCGCGCGTCTGCGGCATCGGGCCGTCGGCCGCCGACACCACCAGAATCGCTCCGTCCATCTGCGCCGCGCCCGTGATCATGTTCTTCACGTAGTCCGCGTGCC
>RFXC01000533.1 GCA_009921765.1 Betaproteobacteria bacterium | reverse complement strand
GGTGAAGAGGATTTCGCGTTCCGAACCGCGGGTGGAACGGTTGCCTTACGAGCCACGGACGATGCGCTCACGCCGTACGGCGGGCTCGTGCCGTGGGCGGCATTCATCCGTCACACCGGCATCGTGGAGCGACTGGCGGAGACTTGTCCGGTGAAGCGCACCAGTCCCAACGCCAAGCCGGTCCACGATATCCTGCACAGTTTCCTTTTGACCGCGCTGGTGGATGGACGGCGTTTCGCGCACGTCGAGCGTCTGCGGGAAGATCCGACCGTGGCCGAGCTGTTCGGGCTACGCAGCGTGGTGGGGGACGACACGATCAAGCGACTCTTCGGCTCGATCGAAGAGTCTGCCGGCGCGGCGTGGGTCGGGCAGGCGGCGGCGCCGATCTGGGGTGCGTTGCCCGAGCAGCCGATTCTGGACTGGGACTCGACGGTGCAGACCAAGTTCGGCCATCAGGAAGGAGCGGAGCTGGGCTACAACCCGGTCAAGCCGGGCCGTCGCAGCTTCCACCCGCTGGTGGCCGTGGGTGCGGGGACGCGCCTGTGCGCCGCCTTTCGGTTTCGCAGCGGCGACACCGTCACAGCCACGCAGTGGCAGAGCGCGATGGAGGACGCCCAAGCCACGCTCGGCGGCCGGAAGATCTGGCTCAACCGTGGTGACCTTGGGCTCGGCCACGAGGCGATCATGGCGTGGCATGAAGCCGTGTCCGACCGGCCCCGCTACCTGTTCAAGCTCAGACTCACCAACAACGTGCGGCGAGCGCTGCACGCCCTGCCCGAAACCGCGTGGCAGGGACCGGCCAAGGCCGGGGTGTGGCAGGTCGCCGAGGGCCGCGTGCGATTGCCCGGCTGGAGCGCCGAGCGCCGGGTGGTGTTCGCCCGCAAGCTCCAAGGCGAGACGCCGGCGCTCGCCCAGGGCCAGTTCTGGCATCAGGTGAAGCACGAACTGGCGGCCTATGTGACCAGCCTGGGGGAACCCGTGGCTAACGCGTGGCAGGTGCAGGCGATGTATCGCGAGCGTGCCGACGCGGAAAACGTCTTCGATGAGCTGAAGAACCAATGGGGCTTCAACGGTTTTTGCGCCCGCTCGCGCCGGGTGAGCGCTCTGGCCGCACGACTGCTGCTGCTCGTCTACAACCTCTGGAGCCTGTTCGTGCGGTTGCTGGAGCCGGCCCGCCACGTGGAGGCCGCCGGAAGCCGTCGCTGGTTCCTGGTGATCGCGGCCCGGCTGGTCGAAAGCGGCCGGCAGAAGACCCTGCAGGTCTCGGTGCAAGGGCGCTGGTGGGAGCAGCTTAAGGCGGGCTACACCCGCGTCGCTCAATGGCTCGCCTCAACTGCGCCGCAGTTGAAACACCC
>RFXC01000532.1 GCA_009921765.1 Betaproteobacteria bacterium | reverse complement strand
GCAGCTGCGCTCGGTGGAGTTGTCGCACCAGAGGTATCTGATTGAGGGTGATCCGCGTGCGATGGAGGAGTTCGAGCAGCGGGCGCGTCTGCTGCTGCCGGCCCTGGCGCGGCTGCGCGAACAGTTGCAGGATGCACGACTCAAAAATCGTACGGATGCGCTGCGTGAACTGCTCAAGCGCAGGCTGGATTTTTTCAGGGCCAGCATGAAAACACGAAGTCCGAGCGAAGTCCGAGCCGCCCGGGATGCGATGCGCGATTCGGTGGGGCTGAGCCTGAGTCGTGAAATCCAGAGTGAATTCGAGGTGTTCCGGCGCCTGCAACTGAGTACGCTGGAGCAGCGCCGGGCCGAGACCGGCACCAACGCCGACAACTCCAGCTATCTGATTCTCTGGAGCACCCTTTTTGCCGCCACCTTGCTGCTGTGGGCGATTGTCGTGATCCAGCGCTTCCATCACCGTCGCAATGCCGACGTGCAGGCGTTGCGCGACAGCCAGGCGGGACTGATTGCGATTGCCGATGCCGTCCCGGCGATGATTGCGGTATTCGATGGCGGATTGCGCTGCCGGTTTCACAACCGTGCCATGCGCCTGTGGTTCGACCGTGACGCGGCGCAGCTCGATGGTGTGGCGCTGCGAGCGCTGCTGGATGAAGCGGCCTACAGCGTTGTTCGTCCGCATATCGAGCGCGCGCTTGCCGGGACGGCCAGTCGGCTGGAGTTTTTGCACCAGCGCCCTGGCAAGGCTGCCGCCAGTCTGATTGCGGATTTCATCCCGCGTCTGGACACCAACGGCGAATTTTCCGGTTGTTACGCGCTGCTGAGTGATGTGACGCAACTGCGTGAAGTGGATCGCCTCAAATCGCAGTTCATCTCGGTGATCAGTCATGAGTTGCGCACGCCCATGACCTCGATCCGTGGCTCGCTGGGTCTGCTGGCGGGTGGTGTTGTGGGTGCTCTGCCGGACAAGGCGCGTGAGCTGGTGGATATCGCCCGCATCAATTGCGACCGGTTGGTGCGATTGGTGAACGACATCCTCGACAGTGAACGCATTTCCACCGGACGATTGGCGTTCAACATGCAGCCAACGACCATTCGTGCGCTGGTGGATCGCGCAGTGGAGGCGATCCAGGGTTACGCCGCCGGCTTTGGCGTGCGGGTTTTTGTGCGTCAGCACACCGTGCCGATGCCGCCGATTCCGGAACTCAAGGTCGATCCTGATCGCATCGAACAAGTGCTGAGCAACCTGCTGGCCAATGCGTGCAAGTTCACGGCGCCAGGCAGCGATGTCGAGGTCGTGCTGCTGCTTGAACCGGAGTGTCTCCGCATCGAGGTGCTGGATCGCGGTCCGGGCGTTGATGAAAGTTTCCGGCCCCTGATCTTT
>RFXC01000531.1 GCA_009921765.1 Betaproteobacteria bacterium | reverse complement strand
GGGCGCCGCGCTCCACCATCTGCGCGATGAGCAACAGATCGACGCGCGCTACGGACATGGCGGCCCGTTCCTGATCGAAGACCGAGGCCATCAGCGCGCCGCCCCCATGAGGCCGCGCGCACGGGCCGCTGAACCCAGAAAGCCGCGCGTGGCCGCGAGCAGATCGGGCTCGTCGAGCAGGAAGGCGTCGTGGCCCTTGTCGGTCTCGACTTCGACAAAGGAGACCGCCGCCCCGCCAGCGTTGAGCGCATGCACCACCGCGCGCGATTCGCTGGTGGGAAAGAGCCAGTCTGAAGTGAAGGACACCACGCAAAAGCGTGTGCGCGTGCCCTTGAAAGCCTTGGCCAGCGAGCCGTAGTCTTCCGCGATGTCGAAGTAATCCATGGCGCGGGTGACATAGAGATAGGAATTCGCGTCGAAGCGCTCGACGAAGCTTGAGCCCTGATGGCGCAGATAGCTCTCGATCTGAAAGTCCGCATCGAAGGAGAAGGTGGGCGCGGCGCGGTTCTGCAATTTGCGACCGAATTTGCGCTGCAGGGCCTCGTCCGAGAGATAGGTGATATGGGCCGCCATGCGCGCCACCGCGAGGCCCTTGAGCGGGCGCACCCGATGATCGAAATAACGCCCGCCCCGCCAATCGGGATCAGCCATCACGGCCTGACGGCCGACTTCGTGGAAGGCGATGTTTTGCGAAGAATGGCGCGCGGCCGCCGCGATGGGCATGGCGCTGAAGACGCGCTCGGGGTAGGAGGCCGCCCATTGCAGCACCTGCATGCCGCCCATGGAGCCGCCCGCCACGCAAAAGAGCTGGTCGATGCCCAAACGATCGATGAGCATGGCCTGCGCCCGCACCATGTCGCGGATCGTCACCACCGGCAGGTCGAGCCCCCAGGGGCGGCCCGTGGCGGGATTGATGGAGGCGGGGCCTGTCGTGCCCATGCAGCCGCCCAGCACATTCGAGCAGATGACGAAATAGCGGTCGGTGTCGATGGGTTTGCCGGGGCCCACCATGATCTCCCACCAGCCGGGCTTGCCCGTGACAGGATGGACATTGGCCACATGCTGGTCGCCCGTGAGGGCGTGACAGATCAGCACGGCGTTGGATTTGTCGGCGTTCAGGGTCCCGTAGGTCTGATAGGCGATGGTGAAGGGCGAGAGATCGACGCCTGCGTCCATGGGCAGGGGTTGGTCAGCGCCAAAATGCGCCACCTGGCTCTGGGGCGCATCGACTTCCCGCAATCGCAGATCACTGGCCGCTTCTGATGAAGACATGGGGGGACCGGGTGGGGCTCGTTCTTTTTGCCGAACGAAGGGACTGGTTTATAGGTGGCGCTGTGAAAAAGAGTCAAGCTTCGGCGCGGGCTGGCCTGACCATCGAGGC
>RFXC01000054.1 GCA_009921765.1 Betaproteobacteria bacterium | reverse complement strand
GTGCCGCGGGTTTTGCACAGCGCTTCGGCTTCGGCGAGGCGCGCCGCGACGATGGAGCGCTTGGTGCGGGGAGCGTCCGTGCCGGCGGATTCGGCAGGTTTGCGGGGTTTGGTCATCCCCGTAGTCTAACCGCAGCGAGCGCGCCCGACACTGCCGCCGTTGCGATCAGAGCGAGCACTACGGTCGGGCCACTGGGGCAGTCAAGCCAAAACGAGCCGGCGAGCCCAGCCAGCAGCCCGATCAATCCGATCGCATAGGCCGCCCACCGTGCGCGGGGGTTTCCCGCCTGGCGAAGGGCGCTTGCACCCAGGGCCGGGGCGATCAGGGCGGCGAACACGAGATAGAGGCCCAGGACGGGGACCGACAGGCTGATGAGGAGCGCGAAGGTCGGGTAGAACAGGGCGTCGCGATCGAGGGCGGCGGGTTGCAGGCGTGTCGCCACGGCAAAAAGCGCGCTCCCGGCAGCGAGTGGCCACAAGGATTCGAGGCGGACCCACAGAATGTCGCCTGCCAGCAGTGCACGCAGCTTTTGTGCGCCGTGGGGGTCTGCGCTCACCCACAGAATGGCCAGCGCCGCGCCCCCCACGTACACGAGCCCGATCAGCGCCTCGCGCCGCTCCGGCCAGCGCCGTGCGAGCCAGGCCACCACGACGGCGCTGGCGAGCGCCGCGAGGCTGCCCGCCCACCAGACCGGGGAGGGGTCGGTGGACCAGCCGCTCGCCGCCAGCACCCCAAGCGCGGCCATCTGCGCAATCGCCAGATCGATGAACACAATGCCGCGCCGCAGCACCTGCTCGCCCAGCGGGACATGGGTTAGGAGCGCGAGGAGGCCGGCCGCGAATGGCGCGGCCAGTATCGATCCAAGCTCGGTTGCGCTCTCGATCATCGCGGTGGACGGCGCTGCTCGCGCGCGGCAAGCAGCGAGCGGACGAGATGGTCGAACAGACCTTCCAGCGTGCGGGTGTTGCCGTCAGAGGTGACCGTGCTGGGCAGGGTCAGCAGCGGCACCGAAAGCTTCTCGGCCAGCCAGCGGCCCGACTGCGGGTCCTGATAGAGGGTTTGCGCTACGGCCATGGGCGGGTCGTCCCGGGCACGCTGCAGCAGTCCCTGCAGGTGACTGACGGTGGGCGGGACGCCAGGGACCGGCTCCAGATCGGCCGCCTGATAGAGCTCCAGCCACCGGAAAAGGTAGGCAAAGATTGAGTGCTCGGCGATCAGCGCCTCGCCAAACAGCGGCTTGGCCGCCACCTGCCAGCCCTCGATCCGTTTGTTCCAGTCGGCCAGCCAGCGTGCCAGTCTGGCCTGGTAATCGGCCGCACCAGCGGGGTCAATGGCTGCCAGACGCTCGGCGATCCGGTTGGCGACGCGCGCGAGCAACCGCGGATCAAGGTGGAAATGGGGGTTGCCCTCGGCATGCACATGGCCCTTGTCCCGCGCTGGGTGATGGTGTGCATCTTCCAGCAGCGGCAGGCCGATGGCTGCGATCAACATCCCAGGCGCCCCGGGCATCACACGGGCGTTGCCAGCCCGGTTCTGCAGCATCGGAAACCATCCGGCTTCCAGGCCTGCGCCGGTGCAGATCGCAAGGTCTGCGCGCCGGAGCGCACTGATCAGCGCAGGGCGCGCCTCAATATCATGCGGGTCCTGACGCGCATGGGTGGCCGAAAAAATCTGCGCATCGGGCGCGATCACCCTGGCGAGGGCCGCCCACTCGGGTTCGCAGGCAAAAATGCTGGGCGCAGCGCTCGCCTGTGGGCTGGCCAGCAGGCCAGCCAGCGTGAACGCGGTGACTGAGGCGACGAGGAGCCTGACTGCTGCATCAATACGCATGCGCACCGTGTGCTCCGAAGCTCCTCACCACTTGCAGGTGAACGGCGTTGGCGGGCTTGATTTCCGAAGCAGCCGCAAAGCCGCCCAGATCGCGTTGGGTGGTGAACTGCAGACGAACGGTCATCATGTGATCGGGCTTCCATGCCAGCGACAGACTGCGCTCCTGCAGGCGTGCTGCCTCCAATGCTTCCTCATGGCGCGCGAGCGCGTGGAGCTGGTCGAGCCGAATGCCAAGCTCCCATTGAGGACGAAACCGGTAGACGGCCGACAGATACCAGGCCGAGTGCCGACGACCGCTGTCCTGAGCCTCTCCTATATCGCCCACGCGGGCGAACTCTGCACTCAGCCTGAGCTGGCGGGCGCGCGCATTGCCATCGGGTGCCCATTTCCACACCCCTTCGAGCACATCCATCCGGCGTCCGAAGAACGCCGCCCCGTGGCTGTGCGTGTGGCTGGCCTCGGGCGCCGAGTTGCCGATGAGCTCAGCCTCATGCTCGTGATGAACCTCGCCCGCAGCACCGGAGGCGCCGGCGCGGTGCCGCAAGGTGGATACGCCCAGCTGCCAGCTTGCCGAGGCGCCGAGGTCGCCACCGATTCGGGTGCCAAGTGTCCAGGCGCCCGTGGTGGACGACGATGCAACGGTGGGGAGCCGCTTGCCGTGCATGACTTCCCCGCCAAGCCGCCAGTAAAACGGCGTTGGCGCAATCCAGTTCAGGCGCAGACCGTTGTCGAAATAGTGGCCGCCCAGAAATGCGCGATGGAGCACCGGCCGCATAACGAAATCATCGGCATGAGGGTGTAGTTCGTTCAGGTAGCCGAGCTGCGAGAGAAAGCGCCCGGCACGCAGCTGCAATCCCCCTGGAAGCGCTGGCGCCTCGAGATAGGCTTCCTCGATCTCGGTTTCGATTTTGTGGTGATCACTGTGAGCTACCGCGGACAGGCGCCCCGTCAGCCATGGAGTGAGGTTTGCGTCGAGGTCCACGTCGCTGTGTCCCAGACCCAGCCCCTTGTCGCGATGTGACAGGGCTTGTGCGCGTGATTGCCACGACGGGTTCAATACGCCGCCCAACTCGAATTTAGGCTCGCCCGCTTGGTGCGCGTGCGGCGCGGCGACGGTGGCGGGTTGGGCCCACGTGGGCGAGGCGAGTGCGCAAAGGGTGGCAAGCGACAGGTGGCGCAGACGATTCATCGGGTTTGGCTCCAGGCGGCCGGTCGATCCAGAAGCAGAACGACCTCGTGTGACGTTACAATATCACAATGTGATGAGATAATATAACAGTCAGCGGTCGAGCGTTCCCTTGACTGGAAGCTGGCCAGCGTGGAGGCGCCGAGATCAGGCTGCGATCGTTCGGACGCCCAGCGTGGCGCCAGAATCGATCACCTCAAACAGGCGATCGATGTTGGGGTGTTTCCCGGGATGTGAGCGCGCGTCGGCCGTGTGCTCGGCGAACAGTTCGAGACCCTCCCGGGCCGCGGCCACGTCAATGCTGCCATGGCGCGCGGCGAGCGCTGCATAGACCGCAAGCGAGCCTGCTTTCCCGGGCTTGTTCTCGATGCGGGCTATCGTGGCTCCACTGTGGTCGAGCAACTCGAGCGCAGCCAGATGAGTGATTGAGGGAAGCGTCTTCAGCGTGTCGGCAAAGGACATGTCTCGGGTCTCGTTGAGGGTTTGAGTGATCCAGCTGCGCATCAGCACGGCCAGTGCCTGCGGCTGCTCCCAGGGGATCAGATGCCCGGCGCCTGGCATGAGTTCGAATCTCGCCTGGGGAATTGCCTGGGCGGCGGCTTTGGCATCATCAATAGGAATGAGGGGGTCATCGGATCCTGCGACCACGAGGGCATTAAGCATGAGGCCCGCGATCATTGATCGCTGGTCGGGCCGAGTCATGACCGCACGCATTTGCGCGATCGTGCTGTCTGCCCCGGCTTCACGCAGGTCGGCGAGGATCGCCTCGCGAAGAGCGTGATCAGCCCGAGCGACCGATGTCATCAGGAACTCGCCGATTCTCTCGACATAGCGCGGCCAGTCACGCGCGGCTGAGCTGATCGCGCGCTCTCGCAGCGGTGCGGCCTCGGGCTGGTCCGGGTGGGCGCTTGAGCAGAGGAGGGCAAGCCCCTCCACGTTTCGCAACGGCATCGCGAGCATCTGAAGCGCAACATAGCCCCCCATCGAAAAGCCGGCGAGCAGCAGCTTGCGCTCGGGCCCCACATCGACAAGCGACCGCCAGACCCGTCCGGCCATGGTGGCGATGTCCGATGGGCCGCGAACGTCGACGACCCGGATCTCGATGTCGGTACCGAGGTGCGCGATCAGTCGATCGAACACACGCGGGGTATTGGTCATCCCTGGGATCAGCGTGAGGACGGGGCGGGCAGACATGGCGGGCGTCTCGATGAGCAGTGAGCAAGTTGCTTCGTGATCATAACAACGCAGCGCGCGCTGTCCGCGACTCGGGAAGCGAGGGGTCAGCGACTTCGGTTGCGAATCTGTTCCACCCCGGACGGACTGACCGGCGAGGCGCCTGGGCCGGGTGCCTGAAGGCCGCCGCGTATCCAGCTCACCACCGCCGCCAACTCGGCGGTGGTGAGCGGCAGCGCAAACGGAGGCATGCCGGCTGGCGCAGGATTGCCTCGGGTGACCGGAGAATAGCCACCGTGCAGCACCGCGAGGACGGTGTTGGCGGGGTTCTGGTGCAGGACCGCGCGATTGCCTCGGAGCGCCGGATAGTGCGGCGGCTGGCCGGCTCCCGACTCGCCGTGGCAGTCGGCGCACTCACGCTGATAAATCCGGGCGCCGAGTGGCGCAGGGGGCTGCGCGGGCGGCGTGGCTGGCGCTGGTGTCGCGTAAGCCCGGTCTTTCAGGTAGACGGCGATCGCGAGGATGTCGTCATCGCCAAGATACTGAAGCCCGTGCTGCACCACGTCGGCCATCGGGCCGCTGGTGCCAGCCTGGACCGAGCGGCCGGTCTTGAGCAACTGCACGATCTGGTCCAGCGGCGTTGACGCGAGCCCGGTCTCGCGGTCATCAAGCAGGCTTGGCGCGACCCAGGCCGAGCCTGGCAAGGCGCTCCCTGACAGGTTCTTTACGCTGCGCGTGGCACCGAACATGTTCCTCGGCCCATGGCAGGCTGCGCAATGTCCGACCGCCTCCACCAGGTAGGCACCCCGATTCCAGCGGTCGTCGCGCGTGGGGTCTGGAACAAAGCTGGCAGGCTTGAAGAAAAACGCCTGCCACAGCGCAAGCACTGGTTGGGTTCCGAGCGGCCAGGTGAGTTGATGGGCCGGCTGCGGCGAATCAACGGGGGCAAGCGTCTTCAGCCAGGCGAAGATGGCGTCGCTATCGCCTCGCCGGATCAGCGTCGTATGCTCGTAGGGAAACGCGGGTGCAAGCCGGCGGCCGTCGCGCGAGCGGCCGTGATGGAGCGCGGTCCAGAAATCGTTCGCGCTCCAGGCTCCGATTCCGGTGCGAGGATCCGGTGTGAGATTGCTGCTGAACACCACGCCGAAAGGCGTGTCGATTGGACGTGCGCCGGACATCAGGGGTCGTCCCCGGACCGTATGGCAGGCAACGCAGTTGCCGGCCCGTGCGAGCACTTCGCCGCGCTCGATGGGGCGGCTTGAGGCGTCGCTGAGGGCGGTCCGGTCAGGCTGGGCGGAAGGGGAAGCTGCTGGCGCGTGAGTGGCGCGCTGTGGCTGATCCGGCGCAGGTGCCCCGGCGGTCGGCGCTGGGTCGTGCGCGCAGACGAGGTCTGGATCGCTCGCCGCCGGATGGTCGGCCCCGGTACCGGCAGCCGTGTGTGGGTGGCCGTGATCGGGCACGCGCTCGCTTGCAAGCCAATGAGTGACCGCGCTCAGGTCATCGCTTCCCAGCCGTCGCGCGATCTCGGCCATGCAGTCGGGCGCTCGTGTCTTTCGAAGACCGGAGCGCCAGGCGCCCAGCTGCGCGTTGAGATAGTCGGTCGGCAGTCCGAGAAGCCCCGGTACCGCTGGCGCCACGCCAGTCAGACGCTGGCCATGGCAGGTGGCGCAGGCCGGAAGCTTGCGCGACGGGTCACCGGAGAGGGCCAGCATGCGGCCGCGGGCGAGCTGATCAGCGCTGGCCCTGGGCGCAGGCGGTGGCGGGTAAGGCAGCGTCAGGTTGGCGAAATGCTGGGCCAGCGCGTACAGGGTGGCGTCGTCGAGTGTAGCGAGCAGGCGCTGCATCGCGCCATGATGACGGCGGCCCTCGGCAAAGTTGATCAGCTGCGCGGCGAGATACCCTGCAGGCTTACCGGCAAGTCGAGGGTAGTAGCCTTCTGGCCCCGCTCGCCCCTGCTCGCCATGGCATCCGGTGCAGGCCCGAACCCGTTCCTCCATGGGCGCGGGCTCATGGGGAGCAGATCCGGCGGCTGCCACCAATGCCCCCAGCAGCAGCGCACCCGCCGCCAGGCCGCGAAGGACGGCGGACAGACTGCCTGAGCGCTTCAACGCGGGTTGCGTCGCGCCGCCCAGAAAGTGGCCCCTTCACTGCCGTATTTTTCGGCGTGCCGGATGCCTCGGCCCAGCTGAAAACTGTCACCTGCCCGCAGGTGGCGGGTGGAGTCGCCCACGGTCAACCAGAACTCTCCTTGCACCACCAGCGCGTCGGTGTCGAAGGGGTGCTCGTGCTCGGGGGCAATGTGGTCAGGCCCCCATTCGCGGACCAGGACCTCATCGTAGCCGCGGCCCAGCATTGAGGCCGTGAATTGCTCAAGCGTTTGCTGATTCATGTAGGGCTCCAGGCAGGGACGGCAGCGCGCGGCTGACCGCGTGGTTTGATCGAGCCGCCATTCTGAATGCAAAGGGTAAGATCACCAATCGCCATGCCATTGGCTGACGGAGGCTATCGTTGACCCACGCTTCATCGACCATTGCCGGTTTGCGCAGCGCTGCGCTCGATGCATCCGACATCGAACCGGTCGGGCGATTGTTTTCCGAGGCCGCAGATCGGCCTGCGACCCGAACAGGGGGCGACCTTGCTCGATCCGATCGATCACCTCGAAGACCCCGCTGAGCAGCGCCCCAATCTCGCCGCCGATTCGTTTGCCGGCCGAACCGTGCTGGTGGTGGGGGGCGGAGGCAGTATCGGTGCGGCCTGTGCGTGGCTGGCTGCGAGACTGGGCGCGCAGGTGGTCGTTGCGGGCCGAAAGCCGGAGAAGCTGCAGGCAGTGGTGAAGGCGATGGGTGAGCGCGGTTTGTGCGCTGCCGGCGTGCCGGTCGATATCCGTGACCGTGCGTCCGTCGAGTCGCTGTTTGATCAGCTGGCACAGCGGGCGCTTCCTGATCTGGTGGTCCAGAGCGCGGGTGGCCAGTATCCGTCCCCGGCAATCGATATTGTCGAGAAGGGCTGGAAGGCGGTGGTTGACACCAATCTCACGGGCAGCTTCAACGTAATGCAGTGCGCAGCGCAGCGCTGGCGGGATGCGGGGCGTGGAGGCAGCCTGGTCAATATCGTGGTGTCCCCACGTGGGCTCCATGGGGTGGCGCACACCGTGGCGGCGCGCGCGGGTGTGGTGGCCTTCAGCGAAGCGGTGGCGGTGGAGTGGGCGCCTCTTGGCATCCGCGTCAACTGCATTGCGCCCGGCGTGATCGTGTCGGCGGGCTGGTCGGTGTATCGGCCTGAAGTCCGCGCGTTGTATCGGAACGCGAACCCCATGCGCGAGGCCGGCACACCCTGGCAGATTGCCGAAGCAGCGCTCTTCGTGGGCGGCCCCGCCGGTGGCTTCATCACGGGCGAGACGCTCGAGGTGAGCGGCGGCGGACCGCTTTGGGGCGAGGGCTGGACGGTGCCCAAGCCCAACTGGTTCAGGGAAGCTACCCGTGCGCTCGATGCGGCGGGCGAGGGCGACCCATCCTGACTTCGTGATGTTCAATAAGGAGCCATCCCATGTCTGATTCATTTGCATCGGCCGCCCGTGCGGCGTTTTCGGGGGGCCAGCGGGCGGGCGCATCCGTGAGGCGCGCCATGCGGTTGGGCATTCAGGCGGCAATGTGGCTCGCCGCCTCACTCGCGATGTCGGTTGCGCTTGCGCAGCCGGTCACCCGGGTGGTGGTCCCGGCACCGGTGGGAGGCGGCACCGATGTGTTCTTCCGCCTCGTCGGCAAGGAGGCCGAGCCGTTTCTGAAGAACCCGGTCATCGTCGCCAACGTGGGGGGCGCAGGTGGCACGATCGGAGTGGGGCAGGTGGTCAATGCCCGGCCTGATGGACTCACGCTTGCGGGGGTATGGAGCAGCCCGCTCACCGCGTCACCTCACTCCATGAAGGCAAGCTATACAGTCGATGATTATGTACCTGTGATCCAGTTGTCGCAGGCGCCCTATGTGTTCTGCGTACTGGCGGATTTTCCGGCGCGCGACGGGCGGGCCTTCATCGAGGAGCTGCGCCGAAACCCCGATCGCTATACCTACGGCAATGATGGTCTGGGCGGCACCGGTCACCTGGCGGCAGCGCGTATCTTTCGCGCGCTCGGTGTGCAGGTGCGCGATGTCCCGTTCAAGGGAGCAGGCGAAACGCTCACCAATTTTCTCGGCGGCCATGTCTCGATCTATGTGGGTTCGATCCCTCCGGTGATGTCGGCGGTGAAGTCGGGCAAGGCGCGTTGCCTGCTGTCGAGTGCGGCGGACCGCTCGGCGGCAATGCCCGACGCGCTGGGGCTTCGCGATCTGGGGATCGCGGGTGAGCAGACCATGTTGTGGCGCGCCATCCTGGCGCCCAAGGGAACGCCGGCAGCCGTGTTGTCCAACATCGAGCAGGCGTTCGAGTCGGCGATGGGCACGCCTGCCACGCGCCGCTACTGCGAGGATGCGGGAGAGCAGATCATGATCCTGAAGGGTGATGCGCTGCGATCCATGCTGCGCAGCGAATACGATGCGCTCGGCGCCGTCGCGCGCTCGCTCAAGCTGGCGCCGCAATGATTGGTGAGGTTGACGGGCACGCGCATGTCTTTGCGCCTGACCTGCCGTTCGTGACGCCTCGTCGTTACACACCGAGCTACGCGGCAACCGCCGAGCAGTTCGTCGCCCACCTCGATGCCGCGCAACTTGCAGGGGGCCTGCTTACCCAGCCCAGTTTTCTGGGCACCGACAACGGGTACATGCTCGCGGCGGTGGCGCGCTATCCCGAGCGCCTGCGTGCCGTGGTGGTCGTGAATCCGGACATCACCGATGCCGCGCTCGATTCACTTGCGGCGCAGGGGGCAGTGGGCGTCCGGTTGAACCTGGAGGGGCTTTCCCTCCCCGACCTGTCGACTGCCCCGTGGCCGGCGTTCCTTGCGCGCGTGGCCCGCCGCAACTGGCATGTCGAGATTCATCGGAAGGCGGTCGATCTGCCGGGGTTGCTGGCACCGCTCCTCGCCTCGGGTGCGCGCGTCTGTATCGATCACTTCGGTCGGCCCGACCCGGAGCGAGGGGTGGATGACCCAGGCTTTCGAGCCTTGCTTGACTCCTCGGCCACCGGTCGCGTCTGGGTGAAGGTGTCTGCGGCCTATCGAACCGGTGGTGTGGCGCGCGGTGAGGTGCTCGCCCCTGCGCTGCTTGCGCGCCTCCTTGCTGCCTTTGGCCCGCAGCGCCTCATCTGGGCGAGCGACTGGCCGCACACCCAGCATGAGTCGGACGTCACACATCATGACTGCTTCGAAGCGCTCGCCCGCTGGGCGGGCAGTGAATCGCTAGCGCGGCGGATTCGAACCGAAGGCGCCGCCTCGCTGCTCGCGGCAACGATCGGTGCTCAATGAGCAGCGTCTCCCAGGTGAGCGCCACCCAGAAACAGTCGCTCCATATCAGGATCGGCGAGAACGGCCTCGGCCGGCTTATGGAGCACCAGTCGGCCGGATTCGAGCGCAATGGCGTCGTCGGAATAACGCAGCGCGCTTTTCACGTTCTGCTCCACCATCAGCACCGTCGTACCCTGGTCAGCGAGCTTGCGCAGGAGCTTGAACACATCCTGCACCACGATCGGCGATAGTCCGATCGAGGGCTCGTCGATCAGCAAGACCCGCGGGCGCAGCAGCAGTGCCCGACCGACCTCGAGCTGCTTCTGTTCGCCGCCCGATAGCGAGGCAGCGCGCGAATGCAGACGCTCACGCACCCTGGGGAAAAGCGCCAGCACCTCGGGAATGCGCTCGCGCGCGGTCTTCATGCCGAGTGTTATGCCGCCCAATTCGAGGTTTTCGTAAACCGTGAGCTTGCCGAACAGGTTGCGGCCCTGCGGGACGAATGCAATGCCCTGGGCCAGAAGCTCGGACGGCGCGGTGCCAGTGATGTCGCGGCCGTCGAGCCGGATGCTTCCCTGGCGCGGTTTCAGGAGCCCGAAAAGGGTTTTCAGTACAGTGGATTTGCCTGCACCGTTTGGCCCGATGAGAAGCGTGATGCTGCCCGCCCGAACCGAAAACGACAGGTTGTTCAGGATCATGAAGTCCTTGTACCCCGCCACCACGTCATGAAACTCGATGCAGTAAGGGGCGTCGGTCGGGTTTCGGGGGTTGGTCACGGCGGGTCTCGGTGGCCTGCTGGTGGGCGTGAGGTGCAGTCAGTTGCCCAGGTAGGCATCCAGCACGGCGCGGTTCGATCGGATTTCCTCGGGGGTGCCCACAGCGAGCACGGACCCTTCGACCATCACCATGATTCGGTGGCAAAGGTCCATCACAAAATCCATGTTGTGCTCGATCACCACGAAACTGCCCCGACGGTCCCGGTTCAATTCCTTCAGAAGCCGGCTGATACCGCCCACCAGCGAAGGGTTCACGCCCGCGCAGGGCTCGTCGAGCAGCACCAGATCAGGCGCGCTCATGAAAGCCATGGCGATGTCGACCAGCTTCTGCTGGCCGTAGCTGAGTTCGCCCGCCTTGCGGTCGGCCACGTGGCGGATCCGGAACTGATCGATGAGCGCGTCGGCTCGTGCCCCCAGGCCTGAATCCGAGGGGGCGAACATGCGCGAAAACATCGAGCCCTGGTGTTCCTGTGCCGCCACGATCAGATTGTCGCGTACTGTCATCCGCCCAAAGACCTGCAGCGTCTGGAAGGTTCGGCCCACACCGCGGCGGCTGAGTTCAAGCGGGCCAAGCCGGGTGACGTCTTCGCCCTTCAATTGGATCCGGCCGCTGTCGGGCGTGATCTGGCCCAGCATGCTGTTGAAGAGCGTGGTCTTGCCTGAACCGTTGGGTCCAATCACACCGAAAATCTCGCCGGGATGAACCTCGAACGACACACCATCCACGGCCCGGATCGCACCGTAGTGCTTGCGAATGTCGGTGACTTGCAGCAAAGGCGCTGTTGCTTCGCCTGCGGCGGTGCGGGCGGGCGTCATGCTCGCGCCCCCTTGCCCACAGGTGCAGCCGCAGTCGCCCGGGCAGCTGAGGCCTCGCGGGCCTCGCGTCGCGCCCGCAACCGGTCGGGAATCGACAACAACCCATCGGGCAGCCAGATCATGAGAAGCACCACCGACGCGCCAAACACAAACAGATACCAGCCCTGTGCAAAGCGCAGCCACTCGGGCAGCACCACGCCCACGGCCGAGCCCAGCACCGGCCCCAGGAAATAGCCCGGGCCACCCACCACCACCATGAGGTACATCATGATCGAAGCGTGGACGGTAAAGAGCGCAGGATCAATGAACTGAACCTGCGAGGCATACAGGCCCCCTGCAATGCCTGCGTAGGCTGCGCCGATTGCAAAGCTGAGGAGCGTGTAGCCGCGCGTGTCGATACCCAGACTTTCGGCCCGGATCGGGTTGTCGCGGAGCGCGGTAAAGGCTTTTCCCCAGGGAGAGCGGAGGAGGGCGGCGAGCAGGGCCGCGAGGATCAGTGTGACCACCAGCACAAAGAAGTAGTAGGCGAGGTTCCCGTCCAGGCTCAGCGTTCCGATCGACGGACGGGCAATATTGTTGATGCCGAAGTTGCCGCCTGTGAGCCACTCCTCATTGCGCATGACCAGCCAGATGGCGGTGTTGAAGCCGAGCGTGGCAAACGCCAGGTAGATGGTTTGCACGCGGAGCGCCGGAAAGCCCACCACCAGCCCTGTGCAAAAACAGATGAGGGCGCCAAGCGGAAGCCCGACCCAGAAGCTGACCCCGGCCTTCAGAAGAATCGCAACCGTGTAGGCCCCGATGCCGAAAAAAGCGGCGTGGCCCAGCGACTTCTGCCCGGCGTAGCCCACTGTCAGGTTCAGGCCCATGGTGGCAATAATGAACACCAGCCAGGTGGTGAACAGGTGAATGCCGTAGTTCTTCAGAAAGTTGGGCACCACCAGGAACAACGCGAGCACCACGATCCCGATCAACCCATTGAGGCGCGTCATACCTTGCGCTCCTCGCGGGTACCCAGCAGGCCCTGCGGCTTGAACAGGATCACCACCATGAACAGGATAAGCGCGACCGCGTCCTTGTAGGCGGGTGAGATGTAGGCGGCGGCAAGATTCTCGCAGGCGCCGACGATCAGCCCGCCCAGCAGGGCGCCTCGCGAGTTGTTGAAGCCGCCGATGATGGCAGCAAAAAATGCCTTGGTGCCAAGCCCCTCTCCCATGTCGAACTTGGCGAGGTAAGTGGGCGTGACCAGGAGCGCCGCCGCTGCCGCCAGCACGGCGTTGATGGCGAAGGTATAGAAAATCATGCGCGGCACGTTGATGCCCAGGACCGTGGCGCTCTCCGCATTCTGGGCGACCGCCTGCATGGCGCGACCGGTGACGGTACGAGACAAGTAGGCCTGAACCGCAAACACCAGGAGGAGCGCAAAAACGAAGGTGCCGATATCGCTGCCGGACACGGTCACGCCAGCGATTTCATACACCTTGTCGGGGAATACCTGCGGAAACGGCTGTGGCTCGGCGCTGTAGCCTGCGCGCACCAGGTTTCTCATCGCAATCGACAAACCGATGGTGGCGACAACGATCGGCATGATGCCGTATCGAAACAGTGGGTCGACCAGACCGCGCTTGAAAGCCCAGCCCTGCACCAGCACCGACACGGCGCAACTGGCGAGAAATGCGATCCAGAGCGGTACGCCGGCGTGCAGCATGACCACCATGGAGAAGGCTGGCAGCATCACGAACTCGCCCTGGGCGAAATTGATGGTGCCCGAGGCCTGCCAGAGCAGCGTGAAGCCCAGCGCAGCGAGCGCATAAATGCAGCCCGTGGCCATGCCGCTGAAGAGCAGCTGGATGAAATCGGTCATGCGGGTCAGGGGTGAAGGGACGGTCCGCGTGTCACCGAGACACGCGGCAAGCGGCCCCCGATCAGCAGCCCGGGTGGGGCCGCTCTCACGGAGGCACAGACGCGCTTACTGTTTCTTGACGAGACCTGCTGGCGGGAGCGTAGCCACCACTTCGGGACGTCCGTTCTTCACCTCGACCATGAAGCTCTCGCGATCGAGATCGCCTTTGTCATCGAAGCAGACATCCATCAGGACGCCCGGGTGCTGCTTGGCGCTGAAGCAGCTGTTGCGCAGGGCCTCGGCGGCAGCCTTCCGATCGACTTTGCCGGCCTTTTCGATGGCAGCCTTCAGGATGTATACCCCGGTGTAGCCTTTGACGCCGTTGTGGTCGGAGTCGCTCTTGTATTCGGCCTTGTACTTCGCGCCGAAGGCTTTGAGTTGCGGCGCATCGATCGTGAGCCCGACGTGAGCCTGCGCGCCATTGGCCGCTTCGCCCGCGAGTTCGACCACCTTCTGGCCGGTGAGCGTGGTTTCGCCGATCACCATTTTTTTCACACCCTGTTTGCGCAGTTCGCGCAGCAGCCGTGCCGACTCTTCCTCGTTTGTGTAGGCAAAGATCGCGTCGGCATCGCTTTGCTTGGCGCGCAGCACCGCAGCCGAGAAATCGACCTGACCCGCATCGGTCGAGATGTCGGCCACCACCTTGGTGGGCGAGTTCGCCATGAGCTTCACGAGCGTATCGCGGCCGCCTTTACCGAAGTCGTTGTTTACGTAAATGATTGCGACGGTCTTGGCCTTTTCGTTGATGAAGCGCGCGAGCTTGGGGAAGGCGATGGTTTGGCCAAACGAGGTGCGAAATACGTAAGGGTTCCCCTGCTGAGTGATTGAAGCGGCCTCGCCACCGGTGAAATTGGGAACCTCGCCACGCCGCGATTCCGCCATCGACACCATGATCGAGCCCGAGTAAACCGGCCCAAAGATGGCGAAGGCATTGTTGTCCACCGCCTTCTGTGTGAGGCCCTTGGCGACCCCGGGGTTGGTCTGGGTATCTTCGGTCGTGTAGGTGATCTTCCGACCCAGGATGCCGCCTGAGGCGTTGATTTCCTTGATCGCGAGTTCGACTCCGTTCTTGAACAGCGTGCCTGCGGTGGTTCCCGGGCCTGACAGTTCAACGATATTGGCAATGCGGATGTCCTGTGCATGGGCCAGGCCCGAAGCAGCGAGCGCCGCGGTAAGTGCAAGGGTTCTGAAGGCTGTATTCATCAAAGTCTCCGTGACAAATAATTCGCGGTGGGGCTGGCCCGCCTGGCTCGGTCGCCGGTTTTCGTCCGCCTATCCGAGCAGACGCGACTTTATAGCGTTTTCTCGCGAGCTGGAATGACCCGCTCACTCCCCTTCACCGTACCGCTACGCATTTCGCTCTGCACCGCCAACGCCCAGCGGTCAGAAGCAGGTCCAGAGCTGGTTGGCCACAGTCACCACGAATCCAGGTTCGAGATAGGCCGCGGTGATTGCAAAGAGCGCGAGCGCAAGCGCCGCCGCGCCGACCATGCGTACCAGCAGCCGCCTGCAGGACAAACCGCGTAAGGGCAGGGGAAACGCGGTCATGCGGTGGCCGCCCGCGTGCGCCGAATGGGGCTTTCGTTGACGGGCAGATTGACCAGTCCGGCCAGCACGCCCAGGAGGATGGCGAGATACCAGGCGAGGTCGTAGTTGCCGGTCTGGTCATGGAGCCAGCCGCCCAGCCACACGCCGATGAAGCTGCCCACCTGGTGGCTGAAGAAGATGAAGCCCCCCAGCATGGACAGGTGCGCCACGCCGAAGATCTGCGCAACCGACGCGGTGGTGACCGGCACCGTGGACAGCCAGAGGAAACCCATGTAGCCCGCAAACAGGTAGACGCTTGCCGGCGACGGCGGTGCGAGCAAAAAGGCGCTGATCCCTAGCGCCCGGGCGAAATAGATGCCAGAGAGGATCTTGTGCTTGGGCAGACGCTGCGCGAGCGAGCCTGCGGTGTAGGTGCCAAAGATGTTGAACAGGCCGATCAGGGCGAGCGCGAAACTTGCCACCTGTGGATCGAGCCCGTGGTCTTTCACGTAGCTCGGTATGTGGACCCCGATGAACATCACCTGAAAGCCACAGACAAAATAGCCCGCCATGAGCAATTGGAAGCTCCGGTAGCCGAAGGCCTCGCGCAGCGCCTCCACGATGGTCTGCTGTGGCTGCCCGCTGCCCGACCGGCTGATTTGCGGTTCGCGCAGGCCAAAGGCCAGCGGAACCACGAGCAGCATGGCCGCACCCAGCCAGACGAGTGCGAGTTGCCAGCCCACCGTCTGGATCAGCCAACTTTCGAGTGGCATGAGGGCAAACTGGCCGAAGGAGCCCGCGGACGCGGTGACGCCCATGGCCCAGGCGCGTCGGTCGGCAGGAATGTTCCGGCCCAACACGCCATAGATGACCGAGTAGGTGGTTCCCGCCTGCGCGATTCCGATCAGCACGCCCGCACTCAGCGAAAACATGAGCGGCGTGTCGGTGAAGCCCATGCCAACGAGCCCCAGCGCGTAGATGACCGCAAAGCCCGCGATGATCCTGAACGCGCCGAAGCGGTCGGCGAGCATGCCGGAAAAGATGCCCGCGAGGCCCCAGACCAGATTCTGCACAGCGATGGCGAGGGAAAAGTCTTCGCGCAGCCAGCCGTGTGCCTGCGTGATGGGCTGCAGCCACAGTCCGAAGCCATGGCGTACGCCCATGGTCAGCACCACGATGGCGGCGCCACAGAGCAGCAACTGTTTGATGGGAAGGGTGCGATGGGGGGCGTTCAACTCACAGGCTCCGATGCAGGGCGGGGCAACCCGCAGAGTCTACGCCAGGCGCCCGATCGAGGCGGTGGCTCAGGCGCTGATCTGCCAGTCGCGCAGGACCGCTTCGCGATCGGCATCGGGCGCGGGCGATCCGCCCCGCAACGCCGAGGGCGTGCGACTGAACCGGGGCGCAGGCGCGGGTTGCACCACGCCATGCTGTTCAACCAGTGTGCCGCGGCCGGCGTTGTGGGGATGCGCTGCCGCCTCGTCCATGCCCAGCACCGGTGCAAAGCAGACATCGGTGCCTTCCAGGCGGGCAACCCACTCGGCTCGGGTGTGACGGGCAAAGGTGTCGGCGAACGCCTGGCGAAGTTCGGGCCAGCGCTTGCGCTCATGCTGAGCCGGGAGCGTGGCGGGGTCGAGCTCGAGCCGAGCGAGCAGTTCGGCGTAGAACTTGGGCTCAATCGCGGCGATCGTGACAAAGCCACCGTCCGCGGTCCGGTAGGCGCTGTACCAGGGGGCTGCACCGTCCAGCGCGTTGTTCTGGCGCAGATCGCTCCAGAGCCCAGCCGCCCGCATGCCGTAGGTGCTCGCCATGAGCAGCGCGGCCCCGTCGACCATGCCGGCATCGACCACCTGACCCTTGCCTGACCGCCCCGCCTCAATCACTGCGGCCAGAATTCCCACCGCGAGCAGCATGCCGCCGCCGCCGAAATCACCCACCAGGTTCAAGGGTGGCAGGGGGTGATCCGACGGACCGATCGCCGCGAGCGCGCCGGTGAGTGCGATGTAGTTGAGGTCGTGACCGGCCGCATGGGCGAGCGGTCCGTCCTGGCCCCAGCCGGTCATCCGTCCGATCACCAGTCGGGGCTGAAGGGCCAGGCATTCGTCCGGCCCCAGCCCCAGTCGCTCCATCACGCCGGGGCGGAAGCCCTCGATCAGGACGTCGGCGGCGCCGATCAGCTGTCGGACAACGGACAGGTCAGCGGGCGACTTCAGGTCGAGCGCGATCGAGCGCCGGCCGCGACCCATGACATCGAATTGAGGCGCCATGGAAAAACCCAGGCCGGCATCGACCCGCCGGTCAACGCGAACGACGTCGGCCCCCATATCGGAGAGCATCATCGCGCAGAACGGTGCGGGGCCAATGGCTGCGATTTCCAGCACTTTCAGTCCGTTCAGGGCGCCCATGGTCAGCTCACTTGTTGGTGGGGTCGGAGTTGAGACTTTACCGCGTATGCGAGTGGCCCCTCCTTGGATGGCTGGGCGGAGTCGTTGCAGACCATGTCGCGCAGTACGCCACCGAAGACGGCGGTGACCACGCCCATGATGATCGACACCAGCGGTGGCATACCGAGCAGGTGAGCCTGATGAACGCCTGACGCGCAGAACAGTCCCAGACCGATGGCGTCGGGCCATTCGATCATGCGTTCGGTGATGGCGACATGGCGCTGGCGCATGAAGAAGAGCGCAAGCACGCAGAGGAGAAAGACGCCGGCGAGCACGTACTGTTCGCGTACCCAGAAGAAGGGGCGCTGATCGAGGAGCAGATCGCGCAGCGTGCCGCCGCCGAACGCGGTGAGAAAAGCCACCACCCCCACGCCCACGACATCCATGCGTTTGCGGGTGGCTTCGATGATGCCGGAGAGCGCGAACGCGGCGGTGGCCAGTCCCTCGAGCGCGGTGAGCGTGATGCTCCCCCACCAGTGCAACGGTTCCATCAGCGTTTGCGCCGGGCGGGACGGGCTGGCGGCGCGGGCTCGCGCAGCACCTGCGACATCAGCTGCCGGACTTCGGGCAGGAATGGCGACTGCGCTCGTCCTGCCAGCGTGACCAGTGCGAACCGCGCGTTGGCCTCGAGTGCGGGCGAGACCGCGAGCTCGTGCAGCCCCGGCGCCGCGGCACGGATGGCAAGAAGCAGCATGTCCGTACGATGGGTGACCTCGATCAGGTGCGAGATCTCGTCGCTGGTCAGTCGCACCATGGCTTCGGGGTGCGCCCGCGCGCCGTATCGCTCCACCAGGACGCGCGCGAGCTCGTCGCTGAGCGGCGTGGAGGCCACCGGGTAATTGAGCAGCTGCTGGATGGTCACGCGGGGCAGTTGGGCGAGTGGATGCCCAGGGCGGCACAGGAACGAGCCACGCATTTCGATGGACGGTTCAATGGCCAGATCGGGGGCGGGGCGCAGGGACCGGGCATCGACCACCATGGCATCGAGATCGCGGTTGCGCAGCATCTGCTCAAGCGCATGGGTGTTGGCGCGAACGATGTCGACATGAAACAGGGGGTAGCGCGTGGCGAAGTGGGTGAGAACGGGCGCGGTGAGCATCACGCCCGGGCCTGAGCTGAGGCCAAGCCTCAGTCGGCCCTGCGCCTGCGCGTTGGGGGCTGCGCCGCTCTGGACCAGCTGCCCGGCGTCTTCGATCAGTTGTCGGACCCGCAACAAAGCGTCGCGACCGAAGGCGGTCAGCTCGATCCGCCGGCCCACGCGGTCAAAGAGTGGCCGGCCCAACGCCTCCTCGAGCGCGCGGATGCTGCGGCTCAATGCGGGCTGCGTGAGGTGGAGCAGCTCGCTCGCCCGAACAAACGAACCGGCCTGGGCGAGCACGCTGAAATGTCGAAGCTGGACGAGCGTGATCATGTATGCGTAAATTTTATTGAATGATGATTATTAATGCATTGGACAGCATGATTATGCCCGTCCAGAATGACTTGGGCAACGACTTCGCATCATTCCAATCCATCCGGTCCCAGACCGGTGAACCGTTCGGGAGACTCCAATGACCTCGTTGATGAAGCGATTACCCGGCCTCTTGGGCGCTCTGCTCGTGACCTGCGCGGCGCAGGCCCAGACCTTCCCCTCAAAGCCGGTGGTGTTGATGGTGCCGTATCCGGTGGGGGGCGTGTCGGACGTGATCGCACGCACCCTGAGCGGAACGCTCGCCAAACACCTGGGCCAGCCGGTGGTGGTGGAAAATCTTGGCGGCGCAAGCGGTGGCATTGCCGCCCAGAAAGTGTTGAACAGCCCCGCCGATGGCTACGTCATCTTCCAGGGCTCGCCCAACGAGCTGATTCTCGCGCCACTCGCCAACGCGGCCATCAAGTACCGCAGCGAGGATTTCCGGCTGGTGCAGATGATCACCATCAATCCCCTGGTCATGCTGGCGCGCAAAGACCTGCCGGCGGTCAACGGTGACGAACTGATGGCCTATGCGAAGCGGGCCGCGGCGGGGGGCAAGCCGCTCACCTATGCAAGCGTGGGGCCGGGGTCGTTTTATCACCTCCTGGGCGAACACATGTCGAATGTCACGGGCGTGCCGATGGTGCATGTGCCCTACAAGGGTGGCGCCCCGGCGGTACAGGATCTGCTTGCCGGTCAGGTCGACATCTTCATGACTCCCTATGGCAAGGGGCAGGTGCAACTGGTGGAGGAGGGAAAGCTGAAGGCGCCGGCGGTGCTGTCTGCCGGACGCCAGCAGCTTTTTTCGAAGGTGCCCACGCTGGATGAAAGCGGCGCGCTGAAGGGCTTTGTGTTCGATATCTGGGCGGGATATTTCGTGCACCGGAACACACCCGAGGCGATCGTGACTGTGCTGCATAAGGCGCTGGGCGAAGTGGCCAACGATGCCACCGTGCGCAGTCAGCTCGAGGCACAGGCCATGGTGGTACCCAGTCCGCGTCCGCTTGATGAACTCGCCAGGCTCTATCGTGACAACACGGCGCAAATGCGGACGATCGCCAAGTCGATGAATCTGCAGCCGCAGTGAGATGTCAATGAACGCCATCGCCGACGCGCTCGTGCCCACCCTTGCCGAATCCAGCGCGGGTATGCCGCTCGCGCAATTCATTCGTATCCGTCGGGACCTGCATGCGAATCCCGAACTGGGATTCAGGGAGCATCGCACGGCGGCCATGGTGGCGAATCTTCTGTCGCAGTGGGGCTATTCGGTGACCACCGGCGTTGGTGGCACGGGCGTGGTGGGGCAGCTCAAGCGGGGCCATGGCGGCCGCCGCCTGGGGCTTCGCGCCGATATGGATGCGCTTCCCGTCAGCGAGAAGACCGGCCTGGCGTGGGCAAGCAAGGTGCCCGGGGTGATGCACGCCTGCGGTCACGATGGGCACACCGCCACGCTGCTTGCCGCGGGCGAGGCCATCGCCCGATCGGCGCGTTTCGAGGGAACCGTCAACCTGATCTTCCAGCCAGCCGAAGAGGGCGCGGGCGGTGCGGTCCGCATGATAGACGACGGCCTTTTCGAGCGCTTTCCCTGCGATGCCATCTTCGCCTTGCACAACATGCCGGGTTTGGCGACCGGCAGCTTCATGTTCCGAAGCGGTCCGACCATGGCATCGAGCGACGATGTCACGGTACACCTGAGCGGGGTGGGCGGCCACGGCGCCATGCCGCACACCACAACCGACGTGATCGTTGCCGCCTCGTCGATCGTTCTGGCGCTCCAGTCGGTGGTGTCACGCAATGTGGATCCGCTCGAAACCGCTGTCGTGTCGGTGGGGGCGTTTCATGCCGGTCAGGCCGGTAATGTGATTCCCGACCGCGCCACGCTCGAACTGAGCGTGCGCGCGCTTAATGCCGAGGTGCGCTCGCTCCTTCGCCGCCGGATTGTCGAGATTGTCGAATCGCAGGCAAGGAGCCTGGGCGTGGAGGCCCTGATCGACTGGCGACCGGGCTATGACGTGCTCGTCAATGACGCTGATTGCACAGCGTTC
>RFXC01000530.1 GCA_009921765.1 Betaproteobacteria bacterium | reverse complement strand
TGTCGCCGATCGGGCTTCAGCCGATGCGTCGCACCGCGCTCACCTTGCCGGCGCCGCCTGGCATGGATATTGGCAAGTGGCCGCTGGTGATCGACGTCGAGGAGCAGTTCTACTTCAAGCCCGACGCCGGCCAGCTGCTGCTGTCGCCTGCCAACGAGGACCCGATGGACCCCTGCGATGCCGCGCCAGAGGAGCTAGACATCGCCATCTCGATCGACCGCTTCGAGCGGGCGACCACGCTGCCCGTGCGCAAGGTGAATCACCGATGGGCCGGCCTGCGCAGCTTTGTGCGCGACCGCGGCCCGGTCGCAGGCTTCGACCCGGCAGCCGATGGCTTCTTCTGGCTTGCAGGGCAGGGCGGCTACGGGATCCAGATGGCTCCTGCGCTGGCACGTGCAGCGGCAGCCCTGCTCCTGGGCAGGGCGCTGCCCGACGACATTGCTGTACAGGGTGTGAGCATGGAAGACCTGTCACCTTTGCGCCCAGGGCTTGTCCGGTCGGGGCAGCTTGCAATTCCTCCCCCTGGAGCCAGCACCACAGCGTGAACGTCTCGAAGGTCAAGAGACCGCCCGCTGGCCAGCCGTGCCTTGCCAACGTTGTCGCGCACCAGGCGGCAGGTCAGGAGGCGTCCATCATGCAGCGGCCGTAGCGTTCCTCGGGTGTCTCGTAGCAGCCAAGCTCGCCAGCCAGCGTCAGCCATGACCCGCACGGCGTCCATCTGTGGGTCAGGGTGCAGCTCGCTTGCAGGTTGACCGTCTCGGCACGCTCACCGCGTGCTCACTGCGGCACGAAGCCCGACTCCTTGATCAACTGGCCCCAGAACTGCAGGCCGTTGAGATGCCGGCGCCCCATTGCCTCGTGATCGATGAACTCGGCGTAGTTGTTGGAGACCAGCAATTGCTCGGCAGTCCTCGGTTGCAGCATCACCGTGCGCATTGCCGAGCGCAGCCGGTCCAACGCTGAGGCGGGCGTGCCGGCCGCCACGGCCAGACCTCCCCAGGCCTTGATCTCTTCCAACCCTTGGAAGCCTGACTCCTTGAAGGTAGGTACATCGGGCAGGTCTCGGAAGCGTTCGGCGCCGCTCACCGCCAGCACCTTGAGCTTGCCGGCCTTGTGATGTGGGACCAGATCAGGCACCGTTGTGATGCCCGCAGGTACCTGGCGACCGAGAAGGTCGGCGATCATCGGTGCAGCACCGCGATACGGCACGGAGGTCAATTTCGCACCGGCATCGGCGGCCAACTTGAACCCCAGGAAATCGGTATCGCTGCCAGGCGCCGGGATGGCGTAGCTCGCCACCGCCGGCTGAGTCCGTGCGGCATTCAGCCACTCCCTGAGGCTGTTGAATGTGCCGGCGGGCACCACCACTGCGAGCGGCAGGGTGGCGATCTGTCCCAGCAGCTTGAAGT
>RFXC01000529.1 GCA_009921765.1 Betaproteobacteria bacterium | reverse complement strand
AACAGCAGCTGTTGCTGCATCAGCAGCATCGCGTGCTTCTTCAGCGGCAACGGTTGCTGCATCTGCTGCTTCAGCAGCGAGGTTTGCAGCATCAGTTGCAGCGTTAGCAGCATCGATAGCTTCAGCAGCAGCGTCAGATGCAGCGTTAGCAGCATCTGCAGCAGCGTTGGTGACAGCAACATCAAGAGTTACTTCAGCAACACCAGCTGGTGAGAATGTGGAGCCAACAAAGGTTTCAGCAGTATTTGCTGTTCCTGTGGTTGCTGCAGTAAATGATGTTGCAGCAGTTCCATCTGTTGGGCAGTCAACCTTGCCTGCGGCAGCACATGTCTGGCCGAAGGTAGTTCCTTGTGCAGCGTCATAGCTGACAACAGAGACCTTCACCTTGGTATCAGCGCCAGAGACGATGAACTCTGCAGTTCCATCCTGACCTGTGGTGGTGGAAGTCTTTGTTACACCGCTACCAAAGAAGCCTGTGCCTGAGACACGGCTTGCATAAACAGTGACGCCAGGAATGACGTTACCGAAACGGTCAACGACCTTGGCTGTGATTGTCGAACCAGAAACGGTTGCTGACAAGACACGAGCATCAGTTGTTGTTGTCTGACCGAAGGTGATTTCAGCTGTTGCTGTTGCTCCACCTGCAGTTGCAGTCACGGTGTATGTACCAGCGACCCATGCGTAGACAGTTGTCGTTGCAGTACCGGTTGAACCAGAAATCTTTGACTTCTGAGTTGAGGTAATTGCAACGCCAGATCCAGCAACAGACCATGTCACAGGAACGCCAGCCATGAGGGCGCCAGTAGCATCCTTCAAGGTTGCAGTAATTGTCTGTGCACCATCTTCAGCACCTGAGCTATCACCATCAATGTCCTTAATGGACTTGGTGGTTGATGTGACGCCATCAGTGGTGTTTCCACCAGTGAGAGTCAAGGTAGTTACGGTTGTTGTTCCGTATGTGATGGTGAGTGCTTTAGTTGCGCTTCCATCGGTGAATGTCAAGGTATCTGTTGTTCCAGATGTCCCTGCATCCGTGATGGAGTAGCTGACATAACCTGAAGCATCGGTGACGAGTGTCGACGATGTTGCGGCATTACGTCCGACAAGAGTTACTGTTACAGATTCGCCCGACATTCCGCCAGCGAATTGATCTGTGATACGTGCGAAGTAGGTATTGGTTGAACCTGATGCAGCACGAATTGCAGTAATTGTCGATGAGCTACGTACGCCATCTACTGTTGGGTAGATAGCAGCAGTCGTTGCGGTGCTTAACTCACCATTTACGCGAGCAACGTCAGTTGTTGAGCTTGTGTAAAGGGTGGCAGTGATGGACTGTTCATCCAACAAAGTAGCAGCAACGCTTACATCAACATAGCCGACAGTATCTCCAGCAGCAAACGTGACCGGTAC
>RFXC01000528.1 GCA_009921765.1 Betaproteobacteria bacterium | reverse complement strand
GTCACCTACAACCATGCACTGGCTAATCAGTGGGTGTGAGCGAAGGCGAGGCTGCGAAGGCTGCTCTGGATCGCCTCAGCGCCACGAAGCTCTCCGAGCGTGAGCGTGCCGCTTCGGGGTGTAGCCGCATCGTGTGCGGATTGTTCAATAAACGCCGCGCTCTCAGCGATGGCTTGTCCGATTACGGCGGCATCCTGTTCGAGCGTGCCCCATGCCTCATCGGCAACAATAGTGGGGTTATTAGAGACGCTCTCCGCTAGCCCCATCATCTCTGCGAACGGCGACTGGGTGATTTGGCGCGGCGAAATTTCTTCGATACTGATCGACTCCGCAGCTGTCAGAATAAAGGCGATGAGATCAATATAAGTCTCAGCGAGAGAGAGGACTTCCGCTACGCTTGTTGTCGCGGCAAAGGCGTCCGCATCGGCGAGACCAAGGCTCTCGCTGTCACTGATGAGTGGCAGGCGTGCTTCCAACGGCGCAAGCAGAAGACCATCGCTTTCTTCGGCGAGAAAGCTTGTGGCGCTTGCGTCCTGCCAAGCCTTACCGGCCTCGGTCGCATCCCAGCTGAAGGCAGCGTTCCCCCAGACATAGGCCGTGCCTGGTGTCGATGTGATCGTGACCGGCACGCGTCAGCTCATCGTGAAGGTAAAGCGCTGCGTCAGCGTATCGTCGGCGCCCTTATTGATGACCGCGAAAACGACGCGGTCCAGCATGGTGCCTGCACTGGCGGCATTAAACACGCCAGCCTCAGTGATGGCGCCCGTTGCCTCACCCGCATTGAAGGTCGCCTCGAACTGAAACACCTTGGTGCCCGCCGTATGGCTGAAGGTCGCTGCCTTACGCGCGAGCTCGGTCACCAGGGCGGTGTTTGCCGCAGCGGCCGCCGTCGTGCCTGTGCCCACCGCGATATGGCTCATCACGCCTGGGCGCCCGGTGGAAAGACCGACCGACTGCGCAATGAAGCTAAAGCCCGCATTGACGATGAGGTTGTCTTTGACCCGGACGATGACGGAGCCGTCGGGTTTGGTGAGCCGTGCCTCCAGGCGTCCATGCAGGCAAAAGCCGTCCGTTCCGGCTTTCCGGCCCAGACGGGCCAGAAGCTCGGCAAAGCCGATCTTCATGATGTTCTCCTATGCGGGGTGAAGCTGCGCGCCGGTAAAGGCGCCAAGCGGTGCGAGCGGCGCCGCACCTGATGCGATAAGCCCGGTCTGGGCTGAGGCGACAAAGAGCCTGCGCGTCGTCGGTGTCTGACAGATACCGAAGGTGATGATGTCACCCGAGCGGCGGAGCAGGGCTGCGGTCACGCGCTGGCCGTGATCATCCTCCAGCGCAAAGGCGCTATCCTCGGGCGACCAGATCAGCCGCAGCGTGCCGGCAGTGCCAGTCAGCGCGAGATAGACGGTAGGC
>RFXC01000527.1 GCA_009921765.1 Betaproteobacteria bacterium | reverse complement strand
GCACGCCAATGGAACTCGATTTCGGCTATGTGCGCGACACCAATACGAGCCTGATTTTTACCGTGCACGAGGCGGTGCTGTCTCGCCCCTCCGTGCCGATCGAAGGTCCGTCCGGCATCCAGGTCACCTTCGAGTTTCGCGGCGCCAAGGATCCAACGCTCGGACGCATGCTGACTGCCATCCTCAAGAATGATGTCGCCGCCTATGGAGCCACGCCATGATCCGCCTTGGTCTCAAAGCCGAGCCCTATTGGCTCGATCTGCTGCCTGGTGTGCGGCTCAAGGTCCGTCCATTCGGGACGGCGCTGTTCTTTGCCGCCCAATCCGCCATGGTGCGGGTCGATACCGAGGGCGAGACGGCCAGCGAAGTCATCGACGCTCTGCGCGGCGTCGCCTTCATCAAAGCGCTCGCCCGACTCTCAATCATCGATTGGGAGGGGATCGCCGACGATAAGGGCGCCCCGGCGCCGGTCACCCCTGACGCCGTCGAAGCGCTGATGGAGATCTGGCAGGCGGCCGCCGCTTTCGAGCGGATCTATGCACGCCCGATTGCGGAGATCGAAGCCGAAAAAAACGCCTGAGCGCCCGCGCCGAATGGCATTTTGGCGGCGGGCCCGCCTATTGCGCAGCCTGCCCCGGGCGCTGCCCCGAATGTCCCTATGAACGCGATCAACCAGCCACCGCTGAGGGCTGGGAAGTCTGGGACCTTCTGGAACGTTGCACAGGGCAACTTCGTATGGGGCCTGCGGGCCCGGTTGGGCTCGATTTCGGGGCCGTGTTTCTCATGGGTGATGCGCTCGGCGTAAGCCGACCAGCGCTAGCCGAACTCCTGCCCGCGGCCGAAGCCGGCCTCATGCGTGGCCTCACAAAGCGAAGCGACAAGAGCGAGGATGGCGAACCGTAACATCTCGGTCCGACTGCAGGTCGATGGCGGACGCTTCAAGGCCGAATTGGTCGAAGCGGGTCGTACCGGCCAGCAGGCGCTCAAGACCATCGAGACGGCGGCGCGTGATGCTGGCAATGCTCTGGAGCGGACCGGCGCCTCTGCGCAAAAGGCTGACCGGGAGCAGGAGAAGCTCGCCCGTTCCGCCGAGCGCCTGAAGCGTCAATACGCCGAAGGCTATCAGGCAGCCCAGGAACAGGGCCGCGCGAGCGCCCTGCTCAGCAAAGGGCTGCTGACGCAGGGCGAGTATGCGAGCGTCGTCGAGGGCATCGGGCGCAAATTCACCGCTGCCGGCACGCATGCGCGCAGCTTTGGCCAGGCTGTCGAGACACAGGGGCAGCAGGCCCGCATCACAGCACGGCAGTTGGCTCAGCTGCAGCCGCAGCTGAACGATATCTTCACGACGCTGACGACGGGCATGAGCCCGCTGACAGTGGCGCTCCAACAGGGTCCGCAGATCACCCAGATC
>RFXC01000526.1 GCA_009921765.1 Betaproteobacteria bacterium | reverse complement strand
GTGGCGCCGAGCGACACCGCATCGATGCCCAGCCGCTGCGTGAGGCTCGCCATCAGCCCCTCGTCGCTGCGGCCGAGCAGCGCGAGCGCCGCTTCGCTGAGCGCACGCGCCTGCCCGGCGTTCGACACATCATCGAGACCGGTTCCCAGCACCAGCCAGGAGAGCTTCTGCGCATCGGGCAGGTCGGGCTCGGAAACCAGTCGAAGGCGCGGTGCGAGCGCCGAGCCCGTGACCGACACCCCCGCCTCCACCTGTTGGTCGCGCCGCATCGCCAGAATATCCAGCACAGGATTGTCGAGTTCACCCGCGAAGCGGATCACCCCACGACTGATTTCCAGCCGCCTGCCGTAGGCGCTGAAGGTTCCTTCGCGCACGTCAACCTGCCCCCTCACCCGCGGCGCGGCCGGCAAAACGCCGGTGAGCGTCAGTTCGCCACCGAGCCGGGCATCCACCCCACCGCCGCGCACACGCAGCGCCTCGCCGAGCGCAATCGTGAGTTCGGCACCCACGCGCGGGGTCCAGCCAGCCACCGCCTCGGCCGCAGGCGCGGACGCCTTGCGCGCCGGGGCCTCGCCCACGATCCGGATATCGACAGGAAGGTCTGGGACCCCACCGCTTCGCAATTCGATCAAGCCTTCATCCGCACGCAGCTTTCCACGCCACTGCAATTCGCCACCGGCTGCAATCAGATCGGTGAGGCCCGAGAGCAGCAACCGCTGGCCCGGCCCCAGCGGCACCGGCAGCCGTCGGGCCTCGAGTTGCAGTTGTCCTTCCACCGGAAGATTGGATTTCGCGCCGCGCAATGCCCCCGGCTGTTGATCGATGAGCCGCAAGATGCCTTTGATCGTCATCGAGCCATCGCCGCCCGCAAACCGGATCGTGTCGATCGTGAGCGCCCGGCCATCGAAGCGTGCCTCGATCCGCCCCTCGCGAAGTCGCCAGCCAAGCGACCGGTTGAAGAGCATGAGGTGTTCGGCCTGAAGCGCGCCCACCAGTTCCGGTGATCGAAGGGTGCCGCGAACCCGGCCGCTGAAGAGCAGTTCACCATCGAGCGTCCAGTCGGGCGCGGTGTACCGCCTTGAGAAACGAAGCGAGGGGATCGCAACCCGCGCCTCGCCATCGAGCCGTCCACCGGCAAGCCGGATATCGACGCTGTTGTTGCCAATCACCGGCTCGTCTGGCGAGGCCGCCCGCAATGCGGCCGAGAACTCGCCGTCCAGCGTATCCCAGGCAGGCCCGGCGAGCCCCCAGCGCGCATCAAGCCGGAGCGACCTCAGTCGCTCCGCGGCCTCCCCTCGCGCATCAGCCACAGCCGACGCCGGCGTCGACGGGGGACGCGAATTCGCCCCCCCTTCCAGCCAGTCGACCAGCGGACGGAGCGAAAGCCCGCGGGCCTCGCCCCCCTCGCGTC
>RFXC01000525.1 GCA_009921765.1 Betaproteobacteria bacterium | reverse complement strand
GCCTTCATGCCGGATGTACCGACCCTGGCCGAAGCCGGCGTGCCCGGAGCCGACTATGTGTTCTGGATCGGCGCCTTCGGTCCGGCACGCATGCGCCCGGCGGTGACCGAGCGCATCCATGCCGAGGTGCAGCGCGCCATGGCCGTGCCGGATGTCAAAGCCAAGATCGCCAATCTGGGCGCCGATCCGATCAACAGCTCGGTGGCCGAATTCGACAGCTTCGTGAAACGCGAGATCAAGAGCAACGCCGAGATCTTTGTCAGCGCCGGCATCAAGATGGAGTGAGCGGGCTGACCTGCGAGTGTTCCGGGGGAAGCGTTCTCAGCCGCCGGATTCGGCGCTGAGCTGCTCGGCCTTGATCAGCTGTCGCAACACGCGCTGATAACGCGCCGGGCCGGCGTCGCATTCCAGCAATACCGGATGCAGCACGCGGCTGGCGCTGTTGAGGTTGCGCTGCTGCGCCTCGATCACCGGCGCATCCTGATCCTCGAAGGCAAAGCGCCGCATCGCAGCCACCTTGGTCTGCATGCTGCGATTGAAGGCCTCATCCTCGGTGCGCACGCCAAAGCGGACGGCGGTGAAAAAGTAGTGCGTGCTGTGCGCGTTCTCCGGCGTGAGCAGATGAATGGCGTGATAGCCACTGCCCTGCTCGCACGGCTGGCCGATGCCGGTGATGCCGGTCATCAGGCGCATGGTGCTGGGCGGCATCCAGCGCATGCGGGTGAACTTGTCCACCAGCGGCGGATGATCAGGCCAGAACTGCGCAAACATCCCCGGCGGCTTGGCATTGGTGGCCTCGCGTATCACCAGCACCTCGTTGCCCTCCTGCTCGACCCGGATGTCTGACACCACCGTGTCCTGATTGCCCAGGATGCCTTCATGCAAGTAGGTGGTGTGACTAAGGTCCAGCAGGTTATCCAGGATCAGCTGATAGTTCGACTGGATGCGGATGTAGTCGAGCTTGGTGGTGTGCAGTGCCGGCGGGTTGTCGAGCAGCGAAAAATCCGGGATCGCGCTTTCATCAGCCGGGGCATTCCCCATCCAGACCCAGACGATGTTGTGCTTTTGCCGAACCGCATAACTGCGCACGCGCGCCTTCTCCGGGATCTTGCGCGAGCCATGCGGATTGTTGACGCATTGCCCGCCGGCATCGAATTCCAGGCCGTGATACGGGCACTGCAGCTTGCAGCCATCGATCAGCTGACCCATGCTGAGCGGCGCAAAGCGATGCGCGCAACGATCCTCCAGCGCAGCCAGCTTGCCGTCGCCCAGGCGATAGATCACCAGCGGCTCGCCCAGCATGGTGCGATGGACCAGGCGGCCAGCCGTGAAATCCGCCGCCCAGCCCGCCATGTACCAGGCGTTGCGCAAAAACGCCCCGGCCACCATCGGTTGCTCCAGCAAGGGCTGATCAACGCGCGGTTGATCGGCGGCCGTGC
>RFXC01000524.1 GCA_009921765.1 Betaproteobacteria bacterium | reverse complement strand
GGCCGCCTTTCCCTGGACGTGCAGGGGGCCTGAGAGATGCTCTACAAACGCAATCCACAGCTCAATCGCAACGGCGAGCTGATTCATCTGTTGTCCATCGAGGGCCTGCCGCGCGAGATCCTGCTGCAGATTCTGGACACCGCCGACCGCTTTGTCAGTGTCAATGACCGCGAAGTCAAGAAGGTGCCCTTGCTGCGCGGCAAAAGCGTCTTCAACCTGTTCTTTGAAAACTCCACCCGCACCCGAACCACCTTCGAGATTGCAGCCACACGCTTGTCGGCCGATGTGATCAACCTGGACATCGCCCGATCGTCGGCGTCCAAGGGTGAATCGCTGTTGGACACCATCGCCAACCTGTCGGCCATGGCTGCAGACCTGTTCGTGGTGCGACACAGCGAATCGGGCGCCCCGCACCTGATTGCGCGTCACGTCGCCCCGCATGTGCATGTGGTCAATGCCGGCGACGGCCGGCATGCCCATCCGACGCAGGGGCTGCTGGACATGTACACCATCCGCCACTACAAGAAGGACTTTTCCGGGCTGACCGTCGCCATCGTGGGCGATGTGCTGCACTCGCGGGTGGCGCGCTCCGATATTCATGCCCTCACCACGCTGGGCTGCCCCGAGGTCCGGGTGGTCGGTCCCCGCACCCTGGTGCCCTCGGACATGGCGCAGATGGGTGTTCGGGTGTGCCACACCCTGGAAGAAGGTTTGCGTGGGGCCGATGTCATCATCATGCTGCGTCTGCAGAACGAGCGCATGAGCGGTGCGCTGCTCCCCTCGAGCCAGGAGTTCTTCAAGAATTTCGGTCTCTCCCCCGAGCGTCTGCAACTGGCCCGGCCCGACGCCATCGTGATGCACCCGGGGCCGATCAACCGGGGCGTTGAAATCGATTCGGCGGTGGTCGACGGCCAGCAGAGCGTGATCTTGCCGCAGGTCACGTTCGGCATTGCGGTGCGGATGGCAGTGATGAGCCTGGTGGCGGGGAACGAAGCATGAAGATCCTCATCAAGAACGGCCGCGTCATCGATCCGGCCTCCGACTTCGATCAGCGGGCCGATGTGGCCATCGCCGATGGCACAGTGGTGGCTTTGGGCGCGGTGCCGGCCGACTTTCGGGCCGATCGCGTTCTGGAGGCCGCCGACCTGGTGGTGGCCCCGGGTCTGGTGGATCTGGCTGCCCGATTGGGCGAGCCCGGTCACGAACATGAGGGCATGCTGGAGTGCGAGCTGGCCGCTGCGGCCGCTGGCGGCGTGACCAGCCTGGTCTGCCCGCCTGACACCGATCCGGTACTCGACGAACCGGGTCTGGTCGAGATGCTGCGCTCGCGCGCGGAGCGTCGCTCGGCCTCGCGCGTGTTCCCCCTGGGTGCGCTCACCCGCGGCCTGGCGGGCGAGGCCATCACGGAAATGACGGCCTTGGCTGAATCGGGTTGTGTG
>RFXC01000523.1 GCA_009921765.1 Betaproteobacteria bacterium | reverse complement strand
CAACAGTGGCGCATCTTTTTCGTGGCCAATTGCACTGACGATGGGGGTTTGGCACGATGCAGCAAGGCGGTGCTGGTCAGCAGCGTACCCACCACGGTCGGGATGAACAGCGACACCATGGTTGAGTCAATGCCGCTGATCTTGCGCGTCAGGCCGTGATAGATGGCGTTGCACAGTCCGGTTGCCAGGGGCAGCAGCGCCGCCAGCGTGAAGGCGGCAGCGCCTGGCTGAATGATGAACAGGATGCCGACAAATCCGGCAATCACCGCGATCCAGCTGGCGCGATCGGCACGTTCGCCCAGCATCGGTATGGCGATCAGCACCAGGAACAGCGGCGCCGAGTAGGTCACGGCGGCCGCCTCGGCGATCGGCATGAACGACAGCGCGATGAAGTAGCAGGTGCTGGCAACGGTAAGGAACAGTCCGCGCAGGATCTGCAATCGTGGTGTGCCGCTGCGGATCAGCGACAGCCGCATGCGCGGCCCGAAGATCAGGATCATCAGCACCATCTGCAGCGCATAGCGTGCCCAGATCACCAGTTGCGGCGGATAGATCTGCGCCAGATATTTGGCGGTGGTGTCCATCACGCCGAACACCGTGACCGCCATCACCATCAGCGCAATGCCCCGCAGCGGACGATCCGGGGCAGAGCGGTGATGGCCAGGCTGATTCATTCCGGCCGCATGTGCGGAAACAGCAGTACGTCGCGAATGCTCGGTGCATTGGCAAACAGCATCACCAGCCGGTCGATGCCGATGCCTTCGCCGGCAGTGGGCGGCAGGCCATACTCCAGCGCGCGGATGTAGTCGGCGTCATAGAACATCGCTTCCTCGTCACCGGCGGCCTTGGCGCTGGCCTGTTGCTCGAAGCGGGCAGCCTGATCTTCGGCATCGTTCAGCTCGGAGAAGCCATTGGCCATTTCGCGCCCGGTGATGAACAGCTCGAAGCGGTCGGTGATCTCGGGGTTGTCGTCATTGCGGCGCGCCAGCGGCGACACCTCGGCCGGGTAGTCGACGATGAAGGTCGGCTGGATCAGCAGCGCTTCGGTGGTTTCCTCGAACAGCATTAGTTGCAGGCTGCCCAGGCCTGCCTGCGCATTCGGCTCGGCGCCGAGTTTTTTCAGTCGTGCCAGCACCCAGTCGCGGTTGGCCAGATCGGCATCGCTGATGTCCGGATGATGGGCGCGGATGGCCTGCGCCGGAGTCAGTCTCGCGAAGGGCTTGCCCAGATCGACCACATGCTCGCCGTACTGCACCTGCTCGCTGCCCAGCACCTCGCGCGACACGCTGCGCAGCATCTGCTCGGTGAAGTCCATGAGGTAGCGATAGTCGCGATAGGCCTCATAGAACTCGATCATGGTGAACTCCGGGTTGTGCCGGGTCGACATGCCTTCGTTGCGGAAGTTGCGATTGATTTCAAACACTTTTTCGAAGCCGCCC
>RFXC01000522.1 GCA_009921765.1 Betaproteobacteria bacterium | reverse complement strand
TTAGAAAGGTGGGCGCGGGGATAGACTTGTCTGGGAACAAAGCTCGGGTTTCCTCCAATATGGCACCCCGTTCTAGGTTATAATTTTTTGTTGTTTAACTCGTCCCCGCAGGCTTTCAGGGGCGAGCGTGGGTGGAAATGGGCTTGCGAGCCCATTTTTTTTTCCAGATCGATATTCATGCGGAGAACACAGGGGTGAACGCGAGGTCCAGGTCACGCGATGAGCGCACGCGCGAGTCGGGTGAATCCACTGAGGTTCGCCTGGTCTCCATGGGCGCGCCCGACCTGCATTCGCTGGTTGAACGCACGATTGGCCCCCTCGGCTACGAACTGGTCGATATCGAGTTTGGTCCGCGCGGTTTGTTGCGTGTGTTCATCGATTCCACCGCAGGGATTCAGATCGAAGATTGCGAGGCAGTCAGCCGCCAGTTGAGCCATGTCTTCACCGTCGAAGACATTGATTACGGCCGGCTTGAGGTGTCTTCGCCCGGTCTGGATCGACCGCTGAAGCAGGCGCGTGATTTTGTCCGGTTCGCGGGCAGTCTGGTCACCATCCGGCTTCGGCAGCCATTTCAGGGGCGGCGCAATTTCGAGGGCCTCCTTACCGTCGAGGAATCCAGCCGCTTCGGTCTCGAGCTTGTCGAGCCCGGGCCGGCCACGCCCCGTACCCCTGGGGCAGCGAAAGTTGCTGCGAAGTCTGCCGCGCGTGCGCGCCGCGCCCCGGCCAAGCCGCGTGCCGAGGCTGGCGAGCCGCCCTCCGTTCGTAAACTTGTCTTTTCGCTCGACGAGGTCGAGCGGGCACGTCTGGTGCCGATCGTGAAGTTTTAGGAGCTGATCATGAGCCGTGAAGTCCTGCTGTTGGTCGATGCGCTGGCGCGCGAGAAAAATGTTGCGCGCGACGTCGTGTTCGCCGCGCTCGAAACCGCGCTGGCCTCGGCCACCAAGAAGCGCTTCAAGGAAGAGACCGATGTGCGGGTCACGATCGACCGCCTGTCAGGCGATTACGAGGCCTTCCGGCGCTGGCAGGTGGTCCCGGATGGCGAGCTCGAAGACCACGACATCCAGATCATTCTCACCGAAGCGCAAAAGCAGGTTTCCGACGTGCAGGTGGGCGACTTCATCGAGGAAGAGCTCGAGGCGGTTGAGTTGGGCCGGATCGGTGCGCAGGCTGCCAAACAGGTCATCCTCCAGCGAATCCGCGAGGCGGAGCGCGAGCAGATCATCGACGATTTCCTGGCCCGCGATGAGCCGATCATGTCGGGCACCATCAAGCGCATCGATCGTGAGGGAGCCATCCTTGAAACAGGCAAGCTCGAGGCCCGTCTGCCCCGCGATCAGATGATTCCGAAGGAGAACCTGCGGGTGGGCGATCGCGTTCGCGCGCTGGTGCTCCGAGTCAATCGCGAGGGGCGGGGCCCGCAACTGATCCTGTCGCGCACAT
>RFXC01000521.1 GCA_009921765.1 Betaproteobacteria bacterium | reverse complement strand
GTCCGGAGAGGTGGCTGAGTGGCCGAAAGCGGCGCTTTGCTAAAGCGTTGTAGGCGTAAAAACCTACCGGGGGTTCGAATCCCCCCCTCTCCGCCAGCCTCCGCCAAGCCTACGGCTGGCAGGCCGAATCCACCGGCTGACTGGCGTCAGCCAACAAAGGGTGCAGCAATCCTGCGGAGGCTGCCCACCGTAGGCTCGGCGAAGGCGGGCCTTAATTTTCGACTGAGTCGCAGGCCACGATCCTGCGCACCAACTCCCGACCATGCGCTACCGCAGAATTTGGGTATTCCGCGGTCTTGCCGAAACCACTCCGCCTCGTGGTGCTCGGCCATGCGCTACGTGAACCTCTTCCAAAGCGCCGCCGCAGAGGCCCTTCAGGCCACGAAGGAGTAATCGTAGGGTTTGCGCATCTCGCGAGCGAGGTAGGCGTTGCCCTCCGAGGCGAAGTCGCCGGTGAAACGTTCGGCCTGGGCATCCCAGCTCAGGGTGCGGCCGGTGCGCATTGAGATCGCTCCGAGGTGGCACATGGTCGCGCTGCGGTGGCCGGTCTCGACGTCGCACACCGGGGCCTGACGCGAACGCACGCAGTCGAAGAAGTTTTCCGTGTGGTTCTTGCTCTCGTAGAGACGAATCGCGCCATCGGGCAAAGGAGCTTTCAGGATCTCCGGATCGCTGGCCTTGATCTGGTCGCGGTTCACCCAGATCCAGCCGTTTTCGCCCTCGAAGCGGATGCCGTTGCGCTGGCCCTCGGCGTTGACCTTGGCCCCGTAAATGGAGTCGTCGCGCGTCGTGCGGATGTTGAGCCGCACCCCGTTTTCGTAGACGTAGTTCACCTCGTACTCGCTGAAAGTCGTGTAGCCCCCCAGGATGGGTTCGGCGAGGATCCGCGAACTCACGGTGCGAGGCGCGAGCAGGCCGATCGCCCAGTAGGCGATGTCGTTATGGTGGGCGCCCCAGTCGGTCATGGTTCCGCCCGAGTACTCGTACCAGAAACGGAACGTGCGGTGGCAGCGCTCGGGCACGTACTCGTGGGCGGCCGCCGGGCCCTGCCAGAAGTCCCAATTAAGTTCCTCTGGCACCGCGGCGGTTTTGAAAGGCCCCTCCCGCAGTCCCGCGGGCAGCCACACGTTGGCCTCGCGCAATTTTCCGATGCGCTGGTTCCGCACCAGTTCGCACGCGAGCCGGAAGCGCTGCGAGCTGCGCTGCTGGGTGCCCGTTTGCAGCACGATACCCGACTTCCGCACCGCGCTGACGAGCCGCCGGCCTTCGTCGATCGTGAGCGTCAGCGGCTTCTCGGCGTAAACATCCTTCCCGGCGCGCGCGCAGCCGAGGTTAACCAGCGTGTGCCAGTGGTCGGGCGTGCCGTTGATGACCACGTCGATGTCGTCGCGTTCCAGCACGCGCCGGAAATCCGCGCAGTCCTCGGGCTTCCGTCCCTCC
>RFXC01000053.1 GCA_009921765.1 Betaproteobacteria bacterium | reverse complement strand
TCACGGGTCAGCGCGAATACTATCGGGCCACCGAAGCGCTCGCCCGGGCCATTACCCAGGATTGGGAGTCGCGACACCCCGGCAAGCAGCTTGGCTGGTCGGGCGGCGCCTGGCCCGATAACGCCATGTTCGCCTTTTACAGTCATCCCACCATCCGCGCCCTCCCCGGAATGCCCGACAGCCGCGAGGCATCGATTGCGCCCCACCCAGCCTGGACTGTCGAACACGGGATCCTCGTCTGCCCGAGTCTTCCTGCCGGAGGGGCGTGTGTCGCCCGCTCAGAGGCGTGGCTGCAGGCGCGTGGCCTCCCCGCGGAAGCCAGGCCGCTCAGCGCAGCCCGGCACGGGTGGCGCTTTCCGAACGCTTTCGAGCAAAGCCTGCTGGTGTTTGATGTGCCCCCGGCCGCTCGCAAGCCTGCCCCTGCGCCATGATTTCGCCCCGCGCGCAGCTACTCACCCAGGCCATGCGATTTGCAATGGTCGGTGGGCTTGCGACCCTCGCCCACTTCGCGGTGATGGGGGCGATCATTCTCACCACCGTCGTTTCGCCGTTGGTGGCCACCTTCGCCGGTTCGCTGGTGGGATCGGTCGTTGCCTATCTCGCCAACCGTCGCCACACGTTTGAGTCGGATGTCCCGCACGCACAGGCACTCCCCAGGCACTATGCGGTTGTGGCGGGCTCGATTGTGCTGAACGCTCTTGTGTTTCGGCTTGCGCATGGCACATTCGGTGCGCCGATCTGGTTTGCGCAGGGGCTGGCCACCGGCCTCTGTATGGTGTTCAATTTCGTCGCCTCACGCCTTTGGGTTTTCAAGCAGCGATGACGTCTTACAACCTTGGTGTTGCCCGCTCGGTCCGCTCCTGCGTAGCCAGATGCTTTGCGCTCGCCTGCGGGCTCGTTCTTCATATCCTGCTCGCGGGCGGGCCGGCCTTGGCCCAGGCACAGTGGAATGAGGTGAGCAAGGCGCGTAATGGCGACGTTTGGGCGATGGAAGCGGGCACCGCCCGGCGCGCCGGCGACAGCGCGAGGGTGTGGGTGCTCATCAACCATCCGCTACCGATCACCAACCCGGCGCCCTATGCATACAGCGGCGTGCGCTCGTTCCGTGCGCTGGTGCAAATCGATTGCAAGGAACAACGCGCGCGACGCCTGGAAGCCAGCTACTTCAGTCAGCCCAATGGCGATGGGCGCCTGCTCGGCACAAGCGAAAACGACGACTGGTTCAATGTGCCACCCGATACGCCCGACGCCGACTTGATGAAAGCCGCGTGCGACCTGCCCGATCAGGCTCCCGTACCGCCCGCCACCCCGGCGGGCGCAGCGCCCGCGGCGCCGGCCCGACCACCTGGCGCGCGCGGCTGAATCGAAATGGTTCGCGCCCGCAGCTGACCGCATCCGCCCTCTACATCCTGGGCGGCGGAGCGCCTAAGCTTGGCGAGCACACCCCGTTGATGAAGCGTGCGCGCCATGTGAGCAGCCCGCTCCCAGGACGGGCGGCGATACGGCGAATCGGGAATGGCATTGAGCGGGATGAGATTCATGACCGCATAGTGCCCCGCCAGCAGCTTCACGATGCCCTCGATCTCCTCGTCGGTGTCGTTCACACCCTCGATGAGCGTCCACTGATACTGCACGGGATAGCCGATGGTGCGGCCGTAGGCCTGCGCCGCCGCGACCAGATCGGCGGGATCCATGCGTGGCGCCCGCGGCAGGAGCGACGCGCGCAGATCAGCCCGTGTGCTGTGGAGCGACAGCGCAAGCGCAGGCCGAACCCGCCCCTGGGGTAGCCGCTCGAAGACTCTCGGATCGCCCACGGTGGAGAAGACCAGATTACGGTGACCGATCATCGCCTCGGTGCCCAACAGCTCGATGGCCTCGAGCACGTTGTCAAGGTTGTGCGCGGGCTCACCCATGCCCATGAACACGACCTTTCGAACCGCCCTCAGGCGGCGAGCCTCCACCACCTGCGCCACGATCTCGGCACTACCCAACTGGCGTATGAGCCCGGATCGGCCAGTCATGCAAAAGGTGCAGCCCACGGCACAACCCACCTGCGTGGACACGCAGACACCGCCCCGCGCGAGCAGCACCGATTCCACGGTTTGGCCATCAGCCAGCGCAAAAAGGAGCCGCTCGCCTTCGTCGTCGCTGCTGGGTTCACGCAACTGCAGTTGCGCAAGCCCCGCCAGCGTGCTGATCAGCGCTGGCAGCTCAAGGTCGAGTGTGCGCGGGAAATGGTCGGCCGGATGCCGTCGCGGGCTGTCCCAGGGCTGCGCGTGGGTCCAGAGCCGCATCACCCTCGCCTCATGCAGCGGTCCTGCGCCAAGCGCACGAAGGCGCTCGCGCAGCTCTCCGATGCGAAGCCCCGCAGCCGACATTGTCAGGCCCGCATGCGGCGTCATCCGGTGAAGCTCAGCCAATCGCTTCGAAGAGAATGTCCTGCGCGCCTTCCCAAAGCACCTTCACACCGAGCGTGCGCAGATTTTCGCGGCCCTCGGTAATGGTGAGGAAATGGTTGCCAGCCAGCTGACCGAGCTTGCTCGCAAAGCAGCAGGCACCATAGGCCATGATGATTTCGGTCTCGCTGTAGCCGCCGGGATAGAACAGGATGTCGCCCGGTGCCGGATGGCTGGTGGCATTTTCGAAGCTCACCTTGCCCTCGCCGTCCTCGAGTACCCAATCGCCCAGCGGCACCCAGCAGCCTTCGCCGCTCCAGCGCACATGGATGATTTTCTGACGATAGGGCAGCAGTTTGGCGAAGGCAGCCACCGTGCGCGGCGCATCGGGATTGGTTTCGGCGATGAACTGATGACCGCCAGCGGTGATGCGAACTTTCATGATCCGGTTCCTTGTGTGGGGGTGATCCATTTGTTGACGACAGGCGCCTGCCAGTTGGCCAGCGCATCGAGCAGCTGATGCGGGTCGGCCGACATCACGATCATGTCGTTGTGCGCCGATTTCATGAAGCCTTCGGCCACCGCACGATCGAGAAGCGCCCGCATGGGGTCGAAAAAGCCCCCCACATTCAGTGCGCCACAGGCCTTTGCCGCACGACCGTGATGGTCGCCCAGCTGGGTGAGCGTGGCGGCCTCGAACAACTCTTCCAGCGTACCAAGCCCGCCAGGAAGCGCGATGAACGCGTCGGCGAGCTCGCCCATGCGGGCCTTGCGAACCCGCATGTCGGCCACGACTTCATGACGGGTGAGACGAGTGTGCAGATGGCCACGCTCGTGAAGGCGCCGATTGATGATTCCGGTGACATCCGAGCCTGCCTCGAGCGCCGAATCGGCCAGCACACCCATCAGACCCATGTGCGTGCCGCCGTAAACGAGTCCGATGCCGCGCTCGCCCAACGCCCGCCCCAGGGCCCGGGTGGCATCGGCATAGCGCGGCGAACTGCCGAAATTGGAGCCGCAGAACACCGCCACGCGTTGCAGCGGTCGTTGGGACAGCGTGGAATCCAGCGACGGGGCCGGGTGCCCCTGCCCGCCGGCATCATGCAGGGGATCACCCATGACAGTCACCGAAACCGGGGTTCAGACCATCGCCATGTCACCTTTGCGCTGCGCCCAGCCGGTGACCCGCGACTCGAGCCACGACGATACCAGATACAGCATCACCCCCAGGGCTGCGAGGATGACCAGGCCCGAGAACACCAGGGCCACGTCGAAATTGCCGCTCGCGATGATCATCACGTTACCGATCCCACGATTGGCCGCCACGGTTTCCGCCAGCACCGTGCCCACGAAAGCCAGCGTGATGGCAATCTTGAGCGACGCGAACAGATAGGGCATGGCGCGCGGCAGGCTCACATTCCACAGCACATCGCGGCGGCTTGCGCCCAGCACCTTCAGCACATCCTCGAGCTCGGGCTCGGTACTGGCCAGACCCGTGGCCACATTCACCACCACCGGGAAGATGCTGATCACCATCGAGGTGAGGATGGCGGGCACGGTACCGGCCCCGAACCACACCACGAAGATCGGAACCACCGCCACCTTCGGAATGCTGGAAAAACCCACCAGGAGCGGATAGGCCACGTCATAGGCAAGCCGCGACGAGCCGATCGCCACGCCAATCACGATGCCGATCAGCACGCCCAGCGCAAAACCGGCGAGCGTGGTCTTCAGCGTCTGCACCGTGTGCGGCCACAGCAGCGGCATTTTTTCCCACAGCACCATCGCGATCTGGCTGGGCCGCGGCAGGATCAGATCCGAAATACCGCCCGCCAGACAGATGAGTTCCCACATCACAAAAAACGACAGCAGGGCGAGCGCCGACAACAGGCGCTGACGAACGCTGGGTGACAGATTCATGCTGCAAGCTCCTGAGTATCAGCGCCCTCTTCCTGGCCGCGCGCCTCTGCGATCCGCATGCGAAGCGCCTGCACGAGGGCGGCCATTTCAGGCGCATAGCTCGCCTCGATGGTGCGCGGACGCCCGAACGGCACCTCGCGGGTTTCAAGGATCCGGCCGGGGCGCGAGCTCATCACACAAATTCGATTGGCCAGATAGGCCGCCTCGCGCAGGTCGTGAGTCACGAGGAGCACCGTGGGGCGTCGGTCGATCCAGAGGCTCTGCATGATGGCCCACAGTTCCTCGCGCGTGAACTGATCAAGGGCGCCGAAAGGCTCGTCCAGAAGCAGCAACTGCGGATCGTGAATGAGGGCGCGGCAAAGCGAGGCACGTTGCAGCATGCCCCCCGACAACTGCCAGGGACGCTTGTCGCCAAAGCCCTTCAGCCCCACCTGCGCGAGAAGCGCCTCGGCCCGCTCGGCGAATTCGCCATGACGCTTGGCGCGGTAGCTCGCCCGAAACGGGGGCACGATCTTCAGCGGAATCATGACGTTCTCGCGGATCGTGAGCCAGGGCAGCATCGTCGGGTTCTGAAACGCAATACCCAGCCGCAGCCGCTCACCGCCCACGCTCGGACTACCCTGCTCGCGCCCGCGGACGATCACACCGCCCGCGGTGGGCTGCAGCAGCCCCGCCACCAACTTGAGAATGGTGGACTTGCCGCAGCCGCTAGGACCCACCAGCGCGACAAAATCGCCCGCATCAATCGACAACGAGGTGCGGGCAAGCGCTACCGTCCCCGTGCCGTAGCGCAGCGACACATCGCTCAGTTCGATAAAGGAAGGTTCTGACATCGCGTGCCTCAAGGGTTCAGGCGGCCGAGGCCACCGGTTGGAGTCGAACGATTGCGGCGACGGGCCCACCACCAGGTGGCCCCTGGTGTTCGGCCCCGCCCGACACATAGAGCGCGTTGTGACCAGCCACCGATGCGAGTACCGCCCCCACTGCCGCGCGCGCATGTCGCGTGCTGTGAATGTCGGAGTCATTCAACATGGTGTGCCGTGAACCTCGCACCTGACCATTCGGGCTCGCCTCGGCCTTGGCCAGCAGGTTCACCAGACGGTCACCAACGCCCCCCTCGGCATCGGGATCGAGCCCAAACTGCTGGACCAACATCCGCCGAACCGAGCGTGCGTCGATCGCGTCCTGCATCACGGTGTGGCCGATCGCCACATCGGAGGCGCTGTGCATGGACTGGCCAAACACGATCACCACATTGCTGTCGAGTTCGATACCCGCCGATACCGACGCTCGGCCCGAGAACCGCGCCCAATCGGACAGGATGTCGGTGTCCGACAGGCTGTCGACACTGGTTTCTCCCAGCGCCGCAGCGACGCCCAGCGCCGACGCACCGCGCGAATAGCCCATGGATTCATAGGTATCGCGCGTCACCGGTTCAAGCCCACGCGACAGACAGTCGCCCACTTTCGACGAGGTGAGGAGCGGACACTTCACCTGAACGAAGTGCACATCGGCTGGATCGGTGAGGCCGGCATCCTTCATTGCTGCGCGAACCGCGTCAGCGGTGGCCCGCACCTGATCGAGCCGCCCGAGTTGCTCAGGCGAAAACACAGCGGTTTGCGCGCAACCGATCACCATCCGTTTTTGTGGAGCAGGCGCCGCCACCTCCACCCAGCTGCGACTGAATACCGTGAAGTGAGGCGAGAGCACCCCTTCCGTTCCGCCCGACATCACGAGCGCTACCCGCTCGTGCGCCTCATCGAGGCTGCAGCCCAGCGCTTCGGCCAGAAGCCCCGACCACATCACACTTGCATATTCGCGGGTGTGGTCGTTGACGCAACCGTTACCCTCGGTCTTGCCCATCACCGCAACAATGGCCCGCGGATCGAGTTGACCGGAAGAAATCAGCGCACGCACGCCCGACAGGTCGCCCGGACCGCTGGCTGCCACACGATGCACGCTCACCTTCTGGACGCGCATGTTCAGTGTCCTGTGCGGGGAAGTGGATGCAGATACGACTCATCGGCCCAGAGCGAATCCTGTGCACCCTCTGGCGGGCGGGCCGAGGCCGGCGCATCGGCCGGCCGGGTTGCTATCGCCCGGGTGGTGCTGTCGGTGTTTCGCGGCGCAGGCGGGGGCATGTTTTGAATCGACTTGACCGAAGCGCCCCAGCCGGCTGCATCGCGCACCAGCTCGCCGTCACGCATCACAAAGCGGCCCCGAACAATGGTGTGGAGCGGCATGCCCACCACCGTACGGCCGTGCCAGGGCGAAATACGACTGATCGACTGCAGACGCCCCTGGTTGAGCCGGCCACGACGGTTCATGTCGACGAGTACCAGATCGGCATGAGCCCCGGGCGCGATACGCCCTTTGAGCGGCCACAGGCCCCATGCGCGTGCCGGCGCCTCTGCGCTCCAGCGCACGTAATCCATCAGCGTAGCGCGGCCGCGATTCACCTCGGTCAGCATCAGCGGCATCTGGGTTTCGACGCCCGGAAATCCACAGTCACAGGCCCAAATGTCCTCGCGGGTTTTTTCCTCGGGCGTGTGGGGCGCATGGTCGGTGGCGATCATGTCGATCACCCCTTCCTTGAGCGCCTGCCAGATGGGTTCGTTATGACGCGCCTCGCGGATGGGAGGGTTCAGGCGCAACACCCCGCCGATCTTTTTCATGTGATCGGTATTGATCAGCATGTATTGCGGACAGGTCTCGACTGTGATGTCGACACCTCTGCGCTTGGCCTCGCGGATGAGAAACAGCGAATCGGCCGAACTGTGATGCGCGATATGGATTCGGGCACCCGTCCACTCGGCAAGCGTGATCACCCGCCCGATGGCTTCGATCTCGGCCACGGCCGGACGCGCCGCCAGATGCGCAAGCGGATCGGTGCGCCCCATCGCCTTCAGCTTGAGCTCGCGGCGCGCCATGATCGACGAATTTTCCGCGTGCACCACCGTGCGTACGCCACGCGCAGCAAGTGTCTCAAAGCCTTCGAGCAACGCGCCGTCAGTGGGTGCGGGCAGATTGCCGAAGGTGTTGCCGACAAAGGCCTTGAAGCTGGTGGCGCCGGCATCGAGGAGCGCTTCCAGCCGGTCTACCGAGTCATCGCCGAAGAGTGCGTGAATGCCATAGTCGACATAAGACGATCGAGCCGATTCAAGCTTCAGTTGCAGCGCTTCAACGGTGCCGGTCGGCGGATTGGTGTTTGGCATTTCAAACACCGTGGTGACGCCACCACAAGCCGCTGCGGCGGACCCGGTCTTCCAGGTTTCCTTGTGGACATAGCCGGGATCACGAAAATGAACATGGCTGTCGATCGCACCCGGCAGCAGATAAAGACCAGTGGCGTCAACCGTCTCGCGAGCAGGCGGCATGAGGGTGTCTTCGCCCACCGCCACAATCTGCTCACCCTTCACCGCCACCGCAGCGCGGATGATGGCTGTGCCACTCACCACCTGCGCGCCACGGATCACCAGATCAACCATTGGAGTCATGGAGTATTCCTTCAAAGCATGGCCCAGCCGCCATCCACGGGCAGGTCAACACCCGTGATCTGGCGCGACACTGCACTTGCGAGAAACAGGCAGGCGTTTGCCACATCATCGTCGGTGGATACGCGGCGAAGCGCGTAATCAGCCGCGTGGCGCGTCATCGCCTCTTCCAGGGTGATGCCGAGTTTCTGCGCCATGTTGGCGCAGACCTTTTCGCGAAACCGTGGCCCATCGACCATGCCGGGCGCCACGCAGTTCACGTTGATGCCGAAGGGGCCCGCTTCGAGCGCAAAGCTTTTGGTGATGCCCCGAAGGCCCCACTTCGAAGCGGAGTAGGCCATGCGCCCTGCGCGGCCGCGCATGCCGAAGGTGCCACCCACATTCACGATCCGGCCCGAGCGGCGCTCGATCATGCCCGGCAGCACGGCCCGCATGGTGTTGAAGCAGCCGGTCATGTTGAGTTCGACAATCTCGTTGAACTCGTCGGTGGTGGTTTCCCATCCGGTCTTGCCGATGGGACCTGATCCACCCGCCACATTGACCAGCACATCGACCCGGCCGAAGCGGGTGACCGCCTGGGCGACCGCCGCCTCGGTCTGCGCCTCGGAGGTGACGTCACAGCCAATCACGATGGCCTGGACGCCCATCGCCCGCGCCTCGACGGCGACCGGTTCGATCGCCGCGGTATCGCGCCCAACCAGCGCAAGCGAGGCACCCTCTCGGGCGAAGGCAAGCGACACCGCTCGGCCCATGCCCTTGGCAGGGCCGGTGATGAAGACCACCTGGTCCTTCAGTTGCAGATCCATGATCCGGCTGTTCTCCGTCTCGGTTTCAAAAAGTTCAGAAGCGTGTCATTCAGAAGCGCATCACGCGATCGGCCATCGGCGGCAGGAACGAACGATTGAAGATCTCTTCAACCGCCGGCGTACGCGGCAACTGGTTCGACTCGACAACAATCGAGATCGCGCGCTTCATGCGCTCAACATCAATGTCGCCAAAGCCGATCTTGGCGATCTCTGGATGGCTCATTTCCTGTTTCAGGGTGGCGAAGAGGCGATCCTTCTCGAGGTCGCGTTTCAGAAGGGGCTCACGCTTCATCACTGCATCCATGCCCGCCTCCGGGTTGGCGATCACGTCTTTGACAGCCCGGTTGAGCGCGCGAATGAAACCCTCCACGGCTTTCGGGTTGTCGCGCACGAAATTGCGCGAGAACAACAGGGTGTTGGAGTACAGGTCCATGCCATGGTCAACGTAATTGATGAAGCGCAGATCCTTGGCCGGATCAATGCCCACCAGCAACGCACTGAACCAGACGGTATTGATGAAGCCGAAAATGCCATCGACCTGTCCGCGCAACAGCATCTGCTCGCGCAGATTGGGCGCCATGTTCGATATCGACACCTTGCTCGCATCAAACTTGGCCACCTTGGAGAAGGCGGGGAAGAGCTTGAGCGCGCCGTCATTGGCGGGGCCCCCAATGGTGCGGCCCTCCAGATCTTTGGGCGTCTTGATCGGACCGTTGGCCTTCACCGCAATCGTGAATGGCGGCGTGTTGTAGATCATGAATACACCCACCGGCGCGTCGGCAGGACGGCGCGAGGCAAAGTCGATCGCCGCGTTGATGTCGCCAAAGCCTGCGGTGTAGGCGCCCGCCGCAATCTTGGCGATGGGAGCGGACGAACCCTCCCCCTGATCGATTTCAACATCCAGACCCTCAGCCTTGAAATAGCCGCGGTCCTGGGCAATGAAGAACCAGGCCTGCGGGCCCTGGTATTTCCAGTTGAGCACCATCTTGATTCGGGTCTGGGCCTGCGCAGTGCCGGGTTGACCGACCAGCGCGGCGCAGGTCGCAAGCGACAGCGCGGCGAGGCCCAGCGTACGACGGATGCGCGAAGTGAAGGCAGAGGCATTCATCAGCGTTTTCCTTTTCGGGATGGGGAGGAGGATGGAAGTGCAGCAACGAGATCGGTGGAGTGCGCGACAAAGCCATGCAGTTGCCGGACCAGCATGTGGATCGCACGGGTGACATAAGCGGGCGACGGGGTGCTGCAGGCATCTGCAAGAAGAATGCAGTCGTAGCCGAGGAACCCCGCATCCTGCAGTGACGAGAACACGCAGCGGTCGGTGTTGACGCCTGCGAAGAAGAGCGTGCGCACATCCAGTCCGCGCAGCACGCTGTCGAGTTCGTTGTCCCAGAAGCCCGAGAGCCTGTGCTTGTGCACCGTGATGTCGGTGTCGAGCACCTCGAGCTCATCAACCACCTGAGCACCCCAATGGCCACGTACCAGCGACTGACCCCGGTCGTCGGGGGAACGCTCGGCATAGCCCACAGCCTCGGCGCTTCGCTTGCCCTTGAACAGAATGCTGGCGGGCAGGTTGAGGCGATCAGCGCGAATCCCCCAGTTGAGCCAGATGACCGGCGCACCCGCCGCCCGCCACGCGGGCAACACCGTCTGCAATACCGGGATGGGCTTGCGCATGGGCGCCACCCGGATTCCCTTCTGGCCAAACCAGCCCTTCGGGTGGCAGAAGTCATTCTGCATGTCGATCACGACCAGGGCCGACCGCGCAAGGTCGAACTCGATCGCATCGCCCGAGGCGTTGAGCTGAACAGGGCGCGGCCGCGGGGCATGCCGCACCAGGCTGGTGCGGCCCTCTGCGGATCGCCAGGTGGTTGACGCACCAGGACCGAACATAAAGGGCTGGGCAGCAGCAGGACGGGTGGATTTTCGCGTTTTCATGCGCAGGAAGGTGCAGGAGACATGCCAGAAAGCGTTGCCGTCCTATTCTTTTTTAAGCTATACGTGTTGCCGTTTCGGCAACGATAGGACATTCAGATGAATCACCTCCGTCACCTGCGTTACCTTGACGAAGTGGCTCGCTGCGGGTCGATCCGCCAGGCGGCCGAGCGGCTTCATGTGGCGGCATCGGCCGTCAACAGGCGCCTGCTCGACATCGAAGAGGAGTTGGGTACCCCCATCTTCGAGCGGCTGCCGCGCGGCATGCGGCTCACCGCAGCCGGCGAGCTGTTCCTGCAATATGTTCGCGAGCGCGGCGCAGCACTCGACCAGGTTCGATCCGCGATCGAGGACTTGAAGGGACTGCGCCGCGGCCGGATCCGGCTGATTGCCAGTCAGGCGACAGCGCCCGCTTTCCTTCCTGCGGCGCTTGCATCGTTCCGGCGTCGTCACCCACTGGTCGATTTCGAGGTGCAGATTGGCGACCGGCGCCAGGCAATCGCCGCGCTGCGCAGCTACGAAAGCGATCTTGCGCTCACCTTTGGACTCGATGCCGACCCCGATATCGAGGCGCTCGCCATCTTCGAGCAGCGGCTGATGCTGCTGATGCATCGGGACCATCCGCTCGCACGCCCGGGCGGCGCGGTGCGGCTGCGTCAGTGTGTGGACTATCCGATCGTGCTCGCCAACCCCGATGTTGGCGGGCGCCAGCTGCTCGACCGCTTCCTCGCGCGAAGCTCGCTCCGGCTGTCACCGGTCATCGAGAGCAACAGCTTCGAGTTTCTCCGGGGCTGCCTGCTTCACGATCAGGCGATCACGTTTCAAATCGCACTCGGCGCGGTCAGTGACGGTGGTCAACTGGTCGCCCGCGATATCGAAGACCGCAGCTTTCCCAAGGGACAATTGGCACTTGCGCATCTGCGCGAACGCTCCATGCCGGTGATTGCCACGGCGCTTGCCGAGCATCTGCGTGAGCGCCTCGGTGCGCAGCCACCCGGCGACCCGCAGCATGATCCGGCCGACATCTGATCAGAGCGCAGCCGCCGCTACACGCACGACCAGACCGCCATCCGTTCAGAGCGCAGCGACCGGTGCTCGCACCACCCCGGCGCGTTCAAGCTCGGCCGCCACCGCGAGCGCCAGGTCTTCCCGCCACGGTGCGGTAATGATCTGTACGCCAACCGGAAGCCGCCACTCCGGCCGCGCCGACCATACCGGCACGGCACATACCGGCAGGCCAACACAGGAGATCGGCTGGGTGAGGAGCCCCATGTTGGGCCGCGCGGCCAACGTGCGTCCGTTGATGCTGAAGGTGGCAGCACCAATCGGTGTGGCCGGCACGGGCGTGGCCGCCGCGATCAGCACATCGAACCGTTCAAAGAGCCGCGCTGCCTCAACGGCCACTCGCTGACGTACGCGTCGCGCGCGATCGATCCAGGCTGCCGGCAACAGCGCGCCGGCCAGCATGCGGTCACGGATCAGCGGATCAAAGTCGTCAGCCCGCGCGCGCAGATCATCAAGATGCAGCGTGCCGCCCTCGGCATTGGTGATGAGGAAAGCGGCTGCGCGCGCATGTTCGGCACCGGCAAGCACCGCATGCGTGGTCACGCCAAGCGCGCCTGCAACCGTGGCCACTGCCTCGCGTGCCTGCTCGCCAGCGTTGTCTTCGAAATAACCGGCAAGCGTGGCGATCCGAAGGCCGTCGAGAGAGGGCATACCCGCCGCCCGGTCCGATTCGAACGCTGATCCGCCCTGAGGCGCCATCAGACTGGCGGGGTCCCCGGCATCGCGGCCCAGCATGACCGAGTAGGCAAGTGCCAGATCCGCACTGCTGCGGGCAAACGGACCGAGCGCATCGATGCTTGCCACGAACGGATAACTACCGGTACGAGGCAGGCGGCCATAGGTAGGCCGCAGACCGAAGACGCCACAAAGCGACGCCGGCACCCGAATCGATCCATTGGTATCCGACCCAAGGGTAAGCGGAACCTGCCCGGCTGCCACCGCAGCCCCAGATCCACCCGAGGAGCCGCCGGCAATGCACGTGAAGTCATGCGGATTTCGCGTCGGCCCCGCATGACTGTTTTCGGTGGTGAATCCGTACGCGTACTCATCCATGTTGAGGGCGCCCACGAGCACCGCACCAGCGGCTTCAAGGCGCTGGATCAGGATTGCGTCCCGCGCAGCCGGGGCTCGATCGCGCTCGATGCGCGACCCCGCCAGCGTGCGCAGTCCCTCAATGTCAAACAGATTCTTGACGGCGAACGGCACCCCGGCGAGCGGCAGCCGCGCGCGCTCGGCCGCCGGCATCCGATCCAGGCTCGCCGCCCGTGTCCGCGCACGCTCGGCCAGCACCTCGGTGAAGGCATTGAGCGACGAATCGGTCGCTGCGATTCGGGCAAGAGCGGTCTCCACCTCGTGAGCAGACGACCGCCTGCCTGCCTGTACGGCGGCCGCGATCGCACCGGCGGTAGCGACGGGCTCACTCATGCCCGGCTCCCGGCGGCTGGGGCACGAATACCAGCGCTGATTCATCGGACGGCCCCAGCTGAATCGGCAGCAGGATGCGGTGCATCGACTCGGCCAGCGCCAGATACGAGAGCACACCAGGTCGCTGCGCCTCGCTGATCGGAAGATTCAGTACGGCCGCGTTGGCATCAAGCAGCCGTGCGAGCGCATCTTGCGTATCCATGACTTCCTGCCTCTCAACAGCAGCCGAGAAACTGCCGACCGCGATAAAACGGTCCGAGATCCTCGGCGAATTCCGCCAGCGTGTCACGCCAGGCCCGCCACTCACCGTCTGCATCGATCGCCGAGCGCGTACGCGCGGCCAACTCGGCGCGTAGGGCGGGCTCGTCGATACCCGTGACCCGACCGTCCCGAACCCGAACCTGACCGCCCGCTATCACCGACGCGATGGCATCCGCGTTGGCGCGCGCCATGAAGGGTGCTACCGGATCGACATCGGGGATGAGTCCGAAGTCGCCATCGACCCGATCGAGATCCAGCACCAGAACATCAGCCGCATGGCCGTGCTCGAGTCGCCCGCCCGGAAGCGCCTGGTCCCTGGCTGCGCCCATCACCGCGCGCCGACCAGTGCCGCTTGCAAACTGCCAGAGCGCGGCGTCCGACCAGTCGGCCTCGAAGCCCCAACCGCGATGAAGCGCCCCCGCCAGCCGCATCTCGCGCAGGCCATCGTCATCTTCGTCGAAGGCGAGGCCATCCAGCCCCATGGCAATCCGGCAACCGGCCGCGCGCATGGCTGCCACCGGCGCAATACCCGAGCGCAGATGCAGGTTGGAGCTGGTGTTCACCGCAATCGTGACCCCGCGTTCGGCGAGCAGTTCCAGTTCATCGGGGCGCGCCCATGCACAGTGCGCGAGCGTGAGTCGCGGCGACAGCAGACCAATCGAGTCGAGCCAGCGAACGATGCCGTCCGGGTACTGCTCATCGGCCCACTCACGCTGGTAGCGGGTCTCGAGGAGATGCATGTGGACGGGTCTGTTGTCAGCGGCGCTGCGCGCTGCCACCACCTGAAGCAACTCGGGCGTACACCACTGGACAGCGGTCGGTCCAAGCTGCACGGTCACGTGCTCGGCGAGCGTGGCGTCGCTTTCGATCGCTGCGGCAATGTCGGCAAAGCGTTCGAGCTGGACTGCCACCGACGGCGCGGGCGCCGCCATCCGGCGGGCAACCGCTCCCCGTATAGATGGACGCAGCCGGTCCAGGACCACCGAGTCGGCGCAATAGCCGAGCGGCTGACGGTCACGGAGCGACACCGCGAACCCGATCCGGATCCCGACATCGCGCGCGGCGCGCGCGACGGCAAGCGCCTCCTCGACCGGTCCGACCGTACCCTGGGCGCGCGTGTAATGAACCATCACCGCAGTCGCCCCGCGCCGGACCGAACGCGCGAACGAGGTCGACGCCACCAGATAAGGATCCACACCAGGCAAGAGCGACAGGAGCGGCAGCCAGGCCTCGAGGGGAAGACCCCAGCCGCCCAGTGTGCTCGAGCGATATGTGCGCGCATGATCATGCGCGTTGGCAAGCGCCGGCGCCAGAAGCCGCCGCGCATGAGGGATCTCGGTGCAGGCCAGTTCGGGCGGCTCACCCGGGCGCAGCGCAGCCCCCGTGGATACCGCCCGGATCGCCGGGCCCTCAACCTCCAGTTGCACGTCACGCAGCGACGGTGTCGCGCCTGGCACGCACGCGGCCCACGCCGCGCCCAGCCGCCAGCGGGCTGGGGAAGAAGGAGCGCTCATGCCGCTCAGGCGAGCTTGAACTGACGCTGGGCGACCGGCGGCAGGAACCGGCGATCAAAGATCTCGGCGGGCGCAGGTTCGCGCTTGAGTTCGAATGCCTTCGAAAGCTGGGAGATCGAACGCTTGAGCCGATCATCAGACAGATCGCCCACACCAATCGTTGCCGCCTCCTTGGTGAGGATCACGTTGTTGAGCGCGTAGATCAGTCGGCGCTTTTCGATGTCGCGATTGATGAGCGGCTCGCGCTTGGCCAGCGCCTCGATGGCGGCATCGGGGCTGGCAATGGCGTCGGCCATCCCGCGATTGACCGCTCTCACCAGCCCAGCCACCGCCTCGGGACGATCGCGAAGCAGCGCAGGCGACACCATCACGCCGTTGCTGTAGAGATCGATACCGTGGTCGGCGTAGTGAAACCAGCGGATGTCTTTTTCCGGATCGAGGCGCTGGGCGATCAGGTTCATGTAGCTTGTGACCGAGAACACGGCCGAGGCATCTACCTGGCCCTGCAGCAGCATTTGCTCCTGCAGGTTCGGCGTCATGTTGAGCCACTTGACCTTGCTTTCATCCACGCCCGCCATTTCGGCCAGCACCGGGAACATCTTCATCGCAGCACCGCTGGCCGGCGAGCCGAGCGTCTTGCCTTCCAAATCTTTGAGCGTACGGATCGGGCTCGACGAGCGCGTCATCAGCGCAAACGGCGTGCGGTTGTAGATCATGTAGACCATCACAGGTGCTGCACCCGGGCGCGCCGAGGCATTCTGGATGATGGCGTTGATATCACCGAAACCGGCCTGGTAGGTGCCCGCCATGATCTTGGTCACCGTCGCCGCAGAGCCGTCGCCCTGATCAATGGTGAGGTCGATTTTCTCTGCGGCGAAGTAGCCTCGATCGATCGCGAGGTAATACCAGGCGTGAATCCCCTGGTATTTCCAGTCGAGCACAAACCGGATCGGGGTGCTGGATTGCGCGTGCGCCACGCCCGCGAAACCCGGGGCAAGCGCGAGCCCCAGTGCGGCCCCCGTTGCGCCCAGAATGCGACGCCTGGGCATCGCGCTCTCCTGGGTGGCGGCAGAATCGATTGACGAGGAGCGGGCGAACAGGTCTTTCGAAGCGGTCATGTTGAGCAGGTCCTTGCCAGAAATGTGACGGATTCGCTCCGGCGCCCGCGTTCCCGTCAGGAGGAGGAGAGTTGGAACGCGGGCGCCGGTGCGATGAGCCGAAAAGACTCTGGTTGGTCTTTGCACATGACGTGCCAGCTCAAAACCGGCTCACCGCAGCGGTTTGCGCCTCCCGGCAGTGCATTGCGCACCGTTTCGAGGCGTCCCTGCTCACCGTTCGCACCGCCCTCCTCTATGATCGCGGCGGCAGGCGCCCCCGGCGCGGCCACACCCGGAGCCCCACACCATGGATGACGGTAATCAGCGGCAGGTACCCGAGGCCTTCGTCCGTCTGTATGTGCCAGCCGGCCGGATCAAGCCGACCCTGCCTTGGGCCGAGCTGCTGGAGCGGCATGAGCTTTGCGAAGACCTGGTCCAGATGCTGGGCGAGACGGCCCGCGCCCAGCTCCACGGTCTGGGCATCACCGAAGCCGATGTGCTTCAGCGGATCCGGGCAGGGCTGCCCGCCACCAACCTTGACCTCACCGATGGCGAAATGGACTGGGTGACCAGCCGGCTGGCGGAAACACTGGGCTGGCTCGACGAATCAGGCCGATTGCCCGGTTGAATCCGGCCTGCCGACTAGCGGGCAATGGGTTTGTAGCGGATACGCGTGGGACGCGCCCCGTCCTCACCCAGGCGTTTCTTCTTGTCGGCTTCATATTCCTGGTAGTTGCCGTTGAAGAACACCCACTGCGAATCGCCTTCGGCGGCAAGGATGTGCGTGGCGATCCGGTCGAGGAACCAGCGATCGTGGGAAATCACCATCACGCAGCCGGCGAACTCCAGCAGTGCGTCTTCCAGCGCGCGCAGCGTTTCCACATCAAGATCGTTGGACGGCTCGTCGAGCAGCAGCACATTGCCGCCGGTGGAGAGCGTTTTGGCCAGATGCAGCCGTCCGCGCTCACCGCCCGAGAGCTTGCCGACGATTTTCTGCTGGTCAGCGCCCTTGAAGTTGAAGCGTCCGATGTAAGCGCGCGAGGGCATTTCGAACTTGCCGACGGTGATGAGGTCCGAGCCACCGGAGATGGCTTCCCAGACCGTCTTGTCGTTGGGCAGTGAATCGCGCAGCTGATCCACCGATGCAAGCTGAACTGTTTTTCCGATCGCGACGCTGCCGGAATCCGGTTTTTCAACCCCGGTGATCATCCGGAACAGGGTGGACTTGCCGGCGCCGTTCGGACCAATGATGCCCACGATCGCGCCCTGCGGCACCTTGAAGCTCACCTTGTCCATGAGCAGACGGTCACCGAAGGCCTTGCTCACATCCTTGAACTCGACCACCTCGGCGCCCAGGCGCTCGGCCACCGGAATGAAGATCTCCTGGGTTTCGTTGCGCTTCTGATATTCCTGCGAGCTCAGTTCCTCGAATCGCGCGAGGCGCGCCTTGCTCTTCGCCTGGCGGCCCTTGGGATTCTGACGAACCCACTCGAGCTCCGCCTTCATCGTCTTGATGCGGGCGGCTTCCTGCTTGGCCTCGGTCTGAAGGCGCTCCTCCTTCTGCTCGAGCCAGGAACTGTAGTTGCCCTTCCAGGGAATGCCGTGACCCCGGTCGAGTTCGAGAATCCACTCGGCCGCGTTGTCGAGGAAATAACGGTCGTGGGTGACCGCCACTACCGTACCTGGAAAACGCTGCAGGAACTGCTCGAGCCAATCGACGCTCTCGGCGTCAAGGTGGTTGGTGGGCTCGTCGAGGAGCAGCATGTCGGGGCGCGACAGCAACAGGCGGCAAAGCGCCACCCGGCGCTTCTCTCCGCCTGAAAGATTCCCGATCACCGCATCCCAGGCGGGCAGCCGCAGCGCATCGGCAGCGATTTCCATCTGGTGGTCGCTATCGCTGCCAGCCGTGGCGAGAACCGCCTCGTATTTGGCCTGCTCGGCGGCCAGCGCGTCGAAATCGGCATCGGGCTCGGCATAGGCAGCATAGATTTCGTCGAGACGTTTGCGGGCTTCGGTGATTTCACCCAGGCCTTCTTCGACCGCTTCTCGAACAGTCGCCTCGGCGCGCAGTTCGGGCTCCTGGGGCAGGTACCCTACCCTGAGGCCAGGCATGGGCACCGCATCGCCTTCGATGTCTTTGTCGACCCCCGCCATGATTCGCAGCAGGGTAGACTTGCCCGAGCCGTTCAAACCCAGCACACCGATCTTGGCGCCAGGGAAGAACGACAGAGAAATGTCTTTAAGGATCTGGCGCTTCGGCGGAACAATCTTGCCGACGCGGTTCATCGTGTAAACGTATTGGGCCATGGCCAGTTGCGCAGGAATGATGGGTGATTAAACGAAAGGAAACGCCGACATGGAATTCGACGAAAACGGAAAGTCTGACACATGGCGCAAGGGCTTGCAGGCGCGCCGCAAGGTGCTGGGGGATGAATACGTGTCCCGCGCACTCAAAAGCGCCGACGATCTGACCGCCGATTTGCAGGATTACATCACCGAGCATGCCTGGGGCGCGTCCTGGACCCGGCCAGGTCTGGATCACCGCTCGCGCAGCATGATCACGGTGGCAATGACCATCGCCTTGAACCGCCCGCATGAGCTCGAAATTCACTTGCGTGGTGCCATCCGCAACGGCCTGACTCGGGACGAACTGAAGGAGATCATGCTCCACACAGCGGTCTATTGCGGCGCACCGGCGGCGCTTGATGCCTTCCGCGTGGCGCGCAAGGTGTTTGCCGAGATGGGCGTCTGAGGGGATTTCCTCAGCGCGTCCGGCGCGCCCGCTCAGGGGCCGCACCCACGCCAGAAAATCGCTGCCGGACTCGCGAATAGTCGCGAAGCCGGCGGCGGATCTGATCGTTGACCCGGTCCGTCCAGGCCTCAACGTCCGGTAGCGCCATGCCATCCGAGGCAAGCCAGGCGAGCGCCTCATCCACCGTGCTGACCGCCACGACCAGAAAGCGGCCGGTACGCACGGCCTCGACCACCTCGTCACGAAGCGCCAGATGCTTCACGTTCGCAGCCGGAATCACGACCCCATTGACCGGCCGCGCGCGAGCGGGGTCGCCGGTCTGCGCGGCGCGCGCCTCGCAGACGTCGAAAAAGCCTTCGATCTTCTCGTTCACCGCGCCAATCGCCTGCACCTCGCCGTGCTGATTGACTGAGCCAGTCACAGCAAACCCCTGGCGCAGTGGCAAGCCCGCAAGCGATGACAACAGCGCGCACAGTTCGGCGAGCGAGGCCGAGTCACCGTCGACCTCCGCATAGGTCTGCTCGAACACCAGCGAACCGGAGAGCGACAGAGGCTCGCGCATGCTGTAACGGGCCGACAGATAGGCCGCCAGAATCATCACGCCTTTGGAATGCATCGGCCCGCCGAGTTGCGCTTCACGCTGGATGTCGATCAGCGATCCGTCACCAAGCCGGGTGGTCGCCGTGATTCGCGCAGGGAGCCCGAAGCTGTGTTCGCCCAGCGCCATCACGGCAAGACCGTTGACCTGCGCGACGCGGGCGCCGTCGGTATCGATCAGAAGCGTTTGCGCCAGGATCTCGCCCTGTACTCGACGCCTGATTTCGCCGCTACGCACGCGGCGAGCTGAAAGCGACGCCATCACGTCGGCTTGCGTCACCTGAACCGCGCCGCGCCGCGCCGCCCACTGATCAGCCTCGACCAGCAGATCCTGGATCCGGCGCGTTTCCAGGCTCAGCTTTCCAGCGTCTTCAGCCAACCGCGAGGACCAGTCAATCACCCTCGCGAGCGCGTCCGCGCCAAACGGCCGAAGGCCAGCGGCAGCAGCCGCGGCGCGCATCCAGCGCGCATAGCGGGCGATCGAATCCGGCGTTCGATCGGTGACCTGACCGAACTCCGGCGCAATCTTGAATAGCTGCCCGAAATCGGGATCGAGGCTCTGCAGCAGCATGTAGAGCGACCGATCGCCAAACAGGACGACCTTGGCATCAAAGGGCACGGGCTGGGGTTCGAGCGTGACCGTGCTGGCAAGACCCATCTGCTGGCCCACCGATTCGATACGGATTTCCCGTGTGAAGAGCGTACGTTTGAGCGCATCCCAGGCGAAGGGCTGCTGCAGCACCCGCCGTGCATCGAGCAGCAGATACCCGCCCGCGGCGCGATGCATGGCACCAGGCTTGATCATGCCGAAGTCGGTGATGAGCGCACCGAAGCGCGCGAGGTATTCGACCCGCCCCAACAGATTGGTGAGCCCGGGGTTTTCCTCGACGATCACCGGAGCCCCCGCATGCCGGGCATGGGTGACCAGCACATTGAGCTGATAGCGTCGGGCCGGCGCAGCGCCATCGCTCTGAATCGCAACCCAGTCGGGCGCCGCGCCCTCGCCCGTCGGTTGAAACAGCTCGGCGTTGTCGATCACATCGCGTTGTAGCGCAACGAGATGGTCGACCACCTCGGGCATGGGCAAATACTGCCGGATCAGATCGTCCACCAGGTTGCCCACCGCAATCACCGTCACCTCCCGATTGAGCTGTCGCAGCGAAGATCGACGCTCGCGGCGCCAGCCGACGACCTGGCGCATCAGGCGCTCGAGGCGTTGCTGCAAGTCCTCGATCGCCCGACCGACCCGTTCCCGCTCAGC
>RFXC01000520.1 GCA_009921765.1 Betaproteobacteria bacterium | reverse complement strand
ACCATGCTTTGCACACATCCGCTCCCAGGTCGCCTCGCAGGCGCCGTATTCGAGGTCGGTTGCCAGCACCTCGTCACCCGGTGACAACGCGAGCGACTGCGCCACCATGTTGACGCCGGTGGTGGCGTTCGGCAGAAAGACGAGATCTTCGGCGCGCGCTCCCAGTTCGGCGGCAAGTACCGACCGCGCATCGAAAAGCAGTTCGGCTGAACGCCGTCCGAGAAAATCAACTGGATTGCGTTCCATCTCAAGTTGCCAGCGCCACTGTGCCTCGAGGACTTCGCGCGGGCAGGCGCCGAAGGAGCCGTGATTGAGAAAGGTGAGCCCGGGGTCGAGCAGAAAGTGTTCGCGAAGAGACATGGACGCAGCTTGGGAGCGTGGCCCGCCACTGTCTCCGATGGGCAATCGCCCTGTCAAATCCTCGTGCACCTCGCCTTCGGCCCTCGGACGCGATAGAGTCGCGCTCCATCGTTTTCCGATCCGGAGACCGTCTTGAACGCCCCGAGTTCCGCTGCCGCCTCAGCGCGGCCATCGGCTTCACCCTCCGATCTTCCATCGGCCCCTGCGCCCGCCACGGGTGCAGCGCATTTCTTGGAAGGGCTTACCGACCTGGGCATTCGTTGCCTGTTTGCCAACATGGGTACCGATCATGTGAGCCTGATCGAGGAGATGGCGCGGTTCCGTGCGGCGGGGCGTCCGCTCCCAGAGGTGGTTCTCTGTCCCCACGAAAATGTGGCGGTCCACATGGCCGCAGGCTATGCGGCGGTCACTGGTCAAGGGCAGGGTGTGCTGGTTCACGTCGATTCCGGCACGGCCAATTCGTCGATGGGCGCGCACAACCTGCAGCGCGCGCGGCTTCCAGCCTTGCTGATGGCGGGCAAGGCGCCGTACACCCTGCGCGGTGAGCTCCCTGGGTCGCGGGACAACTATGTGCACTTCATCCAGGACCCCTTCGACATCGGCAGTCTGGTACGACCGTATGTCAAGTGGGAATACAACCTGCCGACCGCTGTGGTGGCGCGCGAGGCGCTGCGGCGCGCGCACAGCGTCATGCATTCCGATCCGCCCGGTCCGGTGTACATGACACTGCCGCGCGAGGTGCTGGCCGAGTCGCCAGCCGTTCCGGCAGACCAGCATTTCGATGCTCTTCGCTATGGGCCGGCTCGGCTTGGCGGGGTTGACGATGCCCGGGCTGCGCTGATCGCCGACCGACTGATCGCAGCCGAGCGCCCGGTCCTGATCACGTCGTACGCCGGGCGACGCGCCGAGGCGGTGGCAGCGATCGAGGAACTCGCCGTTCTGTGCGGAATTCGCGTGGTCGATTACATGCCCAGCGCTTTGGGCATCTCGCGCCGGTCGCCGTGTTTTTCGGGCTTTGATCCGGCCGCGGTACTACCCGGAGCAGACGTGGGTCTGCTGGTTGATATCGATGTGCCATGG
>RFXC01000519.1 GCA_009921765.1 Betaproteobacteria bacterium | reverse complement strand
TGGTGGATGTGATGACTGCGGTGGTGGTTGGCAATCCCAGGCGGAGGGACGGACCGGCTTGGCGGTCCGGCCCGGAGCCTGGGATTGATGAGCATTTTTCCGCGACGAAGCGTTGCGGAGAAAGATAGCCAAGCGAGCTGTGTGGCCGCTCGGTGTTGTATTCAAGGCGGAAGTCTTCGATCACGACGCGGGCCTCGGTCAGGGTCCAAAGCTGCTCGCGGTTGAGGCATTCGTCGCGGAAGCGGGAGTGGAACGACTCGACAAAGCCGTTCTCCCAAGGGCTCGCCGGAGTGATGTAGATGGTCTTGATGTTCTGCGCAGCCAGCCAGCGTTGGAGTTCCTTCGCGATGAACTCCGGGCCGTTGTCGGAGCGGATGAACTCAGGCGCGCCGTGCTGCGTGATGGCCGCCTGCACCAGTCGGATGACGTCGGCCGAACCGATCCGACGCTCGGGCCGCAGCACATGCACTTCCTTGGTATACTCATCGAGTACGGTGAGCATGCGCAGGGCGCCGCCATGCACCGTGGTATCGGCGATAAAATCCCAAGTCCACACATGGCCACGATGGTTCGCTTGCACGGGCAGCCCGGTGGATCTGCCTCGGCGGGGCACATGCCGCCGGGACGGCGGCACCCGCAGGCCTTCGGCTCGCCGCAGGTTCTGCACCTGCTTGCGGCCAACTTGGAAGCCTTCCTGGCGCAGCTTCACCGCGATCCGGCGGAAACCGTCACGGGGGTGCTTCCGCGACAGTTCGTGCAGACGCTTCACCAGCCGGGTGCGCTCCGCCGTCGGCGGCCGCATCCGATACTGGAAGGTCGACCGCGCCAGGCCCAAAGCCCGGCACGCGGCCCGCCCGGAGCACAGGTAGCCTTCGACCACGAAGGTGACCATCCGTCGTTTGTGCTCCGGGCTCACCATTTTTTTGCGTTTACCGCCTCCAGTACACGGTTCTTCAGGAGCGAATCCGCGAGCATTTTCTTCAGCTCGGCGTTCTCACGTTCCAATTCCTTCATCCGCTTCGCCTCGTTGACGTCGAGTTGGCCAAACTGCCGCTTCCAACGGTGGAACGTGACCTCGGAGATATTATGCTCCTTGCACACCTCCACGATGTTCTTGCCGCCGTCGGCCTCCCGCAAAATGCGGATCTTCTGTTCCGTCGCGTGTCGTTTGCCTTTCATGGTCTGGGCTCTTTCTAAAGCCGCAGACTAACATCGCAACCGGCCCAGATTTCAGGGGATCCGCGCACTTCGGAGCGATGCGCCTGCGTGACGTCAAGCTCTGCACTCTCCCGCCTTCCGGCAGCTTCTACTCCCAGACCTATTGGACCTTGCTTCGCCACTTGCGTCGGATCAATGCCCGCTACAGCCGCCGCATGGTCATAATCATCGAAAAAGCCCGATACCACCACGCAACGCTCCACCCAGTCTGGCGTCTGGCCC
>RFXC01000518.1 GCA_009921765.1 Betaproteobacteria bacterium | reverse complement strand
GGTTCCCGACGACACCAAGAACGCCTGCGGCAAGGTGATCGACGCCCCGTACCCGACATCCTCCGCCGTCTTGGTCGTGATCGTGATGCTCGCTTCACTGCCCGCCAACCGCAGCTTCAGCGTGCTGATCCCGGTGGTGTTGAGTAGCACCTGCCCGGGCGTGCTGAACAATGCATTGACGTTTGCCGACGTGCCGGTAAACCGCGTTACTGGAACCGACGCGCCGCCACCGGCGGGCGTGATGCTGGCCGACTGAACATTGACGCCCGATATCGCGCCGATCGTGGCGACCGGGTCCGTCATGCCGGTAATTGAAAACGCCGAACGCGGGGCCTCGATTTCAACGGTTATCCAGCCCGCTGCCGCCTCGAAAGCATCGCTAGCCAGCGTGATCGGCAGCAACGCTCCTGGAGTAGCCAGAAGCGTCTTGGGCAGCACCATCGCTCCACCATAGCCCTGGGTCTCTGTGCGGACGGCGGCCTGGAGCGAAAGCGTTGCTGCGGCACTGCGCAAGCCATCGCCGTTGATGAGTTTCAGCCCTAGCGAGGCGAGTGTGCCCACTCCCGTGCGGGTGAAGCGCAGCTTGTCGCTTGTCAGATAACTGTTCAGGCTGGCGGCCGTACCCTGCAGCTTCACCAGCGTGCTGGTGGAGCCCGCCAGCAGCGTGACGCCACCCACGTTTGTGCCAACGGTCAGCGTGGGCGTTGCGAGCAGGCCTTGATTCGCACTCAGCTCGAGCGTGTATTCGGCGCCAGGGCTGGTGCTGGTGAACACGCTGGGCAGCTTGACCTGTGACTGCACACCACTCGTGATCGTGACTTTTTCCGGGAGTGCTATGGACACCGCACTCGGCCCCGACACCGTCGTGGCGCTCGCGCTCACCTGAATCAGCGAGATGGCGGCAAGCGCCTCCATTGAACCCGCCGTGCGAATGCGAAGCACGCTGCCATCGATCGTGTCGTACCAGACTTCGCCCACCGTATTGAACAGCGCGTTCAATGCTGCGGCAGTGCCCGTAAAGCGGGTGGCATTGCGGGAAACGCCGTCAGTGCGAAGGAAGCTCGTGCCCTCGGTGATCGTGACGGCGGTGCCAGCCGTCGTGCTGACGGATTGAGCGGTCGTTGGCCATGCCGTGGCGGCACTCGCAGGCTTCACGCCGTCGATCGTGAGGAACTGGCGCTCGGCCTCGATCTCGATCGAGATTGAGCCCGTCTCGGTGGTCGTGAACGGCGTGGTGCCCAGCCGAATCGGGGCCGGCGCGCCAGGTGTCACATAAATTGCGGTGGGAATCGACAGGCGAACGCCCTGCGGCTGCACCGGCTCGGCCAGCTGAATGCCGGTCACCGTGGTTTGGCCCGGCACCGTGGAAGGCGTGGTGGATGACAGGGTGAGCGTGACGGAGGTGAGCGGGCCCGTGTAGCGCAGCTTCGAAGACGCCTG
>RFXC01000517.1 GCA_009921765.1 Betaproteobacteria bacterium | reverse complement strand
CGCACGATGGCATCGGCCCGCGCGATGAGTGGATGCTCAAGTCCAGCGAGAAGTGGCATGGCTTCGGCAACCTCGCGCCCGGCTTCAATATGCTGGATCCGATCAAGGCAACGGTCATCACCCCCGGCCTGGATGTTTCGGGCAAGTTCGCCAAAACCGGCATTCCCGCCTCCATCGTGACCAAATATCTGGCCGAGCACGGCGTGATCGTCGAGAAAGCCGGTCTGTATTCGTTCTTCATCATGTTCACCATCGGCATCACCAAAGGGCGCTGGAATACGCTGGTGACGGCCTTGCAGCAGTTCAAGGACGATTACGACAAGAATCAGCCGATCTGGCGTGCGCTGCCGGAGTTCTGCCAGAAGTTTCCGCGCTATGAGCGCATGGGGCTGCGCGATCTGTGCGAGCAGATCCATGGCATGTATCGCACCAATGATGTGGCCCGCGTCACCACGGAGATGTATCTGTCCGACATGCAGCCGGCGATGAAGCCTTCCGATGCCTTCTCCTACATGTCGCATCGCGAGATCGACCGTGTGGAAATCGACCATCTGGCAGGGCGTATCACCAGCGTCATGCTGACCCCCTACCCGCCGGGCATTCCGCTATTGATCCCGGGCGAGCGCTTCAACGCCAATATCGTGCGTTACCTGCAATTCGCACGCGAGTTCAACCATCAGTTCCCCGGCTTCGAGACCGATATTCACGGCCTGGTGGAGGAGCCGGCCGGTGCTGATGGCCGCCCGAAGTGGTTTGTCGACTGCGTGCGCAAGGTCTAGCGCACCGAGCATCGTTGCCGGGGTTAGCTCGCGCCGCCGGCCTTGCGCCGATATTCCACGAAGGCATAGGGCAGATCATTGCTGGCCGAGCGATGCGCCTGGCGCGAGGTTTCCTGCCACTGCGCGGGATCAAACGCCGGGAACCACGCGTCACCGGTGAACTCGGCATCGATCTCGGTCAGCCACAGCGCGTCGGCCAGGGGCAGGCACTGGGCGTAGATTTCTCCGCCGCCGATCACCAGCACCGGCCCCGGATGACTGCTGCTGGGCTGCAAGGCCTGCGATAGCGAATGCACCACCGAGCAGCCGGGATGATGAAAGCCCTCGGCGCGTGTGAGCACCACGTTCTCGCGCTGGGGCAGCGGCTTGCCCAGTGCCTGCAGGATGGCCTCGAAGGTCTTGCGACCCATCACGACTTTATGTCCGCTGGTGATTTGCCGGAAATGGCGCAGATCCTCCGGCAGATGCCAGGGCATGTCGTTGTTCAGGCCGATGACGCGATTGCGCGCCAGGGCCGCCACCAGAACCACCGATGCTGCGGTCATACCGCGATTGGCGCGCGGATTGCCGGATGCGGATCGTAGTCCGCCAGCTGAAAATCCTCGTAGCGAAAGCCGAACAGATCGTCGACCTCGGGATTGAGGCGCATCGTCGGGGCGGGGCGCGCCTCGCGCG
>RFXC01000516.1 GCA_009921765.1 Betaproteobacteria bacterium | reverse complement strand
CGCGCCAAGCGTTTCTCCCCTAAGCTCCCCAAAACGCGCTGCGCTTGACCGCCGTCAGATCAAGCGCCCCGAGGCCACGACCATCCCGATCGCAGGAACCCGCCGTCAGCGACCGAACTGTCCTCCCTCGAGCCTTGGCGAAGCTCGGATAGTGTCCGAAAAGTTCAGCAAAAAGACGGATCATGGTAGGTGGTTTGGTGATGAAGCCAAAAACCACCAACGAAGGAAAAACCATGACCCGTCCGACGAAGGACATGACCAAGGCGAAGACCATGCGCGAGCAAATGCTGGAGCTTTTGACCGGCGACGACGCGCTGCGCGCGTTGCTCGAGACCAGCGTGCAACAGGTGCTCGAAGCGGAGATGGATGAGGCGCTGGAGGCCGCCAAGGGCGAACGCACGAGCGAACGCAAGGGCTACCGCAGCGGCTACTACGGGCGTAAGCTGACGACGCGGGTCGGCACGCTGGAACTGCGGGTGCCGCAGGATCGCGGCGGCCTGTTTCGCACGGAGGTCTTTGCGCGCTACCAGCGCAGCGAAAAGGCGCTGCTGCTGGCGCTGGCCGAGATGTACGTGCAGGGCGTCTCGACGCGCAAGGTGCGCGCCATCACCGAGGAGCTGTGTGGCCACGGTTTCAGCGCGAGCACGGTGTCGTCGATCACGGTGCAGCTCGATGAAGAGTTGGAACGGTTCATGACGCGGCCGCTGACCGAGGAGTTTGCGTACGTCATGCTCGACGCGCGTTACGAACGGGTGCGCGAAACGGGTGTCATCCGCAGTCGTGCGGTGCTCGTGGCCATCGGGATAGATTGGGACGGTCAGCGCCAGGTGCTCGGGGTTGCGCTAGCCGGCCGGGAGAGCCTCACGGCGTGGCGCGACTTCCTGATCGGGCTCAAGCAACGCGGCCTCAGCGGCGTGCACTTCGTGGTCACCGACCAGCACGAAGGGCTCAAGCAGGCCGTGGCCGAAGTGCTGCCGACCGCGCTGTGGCAACGCTGTTACGTGCACTTCCTGCGCAACGCGCTGGACCACCTGCCTCGCTCCGCCGATCCGGCCTGCCTGCAGGAACTGCGCTGGCTTTACGACCGGCGCGATGCGACCGAGGCGCGCACCGATCTGCGCGCCTGGCTCAGCCGATGGCAGGACAAGCACCCGAAGTTCGCCGAATGGGTGGAGGCCAACATCGAGGAAACCTTCACCTTCTACCGGCTGCCGCAGGCCCACCATAAGCACCTCAAGTCGACCAACATGCTCGAACGGCTCAACCAGGAGTTCAAACGCCGCACCCACATCGTGCGGATCTTCACCGACGAGGCCTGCTGCCTGCGGCTGCTTCGCGCCCTCGCGGTCGAGACCCACGAGGAATGGATCGACGGCAACCGCTATCTCAACATGGAGCCCCTGCGGCTCCTGCTGAAGAAACCCGCCCCCGAACGGAAAGCCGCCTAAAACCGGCGGGAGGCTGACCGCC
>RFXC01000515.1 GCA_009921765.1 Betaproteobacteria bacterium | reverse complement strand
AAAACCGCTCGGCACTTCCAAGGTGACCGAACGCAATGTCATCGACTTGAGCGGCACCAGTTCGGTGAGGGCGATTGGCAATGTATCGATGTTGGCTCAGCCGGGGATTGCAAGCGGCAAGCGGGCAAAGGTAGCCGGTTTGATCGTGGCGCCTGCCCCGGTGATTTTCGAGCCGTTCAGGGAGACGCTCGATAGCCGCATCAACCATGTTGAGGTCGGCGATCAAGCCAGGGTGGAAGCCGGCATCAACTACCGCACGCTGGTGCAGCTGCTGCCGTATGTGGTGAATGGGGTCGAGAAGCTCGCTACCAGCCGGGTGGGCACCGATCTGACTTCGTCGGAAAAGTCGGCGCTGGGACTCGATGAAGCGCAGCAGTATCACTACGCCGCACTCGATCTGGAGGATGTGTCGCTCGCCATCGCGTCGGGCTCCATCGTTGAGCTGGTGCCGGGCAATTTCAAGGCGGGTACGCCGGGGCAGGCCTATATCTTCTCCCCGGGTGCCGACATTACCGAAGACAGTTTTGTACTTGAGGCAGAGGACTACACCGACGCCACACGCTGGAAGCCGGTATCGCCCACCCACGCGCCAACGTTGAGCGATACGGCGCTCGCAGTCCGTGCGGGTGAAACCGTACGGACGGCAGACGGCCGCTGGTATCTGCGGACCGGCGGTGACGCGACCATCAATCCGTCCACAGAAACCTATTCCGACGTGCAAAGCTGGAAGGCGATGACGGTGACCAGGAGCGACAAGGGTGCAATTTTTGCCAAGGAATTGAGCGATGACTTTTACATGGTCAAGCCCAAGGACCTGCCCCTGCCCAAGCTCAGCTATGCCAACCTCGCCAACAACCTGTTCGAGGATCGGGCCAAGGTCCTGGGCTGGATGCAGAGCCATGCTGGCAATGCACAGGCGATCGCGCACTATCAGGCGCTTCTGACCAAAATCAACGAGCAGCTTGGCAAGTTGGGGCTGACTGACAGTTCAGCCCCCGCGGGGACGGTTGTTGCGCGCGACAAGCTCGATCTGCTGTTCCTGCGCATGCCCACCATTCAGGCTGCACCAGGGCTGGTACACATTCTGGCGAGCGACGGATCGGTTGAAGGCATTGCCTCGGGTGTTGACGCGGGGCGCATCCTTGCGCATGGCGACGCCAGCATCAAGGTGGTGAACAACACGCCGTTTGGCATGGAAATCACCGATATCAGCATCCGCCAGAACGGGATCACCGAGCGGGGGGCAGATGGAAGTCGTGTCGTGCTCGATCCCGGCGCGGTCTGGTTCAATGGCTTCCCCTTGAGTGGTGAGCCTTCGGCGGCCGACAGCGTCATCGACATCACCCAGGATGCCTATCCGAAATCCTGGTACACCACGCTCGCAGGTTTCAATCTGCCGGATGCGCCGCAGGATATTTATGTGCGCGGTCAGATTGTGAACGCAGCCGGAGCGCTCCGGCTCACCAACCA
>RFXC01000514.1 GCA_009921765.1 Betaproteobacteria bacterium | reverse complement strand
CACGGGAATGCGGCCGTCGTCAGCGGCGCCAAAGAGATGCTCGATGATCATCTCGGGAACCGGCTTGGGTGGCAGGCCGGGCGGGCGCAGATGGGTGGACAGGCCCGGACCTGCGTTGACTTCAACGATTGCGCCGCCCTGCTCGGCAAGCGGCTGCGCGATATCGTTGGCCACCAGATCGACGCCAGCGATATCGAGACCGACAACGCGTGCCGCAAGCACCGCCTGACGGGCGGTATCGGGATGAACGAGCGCGGTGCAGTCAAAGCAGACATTGCCGTTTCGCTGCACCAGCACGCGCACGCCATCGCCCGGGACTGAATCGGGCTCAAAGCCCTGGCTGGCCAGGTCGAGTCGGGTGGCGGAGTCGATGCCGACACGGTTGAGAGGGGCGTCGCTCCAGCCGGTTCCGCCCCGGAGCGGGTCGGAGTTGAGCTGCGAATCGATCAGTTCGCGGATGGTCTGTTGACCGTCGCCGGTGACCCAGGCGGGCAGGCCGCGAGCGGCAGCGGCAAGCCGCCCACCCACCACCAGCAGTCGATGCTCGTTGCCCGTCATGTATTTTTCGACAATGACGCCGCTTCCTTCTGCCGCGGCCACCGGATAGGCGGCGAGCACCTGCTCGCGAGTGCCGAGATTGAGACAGACCCCCCGGCCGTGATTGCCGTCGTAGGGTTTGACCACCACCGGTACGCCGATGTCCTCGGCTGCGGCCCAGGCGTCGTCGGCGCTGCTCGCCATTCGACCCGGAGGTACCGCCACGCCGCAGGCTGCCAGCAGGGTCTTGGTGAGCTGCTTGTCGCGCGAAATGCCCTCGGCGATGGCGCTGGTGCGGTCGGTTTCAGCGGTCCAGATGCGGCGCTGGTTTCGCCCGTAGCCGAGCTGCACAAGGTTGCCATCGTTCAAGCGGATGGCAGGCACGCCGCGAAGCTCGGCGGCTTTCACGATGCCCGCAGTGCTGGGGCCCAGACAATTGGAGTCGGCAATGTCGCGCAACTCGTCAACCGCCGCGTGAAGGTCGAAGCTACGATCGTCGTAGGCGGCGAGCACCAGCTCGCGCGCGAGCTGCATCGCGCGCAGCGTTACCGTGTCTTCCCACAGGGTGACGATCACCTTGTAGCGGCCGCGCACGTCAACGCCGCGGGCGCGCCCGAATCCGCCTGGCAGGCCGGCAAGCGACTGCAGTTCGAGCGTGACGTGCTCCATGATGTGGCCTGGCCAGGTGCCCTCGCGCAGGCGCTTCAGGAAGCCGCCGCGCTCGTCATAGCTGCAACGGTGTTCGATCAGCGTGGGGAGCCAGCTTTCCAGCCGCTCGGGCAGTCCGGGGACCTTGTCTGACGGCCAGTCTTCGAGCTCGCCAATGTCGATCAGCGCCTCCATGGCTGGCAGGTAGGACCACATGTTCGGGCCACGCAGGTAGGTGACCGAGAGAATCTCGATATCGCGCTTCATCAGGGGTGGGGAGTCAGGC
>RFXC01000513.1 GCA_009921765.1 Betaproteobacteria bacterium | reverse complement strand
CTCGCCGATGAGGGAAGGGACCAGACCGGGGATCGAGCCTAGGCGGCGATCCCCGCCATAGCCTGGCATGCATCGCAACAGTCCCCGCGTATAGGGATGCTGAGGATTGGTGAAGACTTCCACGGCGCCGCCGGTCTCGATGATCTTGCCCGCATACATGACCGCGAGCCGGTCAGCCATGCGCGCCACGATCCCCAGATTATGGGTGATCAGAATGATCGCCATGCCGAACTCCTGCTGCAGCCGCGCCAGCAGTTGCAGAATCTGCACCTGCACGGTCACGTCGAGCGCGGTGGTAGGCTCGTCGGCGATGATCAGCCGGGGCTCGCACATGAGCGTCATGGCGATCATCACGCGCTGGCGCAGGCCGCCCGAGAGTTGGTGGGGGAATTGCCGCAGCCGCAGCTCGGGCGACATGATGCCCACGCGCTGCAGCAGATATTCGGCCCTTTCACGCGCCTCTTTTCGGGTGGCGACGCGGTGGCGCAGATAGACCTCCTCCATCTGGTCGCCAATCGTGTAGACGGGATTCAGGGAGGTCATGGGATCCTGAAAGATCATCCCTAGACGGTCGCCGCGCAAGGCCGACATCTCGCGCGCCCCGAGCGTCAGCAGGTCCAGCCCGTCGAATTCCATGCGGGTTGCGCTGAGGCGCGCGCTGGCGGGCAGCAGTCGCATCAGGGCGAGCGAGGTCATCGTCTTGCCGCAGCCTGATTCGCCAACGATGCAGAAGGTTTCGCGCGGATTCACGGAGAAATCCACCCCGCGCACCGCATGCAATTGGCCGGAAGGCACGGCGAGATCCACGCACATGCCTTCGACGCTGAGGATGGGACGGTCGGTCGGGGGCGCGCTCATGTCCATCGCCACCTCCTAGTTCCGCCCTTCGGGGGCGGTGACGTCGCGCAAGCCATCGCCCGCCATGTTGATAGCGATGACAAGCAGGAAAATGGCGAATCCGGGGATGGCGATCATATGGGGCTTGAAGAACATGAAACTGCGGGCTTCCGCGATCATCAGGCCCCACGAGGGTTCCGGCGGCTTCACGCCAAGGCCCAAAAAGGACAGCGCCGCCTCGATCAGGATCACGATGGCGATCTCAAGGCTGGCGATGACGATGATCTGGTTCATCACATTGGGCAAAAGCTCGCCCAGGATGATGCGCGTCTGCGAGGCGCCCACGGCGCGGGCGGCGGTGATGAAGTCGCTGCCCCGCAATTGCTGGGCGACGCTGCGGGTGACCACCGCATAACGATCCCAGGTCAGGAAACCCAAAATCAACACCAGCGCGCCCACCGAGCCGCCCGCGATGCTCACCAGCGACAGGGCGATCAGCAGGCCCGGCAGGGCGAGTTTCACATTGATGAGATAGACGACAACCGAATCGACACGCCCGCCGAAGTAGCCGCCGAGAATACCGATCACCGAGCCGATGGTTCCCGCGATCAGCGCCGCCCCGAACCCCACCATCAAGGAGATCCGCGCACCAAAGATCAGGC
>RFXC01000512.1 GCA_009921765.1 Betaproteobacteria bacterium | reverse complement strand
TGGGTTGACACCCTCTGCTGCATCGCCGCAGCCCTTGACAGCGACCTGCGGCTCACACGGCTCGCACTTGACCGTGTCTTGAACTTGTTGACATGATAAAACCCCTCGCGGCCTTATCCGCCTGCTTGCTGCTCGGTGCATGTGTCACGACAGGTGCGCACCCTGCGATCAGATCCTGAAGCAAACCAGGCCGCAAGAAGGCGCGTGCGAGATTTTCTTGACCAGACCTTGCGTTGACGGGCGTCGGGGATTCAAACTCCCCTTCAGAGCTTGCCGCTGGCCCGCAAGGCCTCCCCGATTTGCGCAATGCGTCGTTGCCCAGCCATCAGGCTTTGCTCCGAGGTGTGCACCGAGTGCGTGCCGAGAACCAGGTCATTTGAATGTTTGACGGCCAAACCAAGCATGAAAGCGCATTGGGTCACCGCATGAAAGTTCAGCGCACCCTCGCCCTCTTCAAAAATAGCGAGTTCCCGGTTCAGTCGTTCGCCGCTGACTTCAACATCGCCACGCTGAGTGAAGCACCAGGCAACGTGCTGACCCACTTGCGGCGTGTAGTGCCATGTCTGGCCCGCCGCCAGTTCCACCCACAGCAAAGTCACATCGAGCGGCGTCTGCAGGGGGCTTGCCACGTGACCATGCGAGCCAAGCAGCAAAGTCACCGGGCCGGCCTTCGGCACCTCATCAGGCTGTATGAATCGCGTGTGGGGTTCGGCCAATTCGTGCGAGGGCGGCATGGACAACCACAGCTGGAACCCCGCGACGGGCTCGGTGCTGGTGACGCGCCCGCGGTGCCAAACTCCCTCGCCGGCCAAGACCCACTCCAAGCCCCCGCGCTGAACGGCGTCGACTTGGCCCGTCGAGGCCTCGTGCTCCACGTCAAAAGTCAGCGGAAAGGTGAGCGTCGCGATGCCCGAATGCGGATGAAAACCAAACCGAGGCCCTGCGCCGGCCGGGGCCTCCACGTAGTCCAGAAAGACGAAGGGCTTGGTGAGGGCCCCTTGTGCGCCGGGGCTGATCAACCGGGTGATCGGGCCGTGGCGGTGGCCAGCGCTGCGCGTGGTGATGGGTCGTAGAGTCGACATGGGATGAATCAGATCACGGTTCTGCAAAACATGGCGCGCAAGCCGCGCCGCTACACGTCTGCGGCAATTTTTTCGCCGTTCGCGTAGCAGCCATGAAAGCGGAACCAGTCTTCAGCCGAAAGCGCATCTGGCACGATTGTTTTAAACGCCTCGGGCGTGCCGCGCGGGCCCTTGTGCACCTCGTAGTACAGGAACATGTGGTGCAAATCTTTGAGAAACAGACGGCGCAAAAAGATGGGCATGGCCAGCTTGGCCTTAACGGGCACGCCGCTCACCCTGGACAGGGCTGCGGCCACCTGTGACAGGTCACCCTGCCAGCCAATCACATCGAGTGTCTTGCCCAGCCAGGTTTGCGGATCTTTCAGTTGGATCGCGGCTGCACGACCAATGTCGTAGGTCGCGCAGTACTTGCAGTCCT
>RFXC01000511.1 GCA_009921765.1 Betaproteobacteria bacterium | reverse complement strand
TACTTCCTGATCGTGGCCGACTTCATCAACTGGGCCAAGCGCAACGGTGTGCCGGTCGGCCCGGGGCGCGGCTCCGGCGCCGGTTCGCTGGTGGCCTATTCGCTGGGCATCACCGATCTGGATCCGCTGCGCTACGACCTGCTGTTCGAGCGCTTTCTGAATCCGGAGCGGGTGTCCATGCCCGACTTCGACATCGACTTCTGCCAGGACGGTCGCGACCGGGTGATCGAGTATGTGCGCGACAAATACGGTCGTGATTCGGTGTCGCAGATCGCCACCTTCGGCACCATGGCGGCCAAGGCGGTGGTGCGCGATGTCGGACGGGTGATGGAGTGGTCGTACGGTCGCACCGACGAGCTGGCCAAGATGATCCCGTTCCAGCCCGGCAAGCTCATCACCCTGGCCGCGGCGCGCGAAATGGAGCCGCTGCTGGCTGAACGCGAACGCAACGATGAAGAGACACGCGAGCTGCTGGCCCTGGCCGGACAGCTCGAGGGCATGACGCGCAACGTCGGCATGCATGCCGGCGGTGTGCTGATCGTGCCGGGCAAGCTCACCGACTTCTGCCCGCTGTATGCGGCGCAGGGCTCGGACAGCGTGGTGTCGCAACTGGACAAGGATGATGTCGAGGCCATCGGCCTGGTGAAGTTCGATTTCCTCGGGCTCACCACGCTCACCATATTGGACTGGACGCTGCGCTATCTGCGTGACATGGGTCAGCCCGAGATCGTGCTGGAAACCCTGCCGCTGGACGATGCGCGTGCCTATGCGGTGTTCGCCAGTGCCAATACCGGTGCCGTGTTCCAGTTTGAATCGCGCGGCATGCGCGACTTGCTCAAGCGCGCGCGGCCCGATCGCTTCGAGGACATCATCGCCCTGGTGGCCTTGTATCGCCCGGGACCGATGGATCTGATTCCGGATTTCATCGACCGCAAGCATGGCCGGCAGCAGGTGTCGTATCTCGATCCGCGCCTGGAATCCATTCTCGGCCAGACCTATGGCGTGATGGTGTACCAGGAACAGGTGATGCAGATCGCCCAGGTGATCGGCGGTTATTCGCTTGGCGCGGCTGATTTGCTGCGGCGGGCCATGGGCAAGAAAAAGCCCGAGGAGATGGCGCAGCAGCGCAGCAGCTTCGTCGAGGGCGCCTGCAAGGGTGGCGTGAGCGAGGTGGTCGCTGACGACTTGTTCAATTTGATGGAGATGTTCGCCGGCTACGGCTTCAACAAGTCGCATGCAGCCGCCTATGCGCTGGTGGCCTATCAGACGGCGTATCTCAAGGCGCATCATCCGGCCGCCTTCATGGCCGCCAACTTGTCGGCGGTGATGGATGACACCGACAAGGCGCATGGCCTGGTGGAGGACAGTCGCAGCAATGGCCTGAAGCTGCTCGGACCGGACATCAACCTGGGCAGCTATCGCTTTGTGCCGGTGGATGAAAAAACCATCCGCTATGGGTTGGGCGCGATCAAGGGCACGGGTGAATCGGCCATTGCGGAAATCGTCGCCGCGCGCGAAGGACGGCC
>RFXC01000052.1 GCA_009921765.1 Betaproteobacteria bacterium | reverse complement strand
CGGCGACGCAGCGCCCCCATGCGGCGACGCAGCGCCCCCATGCGGCGACGCAGCGCCCCCATGCGGCGACGCAGCGCCCCCACAGGTTGCTCAGCCGACGTGGCGGGCGAGCTGGGCGAGCGTGCGCTCGGTGGCCAGTTTCGCGCTGGCGGCGTCGAAAGATCCCCGCTCATCGCAGTTGAAGCCATGACCAGCCGGGTAAACATAGACCGTGATGCCGGGCTGTGCGGCCCGAACCTTGTCGACATCGGTCATGGGGATGGCGTGGTCGGTCTCACCGAAATGCATTTCCACCGGGCAGCGCGCTTTCTCTGAGGCTAGGCCGGCAATGCCGCCGCCGTAGTACGGCGCCGAGCAGGCGAGTCCGTCAACGCGGGTGGCTGCTGCCCACGCCACCGTACCGCCCCAGCAGTAGCCGACGATACCGATCTTGCCGACCGGCGCGAGCAGCGCGACCGCCGCCTTGACGTCCAGGACGGCGTTGTCGAGTTGCAGCTTCTGCATGATCGAGCGGCCCCGCGCGATGTCATCCGGGGTGTAACCGAGTTGCACGTTCGACTCGGCGCGGTCGAAGAATGCCGGGGCGAGTGCCGTGTAGCCAGCCGCCGCATAGCGGTCGCATACCGAACGGATATGCTGGTTCACGCCGAAAATTTCCTGACACACGATCAGCGCGCCGCGGGACTTGCCTGCGGGGTCGGCACGGTAGGCGCCGATTGAAACGCCGTCCGACGCTTTGAGGGTGAGCATGGTTCCCATCTGAGTCTCCTTGACTGAATCGGGGTGATTCGGGTGATTGGTGCCTGCCTGGTATCGGCGAGATCGCCCGCGGAAGTGGATCGCCGGGGCGTACCGTCGGGCAATGGACGGGGCGCAACCCGCAAGCGACCGCGAATTGTGGGGGGCCTCCCCGGGCTTGTCCAGCGCATGACGTTGCGATCGGACCCTGGTCGATGGGGTCGTGCGGGGCGCGCGGGTCGGGTGCACGGCCCTTCGAGAGTCGATCGGCCCGCGCACCGTATAATTCCGGCCGTTCGTTTTCCAATCAAAGACGGGTCCGGCCACAGGACCCCTGCCGGAGTTCCCATGAAAGTTCTCGTAGCCGTCAAGCGGGTCGTCGACTACAACGTCAAGGTTCGCGTCAAGAGCGATCAGTCCGGAGTCGACATCGCCAACGTCAAGATGTCGATGAACCCATTTGACGAAATCGGTGTCGAGGAAGCGGTCAGGCTCAGAGAAAAGGGCGTGGCCACCGAGGTCATCGCAGTGTCCTGCGGACTGCAGGCTTGCCAGGAAACGCTGCGCACCGCCATGGCCATTGGCGCCGATCGCGCCATTCTGGTGGAAACCGACGTCGAGCTTCAGCCGCTCGCGGTGGCGAAGCTTCTGAAAGCGGTCTGTGATCGCGAGCAGCCGCAACTGGTCATTCTGGGCAAGCAGGCGATCGATGATGACGCCAATCAGACCGGCCAGATGCTGGCTGCGCTCGGCAACATGGCCCAGGCCACGTTTGCCTCCAAGGTTGAGATCGCTGATGGCCGCGCCAGGGTCACCCGCGAGGTCGATGGCGGTCTGGAAACCGTGTCCATTGCGCTGCCCGCAGTGGTCACCACTGACCTCCGCCTGAACGAGCCGCGCTATGTCACGCTGCCCAACATCATGAAGGCGAAGAAAAAGCAGCTCGATGTGCTCAAGCCCGCCGATCTGGGCATCGACCCCGCGCCGCGGCTGCGCACCCTCAAGGTGAGCGAGCCACCCGGGCGCAAGGCGGGCATCAAGGTGGCCGACGTCAAGGCGCTGGTCGACAAACTGAAGAACGAAGCCAAGGTGATTTGATCCCTGATTGTGTCGGCTCTCCAATCCGCTTTTTTCATATCGCACCCCTGCAAGATCGAAGGAACGCAACATGGCAGCACTGGTCATCGCTGAACACGACAACGCCACGCTCAAGGCGGCTACGCTCAACACCATCACCGCGGCAGTCCAGTGCGGCGGTGAGGTTGCGGTGTTGATCGCAGGATCGGGCTGTTCTGCTGCTGCGCAGGCCGCGGCTGCGGTGCAGGGTGTCTCCCGCGTGCTGGTGGCCGACGCGCCGCACCTTGCCGACCAGCTGGCCGAGAACGTGGCTGAGCAGGCGCTTGCAGCGGCCCCGGGGTTCTCGCACATCCTGGCACCGGCCACTGCGCACGGCAAGAACATCCTGCCCCGGGTGGCAGCCAGGCTCGACGTGGCCCAGATCTCCGACATCATCAGCGTGGTCTCGCCCGATACCTTCACCCGTCCCATCTACGCGGGCAATGCCATCGCCACCGTACAGTCGGCGGATGCGGTGAAAGTGATCACGGTGCGCACCACCGGCTTTGATGCGGCAGGCCAGGGCGGCGCTGCTGCAGTCGAAGCGCTCGCTCCGGTGGCCGACACCGGCCGCTCGAGCTTTGTGGGTCGCGAGGTGGCGAAGTCCGACCGTCCCGAACTCGCGGGCGCCAAGATCGTGGTCTCGGGAGGCCGCGGCATGGGATCGGCCGACAACTTCAGGATTCTCGATCCGCTCGCCGACAAGCTCGGCGCTGCGCTGGGTGCCTCGCGCGCCGCGGTCGACGCGGGCTATGCGCCCAATGACTGGCAGGTCGGGCAGACCGGCAAGATCGTGGCCCCGCAGCTCTATGTCGCCATCGGCATTTCGGGCGCGATCCAGCATCTGGCCGGCATGAAGGACAGCAAGGTCATTGTCGCGGTCAACAAAGACGAAGAGGCGCCGATCTTCGGCGTGGCCGACTATGGCCTCGTGGGCGACCTGTTCCAGGCCGTTCCAGAGATCGTTCAGGAACTCGGCTGATCGAGGCGGCGGGTCCACTCCTCTTTCCCGCTGCCACCGCCTGCTGCACCCGGAGACGCGACATGAGTTACTCGGTTCCGCTGAAAGACATCCTGTTTACGCTTGAGCATGTTGCCGGCATTGATGCGGTCTCGCAGTTGCCCGGTCTTGAAGACTCGGGTCTCGACACTGCGACCGCGGTCCTCGAAGAGTGTGCAAAGTTCAACGAGGGCGTGGTGGCGCCGCTCAACTGGCCATCCGACCTGCAGCCCTCCAGCCTCCAGAACGGCGTGGTCACCACCAGCCCGGGGTTTGTCGAAGCATTTCGCGCCTACGCGCAGGCGGGGTGGCAAGGCATTCAGCATCCGGTCGAGTTTGGCGGGCAGGGCCTGCCCAAGATCATCGGCACGCCCTGCGTTGAAATGCTGAACGCGGCCAGTCTGTCATTTGCGCTGTGCCCGTTGCTCACCGATGGTGCCATTGAAGCCCTGCTCACTGCCGGCACCAGCGAGCAGCAGGCCACCTTCATTCCCCCCATGATCGAGGGCCGCTGGACCGGCACCATGAACCTCACCGAGCCACAGGCTGGCTCGGACCTGGCCCAGGTACGCACGCGTGCAGTGGGTCAGCCCGACGGCACCTATCGCGTCTTCGGGCAAAAAATCTACATCACCTATGGCGAGCACGACATGGCCGAGAACATCGTCCATCTGGTGCTAGCCCGCACCCCGGAGGCGCCTGAAGGCGTCAAAGGCATTTCTCTTTTCATCGTTCCAAAATTTCTGGTCAACGCAGACGGCACGCTCGGTTCGCGCAACGACGTCTGGTGCACGTCCATCGAGCACAAACTCGGCATCAAGGCGAGCCCCACGGCAGTCCTGCTCTACGGCGACGGCAAAGGAGATGTGGGCGAGGGGGCGATCGGTTATCTGGTGGGCGAAGAAAACCGCGGCCTCGAGTACATGTTCGTCATGATGAACGCGGCCCGCTTCGCGGTGGGCATGCAGGGTGTTGCAGTTGCCGATCGCGCTTACCAAAAGGCGGTGGCCTATGCTCGTGACCGGGTACAGAGTCGCGACGTCGCGGGCTCTGCCGCGCCGGTGGCCATCATCTGCCACCCCGATGTCCGGCGCATGCTGATGACCATGCGTGCGCTCACCGAGGGTGCGAGGTCGCTTGCCTATGTGGCGGCGGCGGCCTGCGATGCGGGGCACCATGCCGCCGATCCCGAGACCCGCAAGCGCAACATGGCGGTGTATGAGTTCCTGGTGCCCATCGTGAAGGGCTGGTCCACCGAAATGTCGCTGGAAGTCACTTCGCTTGGCGTGCAGGTGCACGGCGGCATGGGCTTTATCGAAGAGACGGGCGCCGCGCAGTACTACCGCGATGCCCGCATCCTTACCATCTATGAAGGCACCACGGCCATCCAGGCCAATGACCTGATCGGGCGTAAAACCGCGCGCGACGGTGGTGCGGTGGCGCGCGCCCTCATTGCAGCCATGGGCGAGACGCTCAAGGAACTTGAGGGACACGATGGCGACCTGGGCGCCATTCGCAATGCGCTCGCCGCGGGCGCGCAGTCGCTCGAGGAAGCGGTCAGTTTCATTGTGGCGTCCGCGCGCAGCGATGTCCGGGCGGTGTTCGCGGGTTCCGTGCTTTATCTGAAGCTTGCCGGTGTGGTGCTGGGTGGATGGCAGCTGGCGCGAGCGGCGCTGGCTGCCCGTCGGCTGCTCGATGCCGGCGAGGGTGATGCCGCATTCCTGGGCGCGAAGATCGGCACCGCGCGGTTTTTCGCCGACCATATCCTGGCGCAGGCGGCGGCGCTGCGCCACTCGATCGTGAGCGGCGCGGCCGGGGCGCTGGCGCTGGACGACGTGCAGTTCTGAAGCCGCGCGGGCTATTCGGGCTCTACGCCCAGCGCCACCAGCAGTCGCGACACCATGTTGTAGGCAGCGATTGCTGCTACCAACTCCACCGTGTGCTGGGTGCCCAGCCTGGCGTTGAGTGCCTCGGTGAGCCCGTCTCGAACACGCACATTGCGGGTCATTTCAATGGTGAGTTCGATCGTGGCGCGTTCGGTGTCGTCGAACAGCGCGGCATTCGTCATCGCTTCGTGAGGACGGCGCAGCGCATCGACCTGGGCCTGACTGCCGCCGGCTGCAAGCAACTCCGGCGCGTGATGCATGAATTCGTATTCCGCGTCGTTCAACACTGCCACCACGCAGATGGCGATTTCACGTAGCCGCGGTGAAACCGACATTCGGGTGCGAACAGCGCCCAGGTGCGCGTTCCAGCCGCGCGCCAACTCCGGACTGTGCAGCAGCATCCGGTCGAGATTGAGCAGGTGCCCGCCGCGCCGGGCGCGCACGGCATCGACGATTTCAGCGGGTTCACGCAAGTCTGCGGGGAGGTAGGGAACGCGAGGCATATCAGGCTCCGATGAGTTCGCGGCGCGAATGTAGCAGACGGTGCGCTTCGACCTGCCGCGGTGTGATCCACTGCGACTGCGCCCGGACGGGCCGTCAGCCCTCAAATTTGCGGCCTCCTGGCGCTCACGCTAGAATGCTCGGTTTCCTCCAATAAATGCCTTTTAAGGATCGATCCGATGGTTGTGATCCGTCTTTCCCGTGGCGGCGCGAAAAAGCGTCCGTTCTACAACATCGTTGCCACCGACCGCCAAAACCGCCGAGACGGCCGGTTTATCGAGCGTATTGGTTTCTACAACCCGATCGCATCGGGCAAAGACATCCCCATTCGTATCGAAATGGCTCGTATTGAGCACTGGGTCAGCCACGGCGCACAGGTGTCGCCCGCGGTTCAGCGCCTCATCAAGATGCAGGCTGCCAGCGCTCCCGCAGCCGCCTGAGCCTCGCGTGCGCTGCTGGCCGGGGCGCTTCATCAAGCGCCTGGCCCTGCTCCGATTCGATTTGTTCCCGACGAATTCGTGAGCCCGTCTTTTCCCGACAGTGAAGCCGCGGGGCCGGGGGCTTTGCCCACGATGCCGGCCGACACCATTGCAGTGGGGCGGGTGCGCGGCGCCTGGGGAATCGCGGGGAGCTTCAAGGTCGAGCCTTTCAATTCGCTGCATGACTCGGTGCTCCGCACGGCGCGGCGCTGGTGGATGGTACCGGCGCCCGAACGCGTGACGGGAGTGAGGACGGGGCTGCCTGCTGCTGCCGTCGCACGCGAATTCCGGATCACCCGCTGCCGGGTCCACAGCGATGCGCTCGTGGCGCAGGCGCAAGGGGTGGCTGACCGGACCGCAGCCGAGGCGTTGAAGGGGCTTGAGGTTCATGTCAGTCGGGCCGACTTCCCCAAACCTGCCGAGGGCGAGTATTACTGGATCGACCTGATCGGCTGCGCTGTACGGGGTCAGCACGACGCCGCTCTCGGGTCGGTCAGTGCAATTGACGACCACGGCGCGCATCCTTTCCTCATCGTCATTGATGGCGAACGCGAACGGCTGGTGCCGTTCGTGGATCACTACATCGTCGCGGTCGACCTGGAAGCCCGCCTCATCCGGGTCGACTGGCACGCCGACTGGTAGCGGATGATCACGTGCTGCGGTTCGATCTGATCACGCTGTTTCCCGACATGGCCGATGCGATCACGCGACATGGCATCACCGCGCGCGCACTTCAGCGCGGGCTCTGGCAGCTGCGCTGCTGGAATCCGCGCGACTTCACCCACGACGCCTGGAAGACGGTTGATGATCGACCTTACGGCGGCGGCCCCGGTATGGTGATGCTCGCGCAGCCCCTGGCCGAGACGATCGCAGCGGTGCGCGCCGACCGGCGCGGAGCCGGGGTCGACGTCGATGCTGGAGCGGGGGCGGGAACAGGTCCAGGATCGGGCTCTGCACCGGTCATTGCGCTGTCGCCGCAGGGGAACCGTTTTTCCGACGCGCGCGCGCGCGCATTGGCTGCATCGTCGGGGGCGATCCTGATCGCGGGTCGCTACGAGGCGATCGATCAGCGACTGCTCGATCGCTATGTCGATGATGAGTGGTCGATTGGCGACTTCGTCGTGTCCGGGGGAGAGTTGCCGGCGATGATGGTAATGGACGCTGCGGTTCGCCATTTGCCAGGCGCGCTCAACGATTCGAACTCGGCCGAACAGGAGTCGTTCGCGGCGGGCCTTCTCGACTGTCCGCACTACACCCGCCCCGACATGTTCGAAGGTCTCGCGGTTCCCGAGGTGCTGCTCTCCGGGCATCACGAGCGGATTTCCCGCTGGCGGCGTGAGCAGGCGCTGGTCGCGACGCTGAGAAAGCGTCCTGACCTGCTCGAGGCCGCGCGTCTCGACGGGCGACTGAGCGCGGCCGACGAGGCCTTCATCGCTGGTCAGGTTTTGCCTCGCTGATCGATTTCAGCATAGAATCGAGGGTTCTCTGGAATAAAAATCCCGAGATCAGGGCGGAAAGCGTTCTGGCAGGGAAGAAAGCGATTGTTCTATGCGGTTCTTCTTTGCCGCTTTCCGATTTTCCATCCTCTCGCATGGCCCGGGTTGATCCTTAGGGATTCTTTTACCCGCGAGCGTGTGTCTTCGTGGCACCGCAAGCTCTTGCAGGTTGGCTCGCGTCGTTTGGGTTGTACCCGGCGCTTCCTTCCGATGCATAGGCCCGCGACGATGGCTCAAGGAGCATTCAATGGATCTCATCAAGCAGCTCGAGCAGGAAGAAATCGCCCGTCTGGGCAAGAAGATTCCTGTCTTCTCTCCCGGCGATACGGTCATCGTCAGCGTCAACGTGGTTGAGGGCGCGCGCAAGCGCGTTCAGGCCTACGAGGGCGTGGTCATCGCCAAGCGCAATCGTGGCCTCAATTCTTCGTTCATCGTCCGCAAGATCTCGTCTGGCGAAGGCGTTGAGCGTACGTTCCAGCTCTACTCGCCGCTGATCGCAGGCATCGAGGTGAAGCGCCGGGGCGATGTGCGCCGCGCGAAGCTCTACTACCTGCGTAGCCGTTCCGGCAAATCGGCGCGTATCCGCGAAAAGCTCACGGGCAAAGCCAGCCCGAGCGCGGCGAAGTCCGCCTGATCGCTGTCGCGGTTGGTCGGGTCTGCCCCTGAGGCCCGACCCACGCAGCGTCATGGTCGATCCCCGTCAGTGGCCGGTGGTCGCGGTCGATGAGCGGCTGCCCCCGGTCCCGCCCGATCGCCTGCTCGCGCCGGCGTTGCGAACCCGTTTCGCCAGTCCGCCAGTCTGGGAGCCGGAGCTTTTGTCCGACCGTTCGGGGCTGCTTGCCACGTCGCGCCCGGCAGCGGTGCTGGTGCCCATCGTTCAACATCGCGCCCGGCCGACTGTTCTTCTCACGCGCCGTACTGCGCATCTTAGGCGGCATTCAGGCCAGGTAGCCTTCCCTGGCGGACGGCAGGACGAACAGGACGGATCGCCACTTGCCACGGCGCTCCGCGAAGTGCACGAGGAGGTGGGGATCGAGTCTTCTCGAATCGAGGTCATCGGCACCATGCCCGAGTACGTCACGGGCACCGGCTTTCGCGTCACGCCGGTGGTTGGCCTGCTCGAACCTGGCTTCGAGCTGAAGCCCGATCCCAACGAAGTGGCAGATGTCTTCGAAGTCCCTTTCGAATTCCTGATGAACCCGCAACATCATCAGCGTCGTCGTATCCTTTCGGACGATGGAGAGCGCCTGTTCTTTGCCATGCCCTGGCGTTCGCCCGATACAGAAGTGGAATACTTCATCTGGGGCGCCACCGCGGCCATGCTTCGCAACCTCTACCGCATGCTTTCTGCCTGAGACCGTCTGATCGTGGGATTCATTGCACTGGTGATCGCGCTGCTGATTGAGCAGGTCCGTCCGCTGCCGGCCGACAATGTGGCCCACCGACTGGTCGGCGGGCTCGCCGACCTGATCCGCGGCAGCACCGACGCCGGGCAGCGTCAGCACGGCGCCATCGGCTGGGTAATCATGGCCGTGGTCACCCTGGGCCTGGTCGGGCTGGGTGACTGGGTGGCTTCGCAAATCCACCCCACAGCCGTGGTCATCTTCCATATTCTGGTGCTTTACCTCACGGTGGGGTTCCGGCAGTTCAGCCACGCGTTCACCGAAATTCAGGTGGTCCTGGCTGCCGACGACCTGCCCGGCGCTCGGCGGGTACTCGAACGTTGGCTGGCTGCGTCGTCATCCGATGACCGGATCGACATGCCCGCGCGTGATGCGTCGGTGGAGGTGGTCTGCCGCATCGCGATCGCCCATGCGCTGGTCGCCTCGCATCGTCACGTGTTTGCGCCGCTCTTCTGGTACATGATCCTGCCAGGTCCGATCGGACCGGTTCTCTACCGACTGGCCGAGTCGCTCGCCCGCCGCTGGGATTCACCCGTCACCCACGGCGAGTCCAAGGTGAACGAACCCTATGGCGCGGCTGCCGGACTGCTCTACAAGCTGATCGACTGGCTGCCGGTCCGGCTCTCGGCAGCGGGTTTTGCAATTGTTGGCAACTTCGAAGATGCGGTGTTCTGCTGGCGTGGTGCAGTGGCTGCGGGCACTGGAAGCGAGCAGCGTGCGCTGCTCCTTGCAGCAGGTGGCGGTGCGCTCGGCATGCGCATTGCCGAGCCTGCGCTCGAGGCGCGGTGGGCCTCAGGCGATCAGGGCTTCGAGTGGCAGGGCGTCGCACCCGATGCGGGCGGCCTGCGAAGCGCTGTCGGACTGGTCTGGCGGTCGGTCATTCTCTGGGCCGGCCTGTTTGCGATGGTGAGCGTGGCGGCCTGGCTGGGACAGTAGCCGCGCTTTAGCTGAGCGAGTCGTGCAGCATCGACAGGTAAAGCTGATGCCTTCGTCCATCGACCCTGCCCGACCGGATCCCCTCGTGCACGGCACAGCCTGGCTCGTCTCGATGCAGGCAGTTGCTGAACCGGCACTGGCCGAGCAGCGGCCGGAAATCGGGCAGCGCGTGCATCAGTTGCGAGCGTGATAGGTGGGCAATGCCAAACAGCTGGAATCCCGGCGAGTCGATCACCGTGGAGCCCTCCGGCAGTCGCTCGCTGTGACCGAACATTCGGCAGAAGCTCGTGGTGTGACGGCCGCTTGAGAGTGCCACTGAAATTTCGCGGGTCGCCTGATCGGCGTGCGGCACCAACAGATTCACGAGCGTTGACTTGCCCATGCCACTCTGACCCAGCAGCAGCGTGCGTTGACCGCCCAATTGCGGCACGAGCGCACGCAGGCTGGCTTCAGGCTCGGTGCGCGCGCTGATCCGTACCACTGGCCAGCCCAGCGATTCATAGAGGGCGAGCCGGGGCTCGATCTGCGCATGTGCATCGCGAAGGTCGCACTTGCCGGCCACGATGATGGCGGGGATCTCCTCGTTGGCGGCCACGGCGAGCACACGCATCAGGAGTTCTTCGGAGAACGGTGGCTCCGCGCTTACCACCACAGCGACCCGATCCACGTTGGCTGCCAGGGCTTTGCTGCGGCCAGCATCGCTTCGCATGACGAGGTTGGTGCGCGGCAGGATCTGCTCGATGGCGGCCTGGCGGTCACCGATCAGGGTGAGGGCGACCCGATCGCCAACACAGCAGTCGCTGCGGCGCCCACGCGTGACAGCCTCGCGCGGTGGTGTGGTCTCGCTGTCAACGGCCACCAGAAGCTGGCGGCCGTGTGAGGCGATGACGGTGCCGACGGTCTGGTTCAAGCAGGCGCCGACGCGGTGGCCTGGCCCGGCTGCGCGGGGCCGGCAGCAAGCAGTCTGCCGATTCGCTGCGGGGCAGGGGGATGCGAGTCGTAAACCGCCGAGTAAAGCGAGTCGGGGGTGAGCGTGGCCGCGTTGTCCTGGTAGAGCTTGAGAAGCGCGCTCGCGAGCGGCTGCGGTCCGGTGAGTGCTGCGGCCCACGCGTCGGCGGCGAATTCATCGCGCCGTGACAGCCAGCTGCCCAGCGGCGCCAGCAGGAAACCGAACACCGGCACCACCAGCATGAACAGCAGCAGCGCCGAGGCGTTGCGGGTGACCGCATCGGGCGAGACGCCCAGCCCTTCGTAGAACCAGGTTTGATCACTCAACCAGCCCAGGAGTGCGAGTGCGGCCAGGCTGGCGACCGACATCATCACCAGCCGTTTCACCAGATGCTTCAGCCGGAAGTGACCGAGTTCGTGGGCGAGCACCGCCTCGATTTCGTCGGCGCTCAGCTGATTGAGCAGCGTGTCGAAGAACACAATGCGTCGCGAGCGGCCAAAGCCGGTGAAGTAGGCATTGCCGTGCGCCGAGCGACGGCTGCCGTCCATGACGAACAGGCCGCCGGCAGCGAACCCGGTACGGGCGAGCAGCTGCTCCACCCGTTCACGGATCTCGCCCTGGGGCAAGGGCTCGAAGCGGTTGAAGAGCGGCGCGATCAGCGTGGGATAAACCAGCAGCACGACAATGTTGAAGCCCATCCAAACGCACCAGGCCCAGAGCCACCACAGTGGACCCGCAGCGTTCATCAGAGCGAGCACCGCAGCGGCCAAAGGCAGCCCCAGCACCGTCATGACGAGTGCGCCCTTCAGCGTGTCGGCAATGAAGAGCGCTGGCGTCATCCGGTTGAAGCCGAAGCGTTGCTCGAGCCTGAACTGACGCCACCAGGCAAAAGGCATATCGATCAGTGCGCTGGTGATGCTTACCAGGACCAGCAGCAGAAGCGGGCGCAACCAGCTGAGGGGCTCGGGCAGGAGACCGCTTGCCATGATGAAAAACTGGAGCCCGCCCAGCACGGTGAGCACGATCAGCCAGGCAGCCTGGGCGAGCATCTCGAGGATGCCCAGATGCACTCGCGCGGCGGTGTAATCGGCCGCACGCTGGTGCTGGGCGAGTGTGATGCGGTCGGCAAAGGCGACAGGCACCGATGAACGATGCTGCGCAACATGCCGAACCTGCCGGCCGGCGAGCCACAGCCGTAGCAGCGTGGACCCAACGAGCGCGAACAGAAAGAGCAGGGTGAAGGCGATGGAGGCAGAGCCGGGGGAGTGCGCGTCTGGCATGTGTGAGAATGACGCCCGGAGGATCAATGATTATGTCACAGGCACCTGATGAATCGCTGCTGGTATGGGTCGACATGGAGATGACCGGCCTGCGGCCCGATCATGATCGCATCATCGAGGTCGCGCTGGTGATCACCGATGAGTCGCTCACCGTGCGCGCGCAGAGCGAATCCTTTGCAATCCGGCAGACTGATGAGGTGCTGGGCGGCATGGACCAATGGAACCAGAGCACGCACAAGCGCTCCGGGCTGATCGATCGCGTGCGCGTCTCACCCTGGTCGGAGGAGAGCGCCGAGCAGGCGTTGCTCGATTTTCTGACGCCCTGGGTGCCGTCGGGCAAGTCGCCGATGTGCGGCAATTCCATCTGCCAGGACCGGCGCTTCATGGCCCGCTATATGCCCAGGCTCGAATCCTTTTTTCACTACCGCAATCTCGATGTGAGCACGCTCAAGGAACTTTGCCGGCGCTGGCGTCCCGAGGTGGCGCGCAAGTTCGGCAAGCGCGGGGCGCATACAGCGCTGGCCGACATCTTTGAGTCCATTGATGAGCTGCGCTTTTATCGCGAGCACTTCATTGGGCAGGCTGCCGCGCCCGCAAGCGCAGTCGCCAAGTAGCGCAGTCGCTCATGAGTCGCGCTTCAGCGCTGGGGGACCGACGGCCGGTCGTCTGATCGCCAGGCCTGCCACAGGATAGCTGCTACGCCTGCAGTGGCGATGGCAAGCGCCACTGCACCGGCCACCCAGAATCCTGCCGCGCCCGCCAGCCAATCACCCCATGGTCCCCCGGTCTCGGGGTACACATAGGTCAGCCACCAGCCGCCCCCCAGACCAATACCCCAGAGCGCCGCCAGATGCACGAACATCGGCGAGGCTGTGACATGCCACGCGCGCAGCACCAGCGTGATCTGTGTTTGCGCGCTGTCGAAGAAATGAAAGAAGCAGACGACGGCGACCAGCGGTACGGCCATCGCCACCACCGCCTGGTCGGTGCTGAAGAGCGCCGAGAGCGGTTCGCGCAGCCCGTAGAGCAAGGTCATCGCTGCAAGACCGGCCCACGCCCCGAGGCGCAGTCCCGTGAGCGCGATCCTGCGGGCGCGCTGCGCATGACCGGCGCCGATTGCCTGCGCGGCTAGCGTGCTGGTGGCTGTGCCCAACGCCAGTCCAATCATGTAGGTGAGACCCGCCAATCGCGCGGCGATCTGGTGGCTTGCGCCCACGACCGCATCCTGGCGGGCGAGGAAGATCGCCATGAAGGTGAACGAGGTGACTTCAACCAGTTGCGTGGCCCCGATTGGCAGCCCGAGTTTCAAGACCCGCCGCATCCAGGCGAGCGATGGCGCCGCCGGAACCAGCGCACGATAGCGCTGAAGACCAGGTTCGTAGGCGAGCAGCAGTGCTGCTGCGCCCGCCGTGATCCAGGCGAGAAGCGCAGACGCCACGCCACAACCTGCGCCACCCATGGCGGGCACCGTCAATAAGCCACCAATCGAGAACCCGTGCATGAACAGCAGGTTGGCCGGGATCTTGAGAGCCAGCATCGCGAGGTTGAGCCCCATCACCAGGCCGGGGCGAGACGTGGCCACCGCCAGCGCATGAAAATTGCGAAAGAGCAGCGCAGCCGGCAGTCCCACGGCTGCGGCGGCCAGGTAAGGACGCGTCACCCGAGCGACCTCGTCGGGCGGGCTGGCAATCGCGAGCCAGCCGTCGGTGAAGGCGAGCAGTACGCAGCCTGGCACCGACAGCAGCAGGGCGAGCCAGTATCCCTGGCGAATCTCTGCTCCGATGGCATTGGGGTCATCGGCGCCGTGATGCCTTGCGCAGATGGGCACGAGCGCGAGTTGCACGCCCATCAGTCCGATGTAGACCGAGAAATAGATGCTCGCGCCCAGCCCGATGCCGGCAACGTCTTCTGCCGACAGACGGCCCGCCATCAGGGTGTCGATGATGCCTTGCATCATCAGGGCGATCTGCGCCACAAACAGCGGCGCGGCCATCTTGAGGAGCCGCAGGCGCAGGCGCAGTCCGCTGAGCGGTTCCGGGTGCTCGCTCACTGGGCGCGCCGATAAAGCACGAAGCGCTCGGTGCTGTCGAAGGGCCGGCGGCCCTGCCACACCGGCTGCCAGTCGATGCTGGGGGGCGTGTGGCGAACCAGGGCGTCGTTGCGGATCAGCAGCCAGTCGCAGCGCTCGCCGGGGCGGCCGAACCGGACGCCGCCAAAGTGGGCGAGGTTCGCGCGCTGGGCCGCGTCCAGTGGCTCGCCGCGTACGCATCCATCGGTTCTGCCAAGTGCCGCCGCGAGGTCAGTCCCCACCCCGCGATAGCTCACCCGCGCGTTGTAAGCGGGAAGCCACAACACGATGAGCAGTACCCATGCGAGCAGCAAGCCGCCCGAGGAGAGCGCCATCGGGCGCCAGATCGCGCGCGGCCGTTGCGACGCCCGCCACCACACCAGTGCCAGCCACGCGACGCTCGCGATCAGCCCTGCCAGCGTCTGCAGGCCCGCCGTATCGGATGCAAACCCCGGTGCAAGCCGTATGGCGCTGTCAGCCATGCGCGGTGGAAAACCGGTGAGAAGCGCAAGCCAATAGGCCCAGATCACCACGCCAATCAGCGAGAACGTGGCCACGGCGATCCAGTCAAGAAGGCTCACCAGTCCGCGCTCGACCACGGGCAGTGCGAGCGCAGCCAGCATGGCAACGGGTACGACCGCTGGCAGCATCATGGCTTCACTCGGCACCGGTGCGAGCAACATGAGTACGCCCGCGGCCCCGGCCATCAGCAAGGGCAGCAACAGCGCCGGAGTCCGCCACTTTTCGCGCCAGCGCCAGGCCGCCCAGAGCGCGAGCGGCCAGGCTGGCCAGAGGTACCACGGCAGATTGCGGGCCAGAAAAACAAGCGAGCGAAGCGATCCGGTGCCGATTTCGGCTGCGTTCCAGCCCAGCCAGACACGCAACCATGCACCGCCTTCGGGATGCTGACCCGCGAGTGTGATCGGCCAGGGCAGGGCGAGCAGGGCGGCGCTCGCGAGCGCGCCGCCCAGCATGGGGAGCGCGACCAGTCGGTAGCGCTGCGCAAACACAGGCAGAAGGATGAGGACTGCCAGCAGCGCCGTTGCGATGGGCAGGCCACGTGTGAGGGCGCTGGCCGCGATGGCGGCCCCTGCGATCAAGCCGCCTCGAAGCGGCCGTTCGATCGCCACCGCCGCACCCAGCGCAAACGCTGCAAGCCAGGCGAACTGGAACGCAATGGATGAGGTTTCGTGGACGCGGGCAATCAGCCCGCAGGTGGCCACGCACACGAGCAATGCGGCGTCGGCAACAGCGCGCCCGATGTCGGCCGCACGGGCGGACACTTCGAACGGATCGGCGGGTTGAATCTCGGGGCGGGCCGCGAGCAGCGTGGTGGCGCGCCAGACCCACAGCAGCCCCAGCGCGGTGACCAGACCACTTGCCAGGCGCGCAGCCGCGGGCTCGCCCACCAGCGGGCCGAACAACAGAATGGCAAGTGCACCCAGCCAGCCGGGTAGCGGGCCCTCCTGGGCAACGGGCAATCCGAAGACGTTGGGCGCGAGCCAGTCGTCGAACGCGCCACGCGCCATGGTGAGCGCGAGGCCGAATCCTTCTGCGTCAGCCCGGCCCCAGGGGTCGCGACCCAGCAGTCCCGGCAGAATGTAAAGCGCGCCCAACAAAAACAACACGAGGCCGGGCAGGCGCCGGGCCTCGTGCTGGGTCACGATAAAGGCGGGGGAAGCCATGCAATGACGCCTCGCGCCCCGCCGAGCAGGCGTGAACCTGCCTGAAAATCAGGAGGGCTTGGCGCTGCTGCGGGCAAATTTCTGACGGAACTTCTCCACCCGGCCGGTCTCGATGATGCGCTGCTGCGCCCCGGTGTAGAACGGATGTGACTCGGAGGTCACGTCAAGCTTGAAAAGGGGGTATTCCTTGCCGTCGTCCATCTTGATGGACTCGCGCGTGTTGATCGTGGAGCGGGTGATGAACTTAAAGCCGCTGGCCATGTCGAGGAACACGACGTCTCGGTAGTCGGGATGAATGCCGTCTTTCATTGGAAAATCTCTACAGGAATTGGCTTAGTCTGGAAAGCGCGAAACCGTAAATTGTAGCGTGGGACGGGGATCCGAGGCAAATCGGGTCAGGGCGTGGTTTCCTCGCGCGGCGGTGCGGCTGGCCGCACCGAGATCTCGAAGGGCATGGGCCGTTGGGGGGTCACCTCTATCTTCACCCAGGACCCGGTGAACGGACTGCCAAAACATTCCACGCGAGTGAGTCGGGGAAGAATCCGGTCCACCCGGAAGCGATGGGTATCACCGTGCATCACCAGAACATGGCCGGCAAAGCGGGCGTTGAGTTGCGCGAGATCATGGCGAAAGGTGGCGTAACCGTCGTCGCCCAGAACTCTGGACGGATCGATGCCGCGGCCGAACCCGGGATTGGCATGGATAGCCAGGGCGATAGCGGGCAGGTTGGCCCGCTCGGCGCGTTGGCGTGCCTGATCGAGCCAACGGCGGTTGTGCGCATCGCGCTCGAGGCGGTCAGCATCATCGAGCGGGGACCGTCTGCCGTTATCCGATCCCGGGAGATTCAGGGTGAGAAAGAGCACGCCGCCTGCTGTCCACATGAGATTTTCGGGCGGACCGCCCTCGACCTCAGACTGACGCACCGGACCCTTCGCAAGCAGCGGTTCGGCGGCTGGGCTGGCAAGCTGCTGCCAGATCGAGCGGTCCGGGGGGCCTAGCCAGGGAGACTCGCGCAGAAACACGCGGCGACGCAGCCAGGCCAAGCGCTCGGCGGGATCGTGGTCGCCTGCCGCCGGGCGCCAGCAGTCGGTCCATTCGTTGTCGCCCGGGGTGTAGACGAGCGGAATGCGGCTTTGCCCGAAGAGCGTCAGCCGGGACTCGAGCAGTTCATCGGAACAGGGTTCAGAGCCGCCTTTCAGGTCGCCCACATGGATGCCGAAGGCGCATTGCTCGGCCATCTCGCCCAGCAGCGCAGGCACATTGGCGAGCTCGAAGCGCCAGTAGGGGAGGTCGCCGATCAGGGCGAAGCTGGTACGGGCGCCAGGCGGGCTGGCGGCGCTGGGCGAGCCGGAGGCAGCGGAGGCAGCGGCGCTTCCAGCCAGCCCCCGGCTGACCACCGGCCATGCTGCGGCCGACAGGCCTGCGGTGAGCAGCCGGCGGCGGCGAGGCGAGACGGTCGCGGTCATGCTGGTGCTGGGCTCGGTCGCTCGGTCAGTCGAGTGCGAGCTCACTCGCGCGCGAGCTGCGCCCGCAGGGCATAAAGCTGCGCAAGCGCCTCTCTAGGGGTGAGTGCATCGGGGTCGATCTCGAGCAACTGCTCGCAGAGCGCAAGCGCCTGTGCGACTCGCGCCGGGTCTTCGTGATGGGCCGCGATTGGGGCGTTCCCTGGATGCTGACCGTGATCATGCAGTGGGTTGGCGTTTGCCGCCTCACGACCGTAGGTCTCGCCAGCCGGAGCGGGTTCGGCTGCAAACAGGTCGAACTGCTGCTGGTTGTCGCGTGCACGGGCCTCGAGTTTGGCGAGCAGGTTGCCAGCGGTGCGGATGACCGACGGCGGTACGCCCGCGAGTCGCGCCACCTGCAAGCCGTAGCTGCGACTCGCCGGGCCGTCGCGAACCTCGTGGAGAAACACGATACCGCCGCGATGCTCGGCAGCCGACAGATGCAGGTTCACTGCGCCCGGGTGCGTGGCAGCGAGCTCCGTGAGCTCGAAGTAGTGGGTGGCAAACAGTGTGAAGCTGCGATTTTGTGAAAGCAGCCTCGAGGCGATCGCGTGTGCAAGCGACAGGCCGTCGAAGGTGGAGGTACCGCGGCCGATTTCATCCATCAGCACGAGCGAGTGTTCGGTCGCTGCATGCAGAATTGCGGCTGCCTCGGTCATCTCGACCATGAAGGTCGAGCGGCCACCGGCCAGATCGTCGGAGGCGCCAATACGGGTGAAAATCCGATCGATCGGTCCCAGCTCACAGAAATCGGCCGGCACGAAGCTGCCGCAGCATGCGAGCACTGCGATCAGGGCGATCGAGCGCATGTACGTCGATTTGCCGCCCATGTTCGGGCCCGTGATGAGCAGCATGCGGCGGTTCTCGCGCATGACGCAGTCGTTGGGAACATAGGTCTCGACGCCGTCTTCGACGACCGGATGTCGCCCCGCGCGGATTTCAATGCCTGGCGTGCGTACGAACCGCGGACGGGTCCATCGAAGTGTGGCGGCACGCTCGGCAAAATTGGCCAGCACGTCAATTTCGGCAATGGCGCGTCCGGCCTGCTGCCAGGCGGAGACCGATGCGCTCAACTGTCCCACCAGCTGTTCATAAAGCAGACGTTCTCGGGCAAGCGCCCGGTCGCGCGCCGACAGCGCCTTGTCCTCAAACGCCTTGAGCTCGGGTGTGATGTAGCGCTCGGCGTTCTTGAGGGTTTGTCGTCGGCGATAATCGATCGGCACTTTTTCCGATTGGCCGTGGGTGACTTCAATGAAGAAGCCATGAACGTTGTTGTAGCCCACGCGAAGATTGGCGATACCGGTTCGCTCCCGCTCGGCGAGTTCCATCTGGGCAAGAAAACTGTCGCAATCGCGGTCGATTGCTCGCAGTTCGTCGAGCTCGGCATCGAAGCCATCGCGGATCACGCCGCCCTCGCGGGCGAGCGCGGCCGGTTCATCGAGAAGCGCGCGAGCGATGGGTTGCCAGGCGGTGTCGGGTAGCGAGAGTCGGGTCAGCAGATCGTCGAACCGGTTCTGCGGGGCACCGGCAAGCAGCTCCCGCACGGCGGCAATTGCTGGCGCTGCATCGCGCAGCGCTGCCAGTTCGCGTGGGCGCACGCTGCCCAGCGCGATCCGGGTGGCAACGCGCTCGAGATCCGGAAGGCGGGCGAGTTGATCCTGAAGCGCGAGACGCATTGCCGCCGTGGCCTCGACCTGATCATGACGGGCCGCTGCCTGATGGGGATCACGCAGCGGTTGCTGCAGCCAGCGGCGCAGGAGTCGTCCGCCTGCAGCGGTCGCACAGCGGTCCACGATTCGAATCAGGCAGGGACCATCATCGCCACGCAGTGTGTCGACCAATTCCAGATTGCGTCGCGCCACCGGATCGAGTTCGACGAACTCGCCACCCTGATGAACACGTAAGCCCTGCAGGTGAGGCAGCGCCTGGCCCTGTGTGCGTGCCACGTACTGGTACAGGGCGCCGGCTGCCCCCACCGCAAGCGGCTGGTCGCTCACGCCGAAACCCGCCAGATCGCGGACTCCGAAGGCCTCGGTGAGTGTCCGCTCGGCGCGCTCGGGCTCGAAATGCCAGTCGGGCGAGCGCGCCACGGGGGCTGCGCCGATCAGAGCGAGCAGGGTGGGCGCGAGGGTTCGGCCGTCGGCCACGACCACCTCGGCGGCGCGCAGCCGGTCGAGTTCCTGGGCGAGCGCTTCGGCCTCGACCTCGGCCAGCCAGAACTCGCCGCTCGCCACCACCATCCAGGCGATTCCGCAGCGGCTGTCCGCGCGCGGACCCGGATTGAGTGCCAGCAGCACCCGGTCTTCGCGCTCGGGCAACAGTTGCGCGTCGGTGATCGTGCCGGGTGTGACGATGCGCACCACCTTGCGCTCCACCGGGCCCTTCGCGAGCGCCGGATCGCCGATCTGCTCGCATACCGCCACCGACTCGCCGATCCGGATCAGCCGCGCGAGATACTGCTCGACCGCGTGAACCGGTACCCCCGCCATCGGGATCGGTTCGCCCGCCGACACCCCGCGTCGGGTGAGCGTGATGCCCAAGAGGCGCGCCGCCTTGTCGGCGTCGTCATAGAAGAGCTCGTAAAAGTCGCCCATCCGGTAGAAGAGCAGCATCTCCGGATACTCGGCCTTGATGCGCAGAAACTGCTGCATCATCGGCGTGTGCGAGCTTGTCGAGGCCACCGCGGCCGTCTCGCGCGGCGTGGTCATGAGCAACGATGCACGGGCTAGCCCATGTAGGAGCGCCGACCGAAGTCACGCAGGAAGATGCGCACCAGATGGCGCTTGCGGTCAGGTTCGTCGTAGTCGTGGTAATCGGTTCGCAAATGCGCCAGGCGAAAATTGTTCACATACTGGATCTCGCCCGCGTTCAGTACGAAGGTGATGTGGTTCTGTTCCGCTGACATGATGCGGGCGGCCTCGCGCAGCGCCTCCAGGCCCAGTGCATCGGGCTGCAGACCCACCAGCTCATAGCCCTTGGGCACCAGCGCCGGATTGAAGCGTGAGCACACCTGCTCGCCACGAAGCTCGAAAATCGGGTGCAGGTTGGTGAGCGGATCGCCCTCTGGATGCTCGCCCTGGCGGTTCCAGTGGAAAGGTTCGTAGAGCCGGCGCAGAAGATCCGGGCGCTTTTCGAGCAGCTCGTTGTGCACGGTCATCATGCTGGCTGCTTTGCTGATGCCGCCCGATTGCGCGGTGCGCAGCACAAGCAACCCCAGATACGGTGGCGGATAGTTGAATCCGTAATCGCTGTGCCAGGAGATTTCCTGGTTGGTGAGGTCGGCGCGCACCCGCGTGTCGGTTTTCTTGCCGGTGTCGCGGACGTCATAGAGCAGCCGGCCGTCGTAGGACTGCGCCACCGGCCGCGAGATCATCGAGGACAGCATCCAGTAAATGGCGGTGAGCGATTCCTTGTCATGCCGCTCCACCGGCAGCCGGTCGAGCACCGCCATGCCCACGCCATGATCGAGTCGCTGTCGAACCTCGCCCATGAGCGCTCGGCAGGCATCAAGCGGATAGTCATCCAGGCAAAGCGCACGGATATCCATGGGATTGGTGCGAAGAATCGCGATCACCTCGTCGATTTCCGCGAGCGCACGCTCGGGAACCGATACGCGCCAGTCGCTTTCACTCACATCGTCCCGCCGCCAGGCATAGGGCTTGGGGATGGGCTGCT
>RFXC01000510.1 GCA_009921765.1 Betaproteobacteria bacterium | reverse complement strand
GATGCCTCCTTGATCGCGGAACTCGCCGCGTCCAGTCGTGTATCGAAGCAGCCGGTCTGGCAGTTCATCGCGGAAGGGACAGATCTCAGTTCGACGAACCGGTCTGAAATCGACTGGCCCGGGTCGACCCAGGTTGACCTGAGTCTATCTGACCATCTGCGCTGGGTCGGTGTCTTGTCCGGTGACGTGGATGGCAGTTGGGCAAGCGCACTGGATTCGCTGCTCGGCAGCGTGAACCCACCCGTTTGAGCGGCGAGCGCCCCTCAATACGTCTCCAGATGCAACCGCCCCTCCTTCTTCAAGGCCCCCGCCACCTCATCCCAGTTCAGCCCCGCATCCACCGCAATATCCCTGAGCGCCAGCACCACTCCTTCCTCCATCGCCTTGAGCCCGCATACATAGAAGAAGGCATTCGGATCGGAGAGGAGCTTTGCCAGATCCACTGCCCGCTCACGCATTGCGTCCTGCACATACCGTTTGGGCTGACCCACCGCGCGTGAAAACGCGAAGTTGATGTCGATGAAGTCTTTGGGCAGCGTTTGCAGTGGACCGAAATAGGGCAGCTCTTCCTTGGTGCGTGCGCCAAAAAACAGCATCAGCTTGCCGCCCTCGAACTTGCCGCTGGCGCGAAGCCGTCGGCGCCACTCGGTCATGGCCCGCATGGGGGCGCTGCCGGTACCGGTACAGATCATCACGATATGGCTCTTCGGATGATTGGGCATCAGGAAGCTTGCGCCAAAGGGCCCTGTCACCTGCACCGTGTCGCCCACCTTGAGGTCGCACATGTAGTTGCTGGCCACGCCGCGAACGGGTTGGCCCTGGTGGTCTTCCAGCACCCGCTTGATGGTGAGCGACACATTGTTGTAACCCGGCCGTTCGCCGTTGCGTGGGCTTGCAATGGAGTACTGGCGCGCATGGTGTGCGCGGCCGCGTTCGTCCACCCCCGGGGCAATGACGCCGATCGATTGCCCCTCTAGAACAGGGAATGGCATGCGGCCAAAGTCGAGCACGATGTGATGCGTGTCGTACTCTTTGCCTACTTCGGTGACCCGCACGTTTCCGACCACGGTGGCCGTGATCGACTTGTCAGCGGCTTTGGGGCCATAGAGATTGGTGAAGGGGTGTGCGGCAGACCAGGGCGGCAGTGTGGCGCCGAACTGCGCGCTGTTGAAGGCCGCTGCCCCAGCGGTCATCGGTTCGTTGCCACCGGCCAGCGCAGCTTCTGCCGACGGCTCGGCTCGACCCGATTCAGCCGATGCGCTGTCAGACGCATCCACCCCCATCTCAGCGAGCTGGTCGGCGCTCAGTTCTGCGGGCAACTCATCCCAATCGAACTGCTCGGCGATGGAATACGCGCGCACCTTTGGAACAGCGCGCCAGTTGTCGATCGACCCGGTGGGGCAGGGCGGCACACAGGCCATGCACAGGTTGCATTTCTCGGCGTCCACCACATAGTTGCGCGAATCATGGGTGATGGCGCCCACCGGGCAGGTGGCCTCGCAGGTGTTGCAGCGAATGCAGATCTCGGGGT
>RFXC01000509.1 GCA_009921765.1 Betaproteobacteria bacterium | reverse complement strand
TAGGCCCAGGCCTGCTTGGTCAGATCGTCATAAATGATCAGTGCATCCTGGCCACGGTCGCGGAAGTATTCGCCCATGGTGCAACCGGAGTAAGGCGCGATGTACTGCATTGCGGCCGATTCCGATGCGGTTGCCGCCACCACGATGGTGTACGCCATGGCGCCATGCTCTTCGAGCTTGCGCACCACGTTGGCAACGGTGGACGCCTTCTGGCCGATTGCCACGTAGATACAGAAGAGGTCTTTGCCCTTCTGATTGATGATGGTGTCCACCGCCACGGCGGTCTTGCCGGTCTGACGGTCACCGATGATCAGTTCGCGCTGACCGCGCCCGACCGGCACCATCGAGTCAATCGACTTCAGTCCGGTCTGCACCGGCTGCGATACCGACTTTCTCCAGATCACGCCCGGTGCAACCTTTTCGATCACATCGGTTTTCTTGGCGTTGATCGGGCCCTTGCCATCGATCGGCTGGCCGAGCGAGTTGACCACGCGGCCGATCAGCTCCGGACCGACCGGCACATCCAGAATGCGACCGGTGCATTTGACCGGGGCGCCTTCGGTGATGTGCTCGTATTCGCCCAACACCACCGCACCGACCGAGTCACGCTCGAGGTTGAGCGCAAGGCCGAAAGTGTTGTTCGGAAACTCCAGCATCTCGCCCTGCATGGCGCTGGACAGTCCGTGGACGCGGCAGATGCCGTCGGTCACGGATACCACCGTGCCCTGGGTGCGTACGTCCGAGTCGAGCGAGAGATTGGAGATCTTCGCGCGGAGCAGTTCGCTGATTTCGGAGGGTTTCAGCTGTTGCATGGCAGTTCCGATTTAAGTAGTTGTTCTGTAAGTATTTTTTGTCAAGTCGCGACGCTCAGGCGTCGGCCAGACGGGCGGCCATGGTGGCGAGCTTGCCGCGCACCGAGCCATCCATCACCTGATCACCGACGGTCACGCACACGCCACCGATCAGGTCCTTGTTCACACGCACACTCGGCCGCACCTTGCGGTGCAGCTTTTGTTCCAGTCCGGCCACCAGCGCGCTCAGTTGCGCCGGATCCATGTCGAAAGCCGATTCAATCTGGGCATCGACTGCATTTTCACGCGCGTTCTTGAGCTGCTCGAACTGCTCGAACAACTGCGGGAACGCCGCCAGACGCTGATTCTCGACCAGCGCTGCGACCAGGCCACGCGCCTCGGCCACATCCACACCCGCGACGGACACCACCAGCTCCGTCAGCTGGGCAGCCGATACCCTGGGATCACCCAGGAGAGCAAGAACTTCAGGCTGGCTTGCCACCTGCGACAAGCGCCCGAGCGCAGCGCTCCAAGCCGGCAGGGCGGATGCGCTGTCGGCGATGGAGAACACGGCTTCGGCGTAGGGCCGGGCGATCGTGGCAACTTCAGCCATGGCTTACTTGAGCTCCTGCTTCAGTTGGTTGAGCAGATCGGCATGAGCCTGGGCATTGATTTCGCGACGCAGAATCTTTTCGGCGCCGGCGATTGCCAGGGCTGCAACCTGCTCACGCAATGCCTCTTTGGCGCGCAGCACTTCCTGCTC
>RFXC01000508.1 GCA_009921765.1 Betaproteobacteria bacterium | reverse complement strand
CTCCGTCACTCCAATCTGCTTGGTCACCTGCGCGATCGTCTGCCCCTGGCCGATCAGTACATCCGCCTCTCGAAGCTTATGGATGATCTCCTCGGTCGTGTATCTCTGCTTCGCCATCGTCCACGTCTCCTGTCCCTGTTATGAACACTAAACATGGACCAAAAATACCGGGTCAGGTCAGGCCGAGACCGTTTTTGAATCGCCATCGGTCGTGCAGGCGAGCTCGTAATCAAGAATCTTGTTACCGCCATCCTCGGCGGGCGCCGTGAAGGCGATCTCGATGAAACCATCGCCCACCGTCACGTCACCCAAAGTGGGTGCAGGCGGCGTCGTATAAGGCGTGGCGGCGCCCGAGCGCATCGCGACAGCACTGCGCGCCACCAACCCGGGGATCGCGTACGTCGATAACAGCCGCCGCGGCTACACCAGCCTTACGCTGACGCCTGAGTCGGTCACCGGCCAGTTCCATTTCCTGTGCTCGATCCGCGAGCGCGGGACGGCGCTCGCCGAGACCCGCAGGATTGCCGCGACTCGCGGCGCGCGGCGTTTCACGCGCGACTGAGCGACCCGAGCGGAATTCTCGCCTCCAGCCGCGGCTTGCCGGTGACATCGATGGCCTGGGCGAGCACCGAGGCGCGTACCGAGTCCCAGTCGATGGTTAGCAGCCCGAAATTCGCCTCGCGCAATACGCCGCCGCGTCGCCGCGAGTTCGGCGGCGTGACCGGCCAGACCTCGGTAAGGCCGCTCGAGGTGATGTCCCAGAGCGGGTAGGGCACGTTGGTATCGAGCCGCGAGATCTCCGCGTAATGCGTATCGCCGCTGATGCACAGCAGACCGTCGGCGCGCTGCTTGCGGATCGTCTGCAGCAACCGTTGATGGTCTTCGGCATAGTTGATCCACGCCTCCCAGCCGGGAAAGTCGGCCACCACCTGCAGACTGGAGGCGAAAATGCGCAGGTCCGCGGGCTCGCCGAGCTGGGCTTCCAGCCAACGCCACTGCGCCTCGCCGAGCATGCTCGCCGCGGAATCGGGGTTGCGTTCGTAGGGACCCGGCACTTCGCCTCCGGCCTCGGTCAATTTCTTTGACCACTCGCGGTAAGGCATGCCGCCGAGATCGAGCTTGCGCAGCGGCGTCCGGTTGTAGCGCAGGTCAGGCAGGATGATCTGCAATCGACGGCCCGCGGCTGCGAAGGTCACGGCATCGTAGATGCCGTCGCGCCGGCGGCGCGGCGAGCCGGCGGGCTCGCCCCAGAAGTCGCAGAAGATCTCCTGCGACGCGACTTTCATGGGGTAGTCCGCGCCGGCATCGTCCTCGCCGAAGTCGTGATCGTCCCAGGTGGCGAGGATCGGCACCTCGGCACACAGCCGGCGAAAACCCGGCTGCGCGGCGAGTCGCGCGTACTTCTCGCGCAACACCGCCGGATCGCGCGTGTCGCCGTAGATGTTGTCGCCGAGGAACACGAACAGATCAGGCCGGCTGGCGAGTACCACCTCCCAGATCGGCTGCGGTTTGTCCTGATCGGCGCAGGAGCCGAAAGCAATGTGCACAGGCAGCTTCGT
>RFXC01000507.1 GCA_009921765.1 Betaproteobacteria bacterium | reverse complement strand
GCCGCCTCTTAACCCACCCGTCATTGCGAGGAGGCCGCAGGCCGACGCGGCAATCTCCATTCCTGCCTAGAATGTCCGGTTCTCCCCCCTTCAGGCCCCTACAGAGAAGACCATGTCCAGCGGACACATCAGCATACGCGGCGCGCGTCAGCACAACCTCAAAAACCTCGATCTGGACCTGCGCACGGGAGAGATGACCGTGGTCACCGGCCCCAGCGGGTCGGGCAAGTCCAGCTTGGTCTTTGACACCCTCTATGCCGAAGGCCAACGGCGCTATGTAGAAACCTTCAGTGCCTACGCGCGGCAATTCCTGGACCGCATGGACCGCCCCGCAGTGGACCGCGTCGACGGGGTGCCACCGGCCATCGCCATCGACCAGACCAACCCCGTGCGCACCAGCCGCAGCACCGTGGGCACGATGACCGAGCTCAACGACCACCTCAAGCTGCTGTTTGCCCGTGCGGCACAACTGTTTGACAAACAAACGGCCCAACCGGTGCGTCACGACACGCCCGAGACCATCTACGCCGACTTGCAATCTCGCGCCCAGCAGGCGCAAGACCCGCGCTTGGTGTTCACCTTTCCCGTCGAATTGCCCGCCGACACCACTGAAGAGCAACAAGCCCAGTGGCTGGCCGCCAGCGGTTTCACCCGCGTGCATGAGGCACGCAATGAAGGCGAGCGCAAGATCTTGCAAGTGGTCGCCGACCGCTTTCGCTTTTCCAGCGCAGAAAAAGTGCGTGTCATGGAAGCCATCGAGCTCGCCCTCAAGCGAGGCGGCGGCCGGCTGAATGTCCACGTGGGAGACGACGGCACGACGTGGCGCTACTCCACCGGCTTGCATTGCCCCGAGAGCGACTTGCGCTATGCCGATCCGCAGCCGGCACTCTTCAGTTTCAATTCGGCGTTCGGGGCGTGCGACACCTGCCGCGGCTTTGGCCGTGTCATTGGTGTGGACTTTGGCCTGGTCATCCCCGATGAGCGCAAGACCTTGCGCGGGGGCGCCATCAAACCCTTGCAAACCCCCGCCTGGAAGGAATGCCAAGATGACTTGCTCAAGTACGCAGGCGAGGCCGGCATTCCGCGCGACACGCCCTGGAGCCAGCTCACGGCCACCCAGCGCGACTGGGTCATAGAGGGCTCACCGCATTGGAATGGCAACTGGAACAAGCAGTGGTATGGCGTGCGGCGCTTCTTCGGCTACCTGGAGAGCAAAGCCTACAAGATGCACATCCGCGTGCTGCTGTCCAAGTACCGCAGCTACACGCCCTGCACCGTCTGCAACGGCGCGCGTTTGAAGACCGAGGCCCTGCTGTGGCGCATCGGCAGCAAGGCCGATGCGGATGCGGCGATGGGTGTTGCAACGGGCCCCGAGAGCGGGCGCTACACCCGCTTCATGCCCGCCGGCGTCAACTGGACGCGCGATCAACTCAACGCCTTCGACGGCCTGTGCCTGCACGACCTGATGCAACTGCCGCTGGCGCGTCTTCGCAGTTTCTTCGACGGCCTGACCCTGCCGTCCTCCATGCTGGACGACGCGCTCAAGCTGCTGCTCGATGA
>RFXC01000506.1 GCA_009921765.1 Betaproteobacteria bacterium | reverse complement strand
GGCACAGGCACAGGCACAGGCACAGGCACAGGCACAGGCACAGGCACAGGCACAGGCACAGGTACGGGAACGAGTACGAGCACGGGAACCAGCACCGGGATCGCTACGTCGTCGCCTATCGCCATCAACGGACTCATTGCGACAAACCTGGTGCTTAGTCAGGCGCGCGCAGCGGTGACAAACAGCAGTCTGCTGGTCGATGGGAATCTGTCGGTAGCCGCTGACAATGCTTCCTCTATTACCGCTGACAACAAAGCTGCGCTCGAGTCCGCCGGTACGGCAGCGGGCGTGACGCTGGCGTTCAACACAATTGGTTGGAAAAGCCAGAACCTTTTCGCCAATGCTCTCAATGCTCTTCTGGGCGGCGACGCGCTGGGCGATGCGCAGCCAGCCAGTGTGAGCGCAACACTGGTGGCTACGTCGGTGAATGCAGGTGGCGATGTGAGGGTCGCTGCGGGGGGGCTCGATGAGATAGAAGGTCGGCCAGTGGGCGGTGCGATTTCCGCCACCATCAGCAATGAGGCGGTGTCGCTCGGGAAATCGACGGCTGCAAGTTTCATTCTTGCGACGAACAAGCTCAATACGAGCCGTCTAGCCTGGGTGGGGCCTGTATTGCCGCCAGCGACCGCAAGTGGCGAAGTGTCCACGCCTCGGATTCAGATGACCATCGGCGGCAATCTCGATGTGCAGGCAATCGATGCTGGAAGCATCGAGGCAGATGTGAGCCTTACCGCGACCAGTGGGGGCGGCGCCTCGGTGGGCGGCGTAGTGGTGAACAACGACCTTCGCGGAGATGTTCAGTCTGGGGTGGACCATGTCAAGCTTGTTCTTGCAGGCGACTCCACAATCGTCGCCACCGAGGCGCTAGACATTCGAGCCTTGCTGTCGGGCACTACACAGAGTGCATCGCCGGAGCAGCAGGCGGCAGCGAGCGACGCCGACACCGGGACGGGAACCGACGCAGGAACGAGCTCTGATACCGGCACCGACACAGGCACCGACACAGGCACTAACACGGGTACTGACACCGCGTCGGATATCGGTGCTGACACAGGGCCTGATATCGGAGAGATCCCTCCGATCGAGCCGATCAAACCCAGGACCAACGTCAGCGAACGGCAAACAATCAGCTTCAGCGGCGCAACAAAACTAACAGGCGTGCGCTATGTGCTTGGAAAAGCGGGAGGGGGTGCGGCGACCTTGCCGTTGGACTACTCCAGCAGCAGCCCTCAGCAAAATCTTGCGAAATTAAAGGACGCGTTGTCGGCGCTTTATGGCGCAGGTAACGTCAACGTCACCTTCGATGGGGCATCGACAGCCGCTGCTCCCCGATACTTTGTTGACTTTAAAGGCGCGCTGGCGAACCAGGATATCGGGTCGATCGAAGTCAGAAGCCAGAACGGCGTCACGGTCGGGGTGAGCGAGACCACCAAGGGCTCGGCGGCGGCCAGCACCGGAACGGGCACCGGCATCGGCACCGGCATCGGCACCAGCACCAGCACCAGCACCAGCACCAGCACCAGCACCAGCACCAGCACCAGCACCAGCACCAGCACCAGCACCAGCACCAGCACCAGCACCAGCA
>RFXC01000505.1 GCA_009921765.1 Betaproteobacteria bacterium | reverse complement strand
CGCCGGGATGTTGCGCAGACCCAGTCGATCCTGCAGCAAGGCGCCGCAGTTGGGGAAAATCTGATCGGGTGTGCAGGTACCGAAGATGATGAGATCGATTTCGTCGGGCTCGACACCCGCCGCCTGCATGGCGCGTCGTGCGGCCGGCACCGCGAGATCCACCGTGGTCTCGCCCTGCGCGGCGATACGGCGCTGGCGAATACCGGTGCGCTCCTGAATCCACTCGTCCGAGGTCTCGACCATCTTCTCGAGATCGGCGTTGGTCAGCACTTTTTCGGGCAGGTGACTACCGGTGCCGACGATCCGTGAATATTTGAGCATTTCCGATTCCTCACGCATTCCGGGACGTGTCGTTCTCGAGCGCCTGCTGCACGTGCGCGACGAGTTCGCGGCGCACCGCCGTGGCAGCGATCGCGATGGCGCGCGCCAAGGCGACTCGATCGGCACTGCCATGGCTTTTTACCACGACTTTTCGCAGACCAACCATGACCGCGCCGTTGTAGCGGCGCGGATCCAGCGAGCCGGAGACTCTCTGCAGCACGGGCCGCGCCAAAATCGCCGCGAGCTTGCTCGCGAGATTCGCGGTGAACTCGCTGCGCAGTCGCGCACCGATCAGCCCCGCAACGCCTTCCATGGTCTTGAGGGCGACGTTGCCGGTAAAGCCGTCGGTCACGACCACATCGACTTTGCCGGTGAATATGTCGCCGCCCTCGACGAAGCCCACGTAGTCGAAATCGCGATGACGGTGGCTGTCCGCCCAGGAACGTAGCAAGCCGTGCGCCTCCTGCACGAGATCGTGGCCCTTGCTCTCCTCGGCGCCGATGTTGAGCAAACCGACGCGAGGCCGCGGCGTGTCGTGCACGTCGCGCGCGACGATCGCGCCCATGATGGCGAACTGCTCGAGTTGATGAGCCGTTGCTCGAACGTTCGCGCCGAGATCAAGAATATGCGTGTAGCCCGCGGCATTGGGTACGGCCGACATGATCGGTGCGCGCTCGACCTCGGCGAGACACTTGAGCACGAAGTGCGCGATCGCCGTGAGCGCACCGGTGTTGCCTGCGCTCACCGCGGCATCGGCATGCCCCTCGTGCACGAGATCGATGGCGATGCGCATCGAGGAATTTTTCTTGCGCCGGATCGCCTCGCGCGGCGAGTCGGTCATCAGGATCACTTCGCTCGCCCCGATAACCTCGAGCCGGCGACGCAGCGCAGCGGGCGGTGCGGCAGCGCGCAACAGAGCTTCGAGGGTTTCGCTCTGGCCGACCAGCTTGAGCTCGAGCAGCGGGTCGTCTTGCAGCGCGCAGAGCGCCGCCGGCACGCACTCCTGCGCGCCCAAGTCGCCGCTCATGACATCGAGCGCGATGACGGTCATTCAGTGGATGCTCCCATCATGGGAGCGGGCGGGCTCGTTCGCCCGCCATGCGCGGTCAGCCTGCGACTTCTTCGTCAGCCGGCTTCTCGATCACGCGCTTGCCGCGATAGAAACCATCGGGCGTGATGCGGTGTCGGAAGTGCGTCTCACCCGACTGCGGATCGACCGACAGGGCGGGCTTGGCAAGGCGATCGTGCGAACGGTGCATGCCGCGCTT
>RFXC01000504.1 GCA_009921765.1 Betaproteobacteria bacterium | reverse complement strand
CTCGAGTCCAGGGAAGTTCAGCAAACGACCGCCCTCTCCGAGTTCGTGACGCCCGTCGAATTCGGACGCCGCGTGGCGCTCGAGGACGAGCAGCGCAAGGTTGCCGTGCTCGACTACCCGCGCGACAAATACCGCGCATGGGTCGATAAAACCGAGCCCAGGCTTCAGGCGTGGTACGCCGCCAACGGCAAGCGCTTCACGACCACCGAGTCGGTGACGCTGCAGCTGGTGTCGGCTTCGGTACCCGACGTGCTGGCCTCGGTCACGGTCTCTGACGACGAGATCAAGGCGGCGTATGCCAAGAATCTCGATCGATACCAGCAGGCCGAGCGTCGACGGGTTCGGCATATCCTCGTCAAAGACGAAAAGACGGCGAACGAGGTGCTCGCCAAGTTACGCGGCGGCGCCGATTTTGCGGCAGTGGCCCAGACCTCATCAATCGACAGCGTTTCTGCGGCGGCAGGGGGTGATCTTGGACTTTCCGAGAAAGGCGCGTTCGTGCCCGCCTTTGCGGAGGTCGCTTTTGCGGCCAAGGTCGGCGAACTACGGGGTCCGGTGAAAACCGAGTTCGGATTTCATGTCATCAAAGTCGACTCGATCGAAACCGGCCGCAGCAAGACTTTCGATGAGGTGCGTGGCGAACTCGAGGGCGAGCTCAAGCGCGAGATCGCCTCGCAGCGCCTCGCCAACCAGGAAGACGAGATTCAAAAGCTCGCGACCGCGCCGGGCGCCGACCTCGAGAAGATCGCAACTCAATACGGTCTGAAGGTCCGTACGGTTCAGCCCTTTTTACGCGGTACGGGTGGCGGTGACCTCTCGGGCGAGAAGGCACTGATCGAGGCAGCGTTCTCGGACGAAGCGCTCGTTCAGCGCCGGGTCGTGGGCCCGGTCGCTTTCGGTTCGGAGGGCTTCGCGGTCATCAAGGTGCTTGATCACCAAAAACCGCAGATTCCGCCGTTGGCGGCCATCAGAGATGCGGTCCTGACCGCCTACGTGACCGAAGAGGCCGATGCCCTTGCGCTGGCTGCGGCCAAGGAGGTCGCTGAGAAGGTCATGAAGGGCGAGTTCCGTGCGCCCGTCGCCGGGCGTTTCGTGGATCGTCGCGACCCGAGCCTCGCCGCGCCGCAGCGCAAGGCGGCGTTCGATCTGGCTCGTCCTGCGGCGGGCCGCCCTCTCGCGGCGGCCGTCAAAAACGAAGCAGGTGGCGCCTCGGTCGTGATCGTCGAAGAGTCGCGCCCGGTGGCAGGCGGCGTTGACTCGGCGCTCAAGGCCTTGCGCATGCAGAGTCAGCAGGTGGGTATCGCGCAGGGCATGCTCGGAGCCTACCTTCGCGATCTGCGCGCAAAGGCCGAGGTGACCAAGCACCCCGAAGTTTTCACCAATTGATCGCTTAGCGCTCAGCGATTTTCAGGAACCTTCAGATGCCATCTCAACCGCTGCTGCGCGTCTTCATCGGCTACGACCCGGTGGAGACGGTTGCCTGGCACACCTTCGCGCACTCGATCTTGAGGCAGAGCACCATCCCGGTCGCTCTCGTGCCCGTGAACATTCGGAACCTCGGGGGCATCTTCACGCGTCCTCGCGATGCC
>RFXC01000503.1 GCA_009921765.1 Betaproteobacteria bacterium | reverse complement strand
TATCCCGTCTTGCCACTCTTCCACGCTGCCAGTAACGACGCGTCGCTGCTCCACTTGATTGCGTCGTAGCTTGGTCGCCACGCGCTGCGCGCCGCATGTGGCGCATGCCAAAGCACCTGGGTGTAGAAGTCACGCCATGCGATCTGGCTTACCCAGAGTCGTTCACCAGAGCGCTCACCTTCACGCTCTGGCGGTAGTGGGAGTTGGCGCGCAACAAGTTCGCGCGGCGAGAGCAACCCGATGTGCAGCGCCGCCGAGAGGTGACTCGTGCCAGCGGTATCTGCCAACGTGTTTCGGCGCTTCGCATACTCACCAACGGATTTTCGCCAGGCATCGGCGTCCGCACGGGCTGCGCGCTCACCTGGCTTCGGAAGTTCTTCAACGCGCGCTGTTGGCTCCGCATGCGCGTCAAGAAACGCCTGATCAACGGTGGATGCTGGCGTTGGTGTTGGTAGTGACGGGAGAGTCTTCGGTGCAGGGAGTGGCGCACTAGGATCGATTTGTTCAAGCCAACGGCGGAAGTACGGGGTGTACACGCCGTACGGTGTGCCGCCACCGGTGAGCAGCTCCTCTGGCTCGACAACAACAAGTCCACGCTTTGCATGCATGTTCACGCCGCGTGGTGTGAGCAGCTCCGCAACTTCGCGATCGCGCTTTCGCGCGAAGGGCGTGTGATCGCGTGTCATGAATAGATCGATGTCGCCGACGCCGCCTACGGCGCGCAGTTCACCAATGAGTCGCGGAAGCGCTGTTGCGGCTGGCCCCTGCAGCTCAATGAGATCCGATCCGAGTGCGCGGAGGCTAGTTGCGAGTTCCGTGACGCTCCCGCGCAAGAACCAGGTGCGGTTGGCGCTGGCACGGGGGCCAGCAACAAGGCCAGGCTCCCAGACGAAGATCGGCAAGAGCGGCGCACCCCGCTCCTTTGCCGCCGCTGCTGCCGCGACCAGGGCGGGGTGGTCAGCGAGGCGAAGGTCTCGGCGGAACCAAAGGATCACAGGGGGGTGCGACATCGTTGCCAGATCATCGCACCTCGCCCGCGCTGCGGGGCTCCCGAACGGAGCGGCGAGGGGGTACGATCCCCCCGCCGTGCGTTGCCCGGCAGCATCCGTTCAGCCGAGAGCGAGGGGCTATGCCTGCAAGCGTGATCGTCGGACTCCAGTGGGGCGACGAGGGGAAGGGGAAGACCACCGACTTCCTCGCCGAGCAGGTTTCGACGGTCGTTCGCTACCAGGGCGGCGATAACGCTGGCCACACCATCGTCATTGGTGACGACACCTTCAAGCTGCACCTGGTCCCCTCGGGCGTCCTCTATGGGCACATCACCCCAATCATCGGGCCAGGGGTGGTCGTGAACCCCGCGACGCTGATTCGGGAGTTCGACGGGCTGATCAGCCGCGGCATCGACATTTCAAAGGTGCGTGTCAGCCATGCCGCCCACCTGATTCTTCCCTATCACGTGGCGCTCGACAAAGCCCGGGAGAGTGCGCTCGCCGGCGCGAAAGTGGGCACCACCCAGCGCGGGATTGGGCCCGCCTATGAAGATCGTGCCGCTCGGCTCGGCCTCCGGGTAGAAGATCTCCTTGATCCAGC
>RFXC01000502.1 GCA_009921765.1 Betaproteobacteria bacterium | reverse complement strand
GTCATCGTCGACATGCACGCGGCGCACGAGCGCATCGTCTACGAAAACCTGAAGAACCAGCTCGACAGCGACCGCATTGCCATGCAGCCGCTGTTGATACCGGTCGTCTTTCACGCCGAAAAGCTCGATGTCGCCACAGCCGAGGAACACGCCGACACCCTGACCAGCCTGGGTTTTGAAATCGCAGCCAACTCACCGACCTCGCTGGCCGTGCGCGGCGTTCCGGTGGCATTGCAGAATGCGGACTCCGGCGCGCTGGCGCGCGCAGTGCTGGCGGAAATCCGCGAATTCGGCGCCAGCCGCGTCATGATCGAACGCCGCAACGAATTGCTGTCGACCATGGCCTGTCACACCGCCGTGCGCGCGAACCGCGTCCTCAGCGTGACCGAAATGAACGCGCTGTTGCGCGACATGGAAGCCACCGAGCGTTCAGGGCAATGCAATCACGGGCGCCCGACCTGGCATCAGATCACCCTGGCGGAACTCGACCGCCTTTTCATGCGCGGCCGCTGAGGCATGGCGGCAAAAAAACCTGCCACAGCGGCAAAGCGGCGCGCGACTAAATCAGCGGGCACCGCGCGCGCCGCAACCGTGCACCCGCCGGCCATCCTGCTGATGGGGCCGACCGCCAGCGGCAAAACCGGTGTGGCGGTCGAACTGGTGCGGCAGCTCAATTGCGAAATCATCAGTGTCGATTCCGCGCAGGTCTACCGCGACATGAATATCGGCACCGCCAAGCCGGATGCCGACATTCTCGCGGCGGCGCCACACCACCTGATTGACCTGATTTCGCCGGACGAAACCTATTCCGCCGCGCGATTTCGCGATGATGCGCTGACCGTGATGCGTGAAATCACCGAACGCGGCAACATTCCGCTGCTGGTGGGCGGCACCATGATGTATTTCAAGACGCTCACCGAGGGGCTCTCGGAACTGCCCGAAGCGGACCCGCTGATCCGCATGATCATCGACACCATGGCCGAGGAAAAAGGCTGGCCCGGCGTGCACCGCGAACTGGCCCGTGTCGATCCGGAAATCGCCGCCAAACTGGCCCCCAACGATGCGCAGCGCATTCAGCGCGCACTCGAGGTGTATTACATCACCGACCGGACGATGTCGGAACTGCAGAAAAAACCGAAATACGTTTATTTTCCCTATACGCCGCTGAAAATCGCCCTGCTGCCGTCGGACCGCGCGGTATTGCACGAGCGCATAGCCGACCGCTTTGAAGGCATGCTCGAACTGGGTCTGATCTCCGAACTGCGCAAGTTGCGGAAAAGTTATGCGCTTGAAGCGACCATGCCTTCGATGCGCTGCGTCGGTTACCGCCAGGCATGGGACTATCTGGATGAAAAAATCAGCCTGTCCCAACTGCGCGAACAAGGCATTGCCGCCACCCGCCAACTGGCCAAAAGGCAGTTGACCTGGGTTTGGGCTGGTTGTATAGCTTCAAATAAACTTTATGTAGATGCAAATAATCGCTTGAAGACCATTACAGAATCTGCAGCTCAAGCTTTGACCATGCTCGATACTGAAATTGCTGCTCTCAAAGCAGAAGCACCTGCGGATGAAGCAGCTGCCAAAGTGTTTGATCAAAAAGCTGCTGATGCCAAAGCG
>RFXC01000501.1 GCA_009921765.1 Betaproteobacteria bacterium | reverse complement strand
ATTCAATGTTAGGAATTATTAATAATGCAAACCAAACCGCTACACTTATTGATTCACAAAGAACTATTTCTGACACTCTTCGCGCGGCATCTGAAAGAAATTTAAACGCACTCATGCAAAGTTTGTCAAGTGAAAATCAAAGAAGTGAACATCTTGCAAATATGAATAATGCATTTATAACTCAAAATTTGGCAAATGTTGGTTCGACACTTAAAGATACTATTCAAGGAACTGCAGCAACTCAATTAGCAGCAACAGAAAGAAATGGTTCTGGTGCTGTTGGTGCAATTGATCGTGTTGGATCTATTTTAAGTCATTCTTTGGAAAGAATTGGTGCTGATAATATTAATGCAACTGATCGTAATGGTGCCGCTAATCTTTTAACATCTGAAAGAATTGGTAATAATATATCATCATTATTAAATCAAAATAATAATCTTTTAAATACAAGTATTAAAAATGCTGAAGTTACAAGTGAACGTAATTTTGGTGAAACTCGGTTATTTAATTCAACTCAAAATCAAAATCTTGAACGTAGAGTAGGCGATTATCATCTTCAAACAGAACGTAATTTTCATAATATTAATAATGATTTATTAAAAGTTGAAAATAGTCTTGGAAGACTTGCTGATAACCATCATAATGCGAATATGGTTGAATTACTTAAAGTTCATGCTGCTTTAGATAAAAGTATTGATCGTAATGAAATGAATTTAAGTAGACAAGCATCTGATAATTATGCAAATATTCAAATTGAAGCTGCTAAAAATCGTTTAGGACTTGAACAAAAAATATCTGAAATGGGTAATGATATTAAATTATCAATTATTAAAGATAATAATGATACTCGTAATCTTATAAATTCATATAATAATGATAATATTCGCAATGATCTTCAAGCAGAGAAAATAATACATGCTCTTCATCATCATTATCCTCATCATCATCATTATGATCATCATGATCATCATGATAGACATCATGATAGACATCATGATAGACATCACGACCATCATTATTATCCGCCTTTTTTTCCCTATATGGGGATTAGTCCCTTTCAGGGAAATGGAACTTTTCAACAAAACACATCGTCACCACGTAACTAATTATAATTATTTTAATTATTATGATAATCATTGTGGTAATCATAATTATTTTAATTGTTATAATTTAAATTATGATAATCATATTCATAATCACAATCATAATTCAAATTATAATTCAAGACCTTTTACCATTGTAAATGAATATTATAATTCTAATACTTCTAATATTACAAATCATTATCATAATAATTATGATTGTTATCATAGTTATTATATTACATCAAATATTACAAATTTTTACAATTCATCAAATTGTAATGGCAATGGCAATGGTAATGGCAATGGTAATGGCAATGGTAATGGCAATGGTAATGGTAATGATAATGATAATTGTAATGATAATGGTAATGATAATGGTAATGATAATGGTAATGATAATGGTAATGGTAATGGTAATGGTAATGGTAATGGTAATGGCAATGGTAATGGTAATGATAATGGTAATGATAATGGTAATGGTAATGGTAATGGCAATGGTAATGGTAATGATAATGGTAATGATAATGGTAATGG
>RFXC01000051.1 GCA_009921765.1 Betaproteobacteria bacterium | reverse complement strand
CAGCCCGCCGTCGACTCGAACCGCTCACGCCATCGCCATGACATCACTCGATGCAAGATATGCCCGGCCCGCGCCGCCCGTGTCGGCCAACACCGAGCGCCAGCGGTTTCACGCCCACGAGATCCGCGCCTATGCCAATGCGCTCCTCGATGCAGCCGGGTTGTCCGCGGAACTCGCCCGCGAGGTGGCGGCGGTACTGCTCGAGGGCGACCTGCTCGGTCACGACACGCATGGCCTGCATCTTCTGGCGGGCTACCTGCGCGAGCTCGATTCAGGCGCCATGACCCGAGAAGGTCCGCCACGCGTGCTCTCAGAGCGGAGCGTTGTGGCCACCTGGGACGGCCAGCGCCTGCCAGGCCCATGGCTGGTCCGCGAGGCGATCCGGTGGGCCACCCCCCGTGCGCGCGAACACGGGCAGGCGAGCGTCGCGATCCGGCGCAGCCACCATATCGCGTGTCTGGCTGCCTACCTCGAGGCACCCGCGCGTGACGGGTTGGTGGTGATGGTCTCGAGTTCCGACCCGGCGGTGGCCAGCGTCGCACCCTATGGCGGGACCACCGCCGTGTTTACCCCCAACCCGGTCGCCGCCGGCTTTCCCACCGAGGGCGATCCGGTGATGATCGATATCTCGGCGTCGATCACCACCAATGGCATGAGCGCCCGCATGCGCGACGCGGGCGAACTCGGTCGGCACGACTGGTGGCTCGATGCCGCAGGCCATCCGACGCGCAATCCCGCGGTATTGTTCGAGAAACCGCCCGGGACAATCCTTCCGCTTGGCGGGCTGGACGCCGGTCACAAAGGCTACGGCCTCGCGCTCCTGATCGAGGCGCTCACCGGCGGCCTGGCGGGTCACGGCCGGGCTGATCCCGCAGAGGGCTGGGGCGCCACGGTTCATGTACAGCTGATCGATCCGTCCGCTTTTTCCGGGCTGGAGGCTTTCCGCCGACAGACCGAGCATGTCGCGCGCGCTTGTCGCCAATCATCGCCGCGTATCGTTGGCGAGCCTGTGAGGCTGCCCGGCGAGCGCGGGCTTGCAAGAAAGCGCGAGCAACTCGAACACGGCGTGGCCCTTCACCCGGCGATCCTGCCTTCGCTCGCAGCCCGGGCCCAACAAGCAGGCATCCAGGCCCCCGCGCCGCGCTGAGGGCACCCCCAGCAGCGCTCACCCATCCTTTCATTCACACCCTCATCCCAGCGCCATGTCCACCAAACCCCTGATCGTCCAAGTCGGCCCCCTGCATGGGCCAACCCAGGATGAACTTGCACGCCGCTACGACATCCGCCGACTCTTTGAGGCCACCGACAAGGCCGCCTTTCTGGCGGCAGTGGCGCCTCACTGTCAGGTCGCCGTCACCTCGGGTACCCGGGGCATGGAGGCTTCGCTGATGCAGGCGCTTCCTCACCTCAAGCTTGTCGCCTGCTTTGGGGTGGGGGTTGATGCGATCGATGTCGCCCACGCGCATGCACACGGAATCGCCGTGAGCAACACCCCGGATGTGCTCACTGAAGACGTGGCCGATCTGGCCCTCGCCCTGCTCCTGGGCGCCATCCGGCGTATTCCCCAGGGTGATCGGTTTGTCCGCGAGGGGTCCTGGCTGAAGGGCGGGATGGCGCTCACGGCGAGCCTGCAGCAGCGCAGGATCGGTATCGTCGGTCTGGGGCGGATCGGCGCGGCCATTGCACGGCGATGCGCAGCCTTCAATACCGAACTCGCCTACTTTGGCCCCCGCGAGAAGCCAGGCAGCGGTCTGCGCTATTTCGCTGACCTGGTTGACATGGCCCGCTGGTCCGATGTGCTGATCGCAGCCTGTCCGGGCGGCGAAGGCACGCGCGGCCTGGTCTCGCGCAGCGTGCTCGAGGCACTCGGCCCGGCCGGCGTCTTCGTCAACATCGCCCGCGGCTCGGTGGTGGACGAGGCAGCGCTTACTGAATTGCTCGCAAGTGGCGCGCTTGGATCGGCCGGCCTGGATGTGTTTGAGCGCGAGCCGCAGGTGCCGGCCGGATTGATTGCGCTTGATCACGTGGTGCTGCACCCCCACCAGGGCAGCGCCACGCATGACACGCGCGCGGCCATGGGGCGCAAGGTGCTTGACAACGTGGAAGCCTGGCTCGCCGGTCGACCGCTCATCGACCCGGTCTGACGCCTTGCCCAAGGGCTTCGCCGGGAGGCCACGGCCGCGGGCGGCCTTCAGCCGCGCAGGAGGTCCTGGTCGGAGGCCGGGCCTGGTTCCGAATCCGGCCCGCGACCTGCCAGCACCGCCGCCGCAAGACGCTCGGATGAGGCCATCTCAGCGGGGCCTGGCAGCCCGTCTAGAAACCGCGCGAGCTCCTCAAGTGCAAGCCGATACACCTCGCGCTTGAATTCAATGACCGATTCGAGCGGAATCCAGTAGGGATTCCAGCGCCAGGCGTCAAACTCGGGCTGCCCTGAAGCGCGCAGGTCGACGTCGGTGTCGCGGCCCAGCATCCTGATCAGGAACCAGATCTGTTTCTGACCGCGATAGTGACTGCGCATTTCCCGGCGCACCCAGTGCGTGGGCACGTCATAGCGCAGCCAGTCGCGCGTGCGACCGATCACCCTGACGTGATCGGGCATGAGCCCGGTTTCCTCCCGCAGCTCGCGAAACATCGCCTGCTGCGGTGATTCGCCGCGTTTGATCCCGCCCTGAGGAAACTGCCAGGCGTGTTCGCGGATCCGCTTGCCCCAGAAGACTTCGTTCCGGCCGTTGACCAGGATGATGCCGACGTTGGGGCGGTAGCCTTCACGATCGAGCATGGCCGCACCCGTTGATCTCTTACAATGCGTTCGATTATATCGGGCGCTCGCACGCGCCTGCACTCCTGAAACGGACTCCCATGAAAGCCTCAAGGTTCCATATCGCCACGCTCAAGGAGGCGCCCTCCGACGCCGAGATCGTGAGCCACCGACTCATGACCCGCGCCGGCATGATCCGACGACTTGCAGGGGGCATCTACAACTACATGCCGATGGGGCTGCGCACCATCCGCAAGATCGAGGCCATCATCCGCGAGGAAATGGACGCGGCCGGCGCCATTGAACTGCTGATGCCGGTGATTCAGCCGGCCGAACTCTGGATGGAGTCGGGCCGCTGGGAGCGCTATGGTCCGGAGCTCCTGCGGATCAAGGACAGGCACGGCCGCGACTTCATCGTGCAGCCCACCTCAGAGGAAGTGATCACCGATATCGCCCGCCAGGAAATTCGCAGCTATCGGCACATGCCAAAAAATTTCTATCACATTCAGACCAAGTTCCGGGATGAGCGGCGTCCCCGCTTCGGGCTGATGCGGGGTCGCGAATTCACCATGAAGGATGCGTACTCGTTTGATCGCAACAAAGAAGCGGCGCTCGCCTCCTATCACGCCATGTTCGAGGCCTACACCCGGATCTTTACGCGGATGGGACTCGCCTTTCGCGCAGTCGCCGCCGATACCGGTGCCATCGGTGGCTCGGCGAGCCATGAATTCCAGGTCATCGCCGACACCGGCGAGGACGCGATCGCCTACTGCCCGCAGAGCGAGTTTGCGGCCAACATCGAGCTCGCCGAAGCCGTGCCGCTTCTCGAGGCACGCGCACCGGCGGCAGCGCCCCTCGCCAAGACGCCCACCCCGGGCCGCAGCACCTGCGCCGACGTCGCCGAATTTCTCGGCCTTGCGCTCTCGCGCACGGTGAAGTCGCTCGTGCTGGCGGTTGACGAACGGGAGACGCCCAAGGATGGCGCAGACGATCCCGATTTTCGCGGCCGGATCGTGGCCACCCGCATCTTCCTGCTGCTGGTGAGGGGCGATCACGACCTGAACGAAGTCAAGGCGGGCAAGGTGCCCGGACTGGAAGGCTTTCGCTTTGCGACCGAGGCCGAAATCATCGAGCACTTCGGCACGCCCCCCGGCTATCTCGGTCCGATCGGCATGTTGAAGCCGGTCACCGTGGTGGCCGATCGAACCGTCGCCCGCATGAGTGACTTCGTCTGCGGCGCGAACGACGCAGGCTTTCACTACACCGGCGTCAACTGGGGGCGAGACCTTCCTGAGCCGCTGGTGGCCGATATCCGAAATGTTCAGGCGGGCGACCCCTCGCCCGACGGCCGCGGCAGCCTCGCCATCCAGCGCGGGATTGAAGTGGGTCATGTGTTTTACCTCGGCACCAAATACTCCGAGGCGATGCGGGCGGTGTTCGTCGATGAAGACGGCGCAAGCCGCCCGATCGAAATGGGCTGCTACGGCATTGGCGTCACCCGGTTGCTGGGCGCAGCCATCGAACAGAATCACGACGCGCGCGGCATCATCTGGCCGTCGGCCATCGCGCCGTTCGAGGTGGTGATCTGCCCGGTCGGCCTTGACCGCTCGGAGGCCGTTCGCACCGCCGCGCTCTCGCTCTATGCCGACCTGCAGGAGGCGGGTATCGACGTGATTCTCGATGATCGCGGCGAGCGCCCCGGTGCCATGTTCGCCGACTGGGAGCTGATCGGCGTTCCGCTGCGGATCACGGTGGGCGAGCGCGGGCTCAAGGAAGGTCGGGTGGAACTGCAGGGCCGGCGCGACACCGAACCCCGCATGCTGGCACCCGCCGAGGTTTGCGCTGCGCTGGCAGGGCTGCTCGGCAGGGCTTGAACGGCTTTGCGGACTGCGCTGGGTGATCGCCTGTCTGCTCAGGCCGCCGGCGCGAGCACCTTGCCTGGGTTCATGATGCCAAGCGGATCGAGTGCCTCCTTGATCGCACGCATCAGAGCCATTTCCACCGCCGACTTGTAGCGCGCGGCTTCATCGCGCCGCAATTGCCCGAGCCCGTGCTCGGCCGAGATCGAACCGCGGCGGGCAACGACTGCATCGTGCGTGATCAGGTTGATGGCGGGCTGGAGTGCGAGAAACGCGGTCTCGTCCACAGTGCCGTCAGGCGGCGATACGTTGTAGTGCAGGTTGCCATCGCCCAGATGACCAAACACCACCATGCGCACGCCTGGAAAGCGGGTGGTGAGCGCGGCGTTGGTGTGCTCGACAAACTCGGCGATGGCGGAAATCGGGACCGACACATCATGCTTGATGTTCTTGCCTTCGGCCGCCTGCGCCTCGGAGATGTTTTCGCGCAGCGCCCACATGGCGCGGCTCTGCGCGATGGAGCTTGCCACCGCCGCATCCGAGATCAGACCGGCCTCGAGCGCCTCGGCGAGGAGCGCAGTGAGCGCCGCCTGCGCATGCGCCTCGCTGTCGGCATCTGAATATTCGAGCAGCACGTAGTAGGGACTGCGCTCGCCCGCAAGCGGCAGCCTGCAATCGGGGAAGTGGCGCAGCACCAGTTCGATGCAAAACGAGGACATGAGCTCGAACCCGGTGAGCGCAGCGCCCATGCGCTGTTGCGCCCGCTCGAGGAGTGCGACTGCAGCGACTGGATCGGCGAGCGCGACGAACGCGGTCAGTTGCGCCGCCGGCATCGGATGGAGCTTGAGCGTGGCCGCCGTGATGACGCCCAGCGTGCCCTCGGCGCCAATGAACAGATCGCGCAGATCGTAGCCGGTGTTGTCTTTGCGCAAGCCCCGCAGGCCATCCCAGAGCTCGCCCGCAGCCGTGACCACCTCGAGGCCCAGGCAGAGTTCGCGCGCGTTTCCGAAGCGCAGCACCTGCACCCCCCCAGCGTTGGTGGAGAGGTTGCCGCCAATGGTGCAGGAGCCCTCGGCCGCAAGACTGAGCGGGAAGAGTCGCCCCGCCTCGGCGGCGTGTCGCTGAATGTCTGCGAGCACGCAACCCGCTTCGACCGTGATGGAATTGTTGGCGGTATCGACCGCGCGCACCCGGTTGAGCCGCGCGAGCGACAGCACCAGCGCACGCCCGGAGTCATCGGGCGTTGCCCCACCCGACAACCCGGTATTGCCGCCCTGTGGCACCACGGGCACGCGCCGGGCGGCGCACCAGCGCACCACAGATGCGACATCGGCGGCGGTGTCGGGCTGCACCACAGCGAGCGCCCGGCCCACGTAGCGTTTTCGCCAGTCGGTGAGAAAAGGCGCCATGTCGGCTGCCGCATCGAGCAGCCGACCGGAAAAGGCGCCACGGAGTTCGGCGAGAAGCGGGTGCGGGTCCATGGCGGGCGAACTCAGCGCATGCCCGGAAAGGCGCCCTTGAGGCTTCGCATCATCTTGGCCATTCCGCCTTTCTGCATGCGTTTCATCATGGTCTGCATTTGCTCGAACTGGTTCAGGAGCCGGTTCACCTCCTGTACCTGCACGCCCGCGCCGGTTGCGATCCGACGCTTGCGCGAGGCCTTGATCAGCTCGGGGCGGCTGCGCTCGGCCGGCGTCATGGAATGGACGATGCCCTGCATGCGGCGCATCTGACGCTCGGCCTGTGCCATGTCGGCGCCCGCTGCAGCCTGCTGCATCTGCGCGGGCAGCTTGTCCATGAGCGAACCGAGCCCCCCCATGCGATTCATCTGCCCGATCTGGGCCGCAAAATCATTCAGGTCGAACCGGTCGCCCGATTTGAGCTTGGCGGCAAGCTTTTGAGCCGCCTGCTGATCGACCACCCGGCCCGCTTCTTCCACCAGGGAGACGATGTCGCCCATGCCGAGGATACGGCCCGCCATGCGCTCGGGATGAAAAGCCTCGAGGCCATCGATTTTTTCACCGATCCCGGCAAACTTGATGGGCGCCCCCGTGACCGCCTTGACCGAGAGCGCGGCACCGCCGCGCGAGTCGCCGTCCAGCTTGGTGAGCACCACACCGGTGAGGGTCACGGTCTGGCCAAAAGCGCGCGCGGTATTCACCGCATCCTGCCCTTGCATGGCGTCGACCACCAGGAGCGTTTCCACCGGCCTTGCGGTCGCGGCGAGCGCAGCGATCTCGCGCATCATGGCTTCGTCGATCGCGAGCCGGCCCGCAGTATCGATCAGGAGAACGTCGTGGTAGTGCGTGCGGGCCCACTGCAGCGCCGACTCGGCGATCACCTGCGGCACCTGATCGGCAGAGGACGGGAAAAAATCGGCTCCGGCCTGCTCGGTGACCACCCGCAGCTGCTCGATGGCAGCGGGCCGGTAGACGTCACAGGAGACCGTGAGCACTTTCTTCTTCTGCCCGCGCAGCCACAGCGCGAGTTTCCCCACTGTGGTGGTTTTGCCTGCGCCCTGCAGACCCGCCATCAGGATCACCGCCGGCGGCTGCACCGCAAGGTTGAGGCCGGCGCCCTGCCCCCCCATCAGCTCGGTGAGCTCGCGATGCACCACCCCGACCAGCGCCTGCCCGGGCGTGAGGCTGCCCACCACTTCCTGGCCAAGCGCCTTCTCGCGAATCTTTGCAATGAAGTCGCGTACCACCGGCAGCGCCACGTCGGCTTCGAGCAGCGCAATGCGGATCTCGCGCAGCATGTCCTGCGTGTTGGCTTCGGTGAGCCGCGCCTGGCCGCGGATGGTCTTGACGACCCGCGACAATCTTTGGGAGAGGGTATCGAGCATGGGCTGAGTTAAACTGGATTGGTGAAGATTCTACTGGTTCTGGTTTTCATTGCGCCGGCCGCATCGCGCTGCATGCCGGGTCCCTCTTCATTGCCACTCGCTCGCCCGACGGCTGGCGCTTCGGCTTTGCCAGCATCCTGTCGGCCACGGTCTGGGTTGGCCTGGCAGCGGTCTGGCTCGAATCGCTCAGCGCCGGCCTGAAGGCCCTTCGTGGGCTCCTGCTGCCGGTTGCAGCCCTCGCCGTGATGCTGCCGCTTGCCTTTCCCGGGGCCGAGCTCGGCGAGCGCGCGGTGCGTCCGCTCTTTGTCCCCCATCTGCTCGCAGGCACGCTCGCCTACGGCGTGCTCGCGCTCGCCGCACTCCATGCGGTTCTCATGGCAGTGGCTGAAAGGGCGCTGCACGCGGGGTCGGGAGCGCCGCAGGGGTGGACCGCGCGCATCCTCGAGGATCTTCCGCCACTTCTCGCGCTCGAGCGAATCCTGTTTCGGCTGATTACAGCCGGATTCACCTTTCTCACGCTCACCGCGGCGACCGGCGTATTTTTCTCTGAGCAGGTGTTCGGCAAGCCCCTCACCCTCGATCACAAAACCGTGTTCACGCTGATCTCCTGGAGCGTGTTCGGCGTCCTGCTCCTGGGCCGCCGCTTGCGTGGCTGGCGCGGCAAGACGGCGCTGCGCCTCACGCTGGGCGGATTCGGACTGCTGCTCCTTGCCTATGTGGGCAGCCGCTTCGTTCTCGAGGTGATCCTGCGGCGGGGATGATGGGAAAGTTCACTGTATGGATCGTGCTCGCCGGCGTGGCCTGGCTCGGATGGACCCTCTGGCGAATCGGCCGTCGCCGTGCGGAGTCTGCCGCATCGCCTCCGCCCGCCGAGTCCGATTCGGCGGGCCCCCGGGCGCCGGGCGCCGACCCCGCCTCGGGTGAGTCGCCGCCCGAACCGATGCTGCGCTGCTCGCATTGTGGGCTCTATCTGCCGTCGCGCGATGCGGTCGCAGGGGAGCGTGGGTCAAGTTATTGCAGCACCGCGCATCGCGATCTCACCGAGCAAGCGCCCCGCGGCCCGTCCGCATCACGATGACCGCATGCCGCGTCAGGTCGATCCAATGGTCGGAGTCGCCCGACGGTTGGCTGCACGGGGTCAAGCAACTTGAATCGCCCAACTTCAATGCACGTCCGGCGGGGATGGTCGTCGACACGCTGGTGATGCACTTCATCAGCCTGCCGCCCGGTGTGTTCTCGGGCAACGCCATCGAGCGCCTGTTTCTCAACCAGTTGACCACCCAAGATGACCCCAGGCTTGCCTGTCTCGCAGATCTGCGGGTGTCTGCGCACCTGCTGATCCGGCGCCGCGGCGAGGTGGTGCAGTTCGTCGGCACCGAGCTGCGCGCCTGGCACGCTGGCCCCTCCAGCATGCTCGGCCGGGAACGCTGCAACGATTTTTCGATCGGCATCGAACTCGAGGGCGACGGCGCGCACCGGTTTACCGAAGCACAATATCGGCGCCTCGCGCAAGTCATTGGACTGTTGCGTGCGCGCCACCCACTGCGGTGGATCGCAGGCCACGAAGATGTGGCCCCCGGCCGCAAGCAAGACCCCGGACCCTTCTTCGATTGGACACGTGTGCTTTCGAGTCCTGATGCAACAGGGCTCGTCAGGCCATTTTGACCGGAAAACCGCGTCGGGACGTGAGTTGAATTTAAAGACTCAAGTTTTTCGGCGTTCGCGAGCCTGTCGTGTCCTGAAAACCTTGGCTGATCTTGGTCGGCAAAGCCGGTTCATGAACCGGCGCGATTCTTGATCAGGCTCTGACCCCGGCATTGATCGGATCGGTTGCAAGACTTGATCGGGTGGGTCCCGACCACTAGAATTAGGTCCAACGATCAGCAGACCCCCCACATCTAGTGCTTCCCGCGTCATCACCGGCAGTCGGTCTGTCCGCGTGTCAGATGCGCATGAAGCTTTGCGAGGCGTGATGCAGCGGTCGTCCGGAATGGGTCCGGACAGCAAAGAACAGGTCAGGCTGGCGTGACGCGCAATCAGGCGCTCATCGCCATCACAACAAGGAGAATCGCATGCAGAGAGTCGCTGAGCGCACCAGGCCGGAGTCGTTGATGCCCCAGGGGGCCGCGGCCACCGTCGAAACCGCACCGGGCGCTCCGTCGACCGCCTTCCTGACCGACTTCAAGGTCATCCGCCGCAATGGCTCGGTGGTGGCGTTTGAGCCAGGCAAGATCTCGGTTGCCATGACCAAGGCCTTCCTCGCCGTGCATGGCGGGCAGAGCGCGGCGTCAGCCAGGGTTCGTGAGCTGGTTGAGCGTCTCACCAGCGCGGTGGTTGCGGCGCTTGCGCGCGGCAAGCAGGGCGGCGGCACCTTTCATATTGAAGACATTCAGGACCATGTCGAGCTCGCGCTCATGCGCTTTGGCGAACACGAGGTGGCGCGCGCCTACGTGCTCTACCGCGAGCGCCGTGCGCAGGAGCGTGCGGCCGTGCGCCAGGAGCGCGACAACGCCAACCAGCCTGCCCTGCATGTCGTCGAGGGCGGTCAGCGCCGCCCGCTCGATATTTCTGCGCTGCGCTCGCTGATCGCATCGGCCTGTGTCGGACTGGGCGAGTTCGTGAGCGCAGACACCGTGCTGTCGGAAACCGTGCGCAACCTCTACGACGGCGTCCCGCTCGAAGAGGTCTACAAATCAGCGATCCTGTCGGCTCGTGCACTGATCGAAAAGGACCCTGCCTACAGCCAGGTCACGGCACGGCTGTTGCTGCACACCATGCGTCGGGAAGCGCTCGGCGAAGAGGTGGCGCATTCGGCAATGGCCACGCGCTACGCCGACTATTTTCCGGGCTTCATCCGCCGTGGTGTCGAGGCAGGCCTGATCGACGAAAAACTCCTGCAATTTGATCTGCGCCGGCTCGGCGCAGCGCTCCAGTCTGACCGCGACCTGCAGTTCACTTACCTCGGACTGCAGACCCTTTACGACCGCTACTTCCTCCATATCGACGAAGTGCGGTTCGAGCTGCCGCAAGCGTTTTTCATGCGGGTCGCCATGGGTCTGTCGCTGAACGAAATCAACCGCGAAGAGCGCGCCATCGAGTTCTACGAACTGCTCTCCACGTTCGACTTCATGAGCTCCACGCCCACGCTGTTCAACTCGGGCACCCAGCGTTCGCAGCTTTCGTCCTGCTACCTCACCACGGTGTCCGACGATCTTGACGGCATCTATGAGGCGATCAAGGAAAACGCGCTGCTCGCCAAGTACGCGGGCGGTCTTGGCAACGACTGGACACCGGTTCGCGCGCTCGGCAGCCATATCCGCGGCACCAATGGCAAGAGCCAGGGTGTGGTGCCTTTCCTCAAGGTGGTCAATGACACCGCGGTGGCGGTCAACCAGGGTGGCAAGCGCAAGGGCGCGGTCTGTGCCTACCTGGAAACCTGGCACCTGGATATCGAAGAGTTTCTCGAACTGCGCAAGAACACCGGCGATGATCGTCGGCGCACGCACGACATGAACACGGCCAACTGGATCCCCGATCTGTTCATGAAGCGGGTCATGGAAAACGCCGAATGGACGCTGTTCTCGCCCGCCGACTGCCGTGACCTCCATGACAAGGTTGGCCGCGAATTCGAGCAGGCCTACCTGCGGCATGAGGCACGCGCCGCCAATGGTGAACTCAAGCTGTTCCGCAAGGTGCCGGCAATTCAGCTCTGGCGCAAGATGCTGTCGATGCTGTTTGAAACCGGCCACCCCTGGATCACCTTCAAGGATCCCTGCAATCTGCGCAGCCCCCAGCAACATGTGGGTGTCGTGCACAGTTCCAACCTGTGCACCGAGATCACGCTCAACACCAGCGACAGCGAAATCGCAGTGTGCAACCTGGGGTCGGTCAATCTGGTGGCCCACATGCGCGAACGCGATGGCCGCTGGGAACTCGATCTGGACAAGCTCAAGGCGACCATTCACACCGCCATGCGCATGCTCGACAACGTGATCGACATCAACTACTACGCGGTCGGCAAAGCAAGAAACGCCAACCTTCGCCACCGCCCGGTGGGTCTGGGCATCATGGGTTTCCAGGACTGCCTGCACCTGCTGCGCGTGCCCTATGCGAGCGAACAGGCGATCGAGTTTGCAGACACCTCCATGGAAGCCGTTTGCTATTTCGCGTACTGGGCGTCCACCGAACTGGCCGAGGAGCGCGGGCGATATTCGAGCTTCAAGGGTTCGTTGTGGGATCGCGGCATTCTGCCGCAGGACACGATCCGGTTGCTGCGCGACGAGCGTGGCGGTCATGTCGAAGTCGACGAAACCGAGCATCTTGACTGGACGAGCCTGCGTGCCCGCATCCGCGAGCACGGCATGCGCAACTCCAATTGCGTTGCCATCGCACCCACCGCCACGATCTCGAACATCATCGGGGTGTCTGCCTGCATCGAGCCCACCTTCCAGAACCTCTATGTGAAATCGAACCTGTCGGGCGAGTTCACCGTCGTCAACGACTATCTGGTGCGCGATCTGAAGCGGCTTGGACTGTGGGACGAAGTGATGGTGGCCGACCTCAAGTTCTTCGATGGCTCGCTCGCCCGTATCGATCGGATCCCTGCCGAGCTCAGGGAAATCTACGCCACCGCATTCGAGGTGGAGCCCAGTTGGCTGGTGGAGTGCGCAGCGCGGCGCCAGAAGTGGATCGATCAGGCGCAATCGCTCAACATCTACATGGCGGGTGCCTCGGGCAAGCGCCTGCACGACACCTACACGCTTGCCTGGTTGCGCGGACTCAAAACCACCTACTACCTGCGCACGCTCGGTGCCACGCATGCAGAGAAGTCGACCACCGACAAAATTGGCCAGCTGAACTCGGTGTCTGCCGATGGCGCAGGGGCAGCGGGCTTCAATTACGCGGGCGCGAGCGGTGCAACAGCGGCCGTGGCGGGTGCTGCAGGGGGCGCAGCCAGTAGTGAGCCCATTGCACCAAAGTTCTGCGCGATCGATGATCCGGAGTGCGAAGCCTGTCAGTGATCGTGCAAAGCTTGTCCTGACGTTGCAAGGCTATTCATTGCACCGTAAGATTCGGGGCGTGAAGATTTCTTCTCGCTCCCTCAGTTTGTTATCAAAGAAAGTTAAAGCGAGATCTTAAATGCTGTCCTGGGATGACGCGCCCGCAGTGGCAACACCAACACGCCGGGCACCGCCTGCATCGCCGATCAATCTGGAGCTGGCGTCCGCGCCCGCATCCACGCCGATCGCTGGTGCGGCTGCAGCGCCCGCCATCAACCTGCCCAAGCCGTCCTCATCGGTCATGGGTTCCAGCTCGCGCCGCGTGCGCGTCGAAGACAAGCGCATCATCAACGGCAGCGCTGACGTCAACCAGCTGGTGCCGTTCAAGTACAAGTGGGCCTGGGAAAAATATCTCGCCACCTGCGCCAATCACTGGATGCCGCAAGAGATCAACATGAGCCGTGACATCGCGCTCTGGAAATCTCCCGACGGCCTGACCGACGACGAACGCAGGCTTGTCAAGCGCAACCTCGGGTTCTTTGTCACCGCCGATTCGCTGGCTGCCAACAACATCGTGCTGGGCACCTATCGGCATATCAGCGCGCCGGAGTGCCGCCAGTTTCTGCTGCGTCAGGCCTTTGAAGAGGCTATCCATACCCACGCCTATCAGTACATCGTCGAGTCGCTCGGTCTCGACGAAGGCGAAATCTTCAACGCCTACCACGAGGTCAAGTCGATCCGCGACAAGGACGAGTTCCTGATCCCGTTCATCGACACCCTCACCAATCCCGATTTCGTCACCGGCACGCCGGATGCCGACCAAAAGCTGCTGCGTTCGCTCATCGTGTTCGCCTGCCTGATGGAAGGGTTGTTTTTCTATGTAGGCTTTGTGCAGATTCTCGCGCTTGGTCGGCAGAACAAGATGACGGGCGCGGCCGAGCAGTACCAGTACATCCTTCGCGATGAATCGATGCACTGCAATTTCGGCATCGACCTCATCAACCAGATCAAGCTTGAGAATCCTCACCTCTGGACGGCAGAGTTCCGCGAGGAAATTCGCGGGCTGTTCCGCCAGGCGGTCGAGCTCGAATACGCGTACGCAGAAGACACCATGCCGCGTGGTGTCCTCGGGCTCAATGCCCAGCAGTTCAAGGGCTACCTGCGCTTCATCGCCAATCGCAGGGCCCAGCAGATCGGCATCGAAACGCTCTTTCCGACAGAGGAAAACCCCTTCCCCTGGATGAGCGAAATGATCGATCTCAAGAAGGAGCGAAACTTCTTCGAGACGCGGGTCATCGAATACCAGACCGGAGGCGCGCTCAGTTGGGATTGAGACCCTCTCGCCTCTCGCGCATCAGGGCGGCGGCCCGCAAGGCCGCCTCGCCCTCGCTCCCCCTCCCGCTTTTGAAAACGCCGTGCCCAACCAGCCGGCGTTTTTCATTTCAGCGCGCCACCGCGCTGACTCCCGAATTCATTAGCGTACGCGTAGGCGGCCAAGAAAGCAGCAGCGAAGAAGCCAGCAGCCAAGAAAGCGGCGGCGAAGAAGCCAGCCAAGAAAGCCGCTGCGAAAAAGCCAGCCAAGAAAGCGGCTGCGAAAAAAGCTGCTAAAAAGCCTGCGAAAAAAGCCGCCAAGAAACCCGCCGCTGCCCCCGCTGCGGCTGCCCCTGCTGCGCAGCCGCTGAATCCAGCGGCAGCATGGCCGTTCCCGACCGGGAACCGTCCGTAAGCTTGCGCCCGGAGTGATCCGGGCAGAGGCTTTAACGGGGCAACGCTTGCGCGTTGCCCCGTTTTTATTCAGGGCGTCCGAGCGCCTGTCAACGCGATCCGGCGTGCCAGCCAAACCCCGACCAGATTGCCCGCTGCCGCCACCATGACCGCAGCGCGATAGCTGCCCGTCAGATCAAACAACCAGCCAGCAAGCACCGGCAGGCATACCGCGGCCAGGCACCAGGCAACATAGAGCCGCGCTGCAATCGCAGCAAACAGGTCACGCGGCCAGAGTCGGGGAATGTACCCGGCGCTTGCCCCGGACATGAGGCCGTAGCCCGCACCGAGCAGCGACAACGCAAAGAGCGCCGACAGCGGCACCGGCCAGAGCGTGATCAGCACAGCACCTGCGAAGGCGCAGAGATTGGCGCCAACCGCCACGCTTCGCATCTGCCAGTGATCAACCAGCCAGCCGCCTGCCAGCCGTGAGGCGGCCAGCACGGCTGTAATTACGGTGGTGGCAGCAGCCGCCATGCCCGCCCCCGCGCCATAGGCATGCAGCATCGCAGCCGCCTGCCCCAGCACCATGAGCCCAGCCGAAGCGGAGAGAAAGAACACTGCAAAGAGCCGCGTGAAAACCGGGTCAGACAGCGATACCGGCTGCGGGGGCGACTGCGCCGCAGCAGCCGAGAGGAGCGTGAGCCCAGCTCGCCGAAACAGCCACCCTCCAAGCACGCCCGCGCAACCCAACACCCCCGCGAGCATCCAAAGCGTCGGGCCGATGCCCCACAGGTGGAGTGTCGCGCTGAACACGGGCGCACCGATCATCGCGCCGATCGGGTAGGTGCTCACCACATACCCGTTGGCCAAGCCGCTGGGCCGCACAGTGGCCTGATTCACACACTGCTGAACCGCGGTAAACGAGAGTCCGCCCCCAAGACCGAACAACACGCCGTAGCCAATGAACAGCATCCAGAAGCCTTGCGCCTGCGTGACGATCACGATTCCCAGCGCACCGATCAGCCCGGCGGCCGGTATGAGCATTACCCCGCTCATTCGCCGTGCAAGCGGCGGCAACAGATTCATGCCCAGCGCAAGCGCAACCGTTGCACTCGCGAACACAATGCTCATTTCGGTACGCGAGACAGCGAGTTGTTGCTCCATCGGCCGCAAAAACACGCTGAACGCGTAGATCGTGCCAAACGGGATGTTCAGCGCGCTTGCAACCATCAGCGCACTCGTCACTCGCCACCGCTCCGCACGCGGGTCGATGTCAGTCAAAATAACGGCCTTGAGAAGGTCAGTAAACGCCCGGCACTCTGTTGGGTTACGATCGCCGCGTCAAGCAAGGGGGCCAGGAGGAAGGGATGCAAGAGGTGCTGTGGCTCGTCGTGGACACAATCGGCAGTCTGCTGGCGGCTGCCTGTGTGCTGCGGTTGTGGATGGTCTGGCTAGGCATGGCGCTGCGCGACCCGGTGGGCCATTTCGTGTTCACCTTCACCGAGTGGATGGTGCGACCGCTGCGCTCGGTCCTGCCCCGGAAGGGGCATTTCGACGGTTCCTGTCTGCTGGCGGCCATGCTGCTTGCGCTCGCGCTGGCGGTGGTGTTTGTTCTGCTCTACGCGTCACGCACCCCTTCGTTCGGTTCGGTGGTGTTGCTCGCCGTGCTCTGGCTGATTCGCTGGGTGCTGTGGCTGCTTATCGGTTCGCTGCTTCTGCAGGTGATTCTGTCCTGGGTCAATCCTCATGCCCCCATCGCCCCGATGCTGCACCTGCTCACCGAACCGATCCTGTCGCCCATCCAGCGGCGGCTGCCGCGTCTGGGCGGCGTTGACCTGTCCCCGCTGATCGTGATTCTGCTCGCGCAGGTCGGACTGTCTGTGGCACGGGCCATCGCACCCGCCATCTGAGCCCTCGCAACCCGCGCGGCCGGCCCCGTCACCCGGCCACGATCGCAATCAGCTACCAGGGCGTACGGCCATACGCGGCTGCAAAGCGCGCGCTCAGTTCGGCCCGATCGACCGGATGATTCTGTGCGCCTGCGTGCTCGATCTTGGCCGCGCCCAACACACTGCCGAGCCGCGCCGAATCAAGCCAGCTCCAGCCCTGGGCCAGCCCGTAGAGCAGACCGGAACGGTAGGCGTCGCCGCAACCCGTGGGGTCCACAGCGCGAGTGATCGATGCCGCAGTGATCGTCTGGCGCGCGCCGCCTTCAAAGAGCGTGGAGCCTTCTGCACCCCGGGTGATCACGAGCGCCTTCAGCCTGGCAGCAATGTCTTCCTCGGACCAGCCCGTGCGGTCGCTCAGGAGCTTCGCCTCATAGTCGTTGACCGTCAGCGCCGTAGCCAGGGTGATCAGGCTGCGCAACTCCTCGCCATCAAACATGGGCAAGCCCTGACCGGGATCGAAAATGAACGGAATGCCCTGCGCCGCAAATTCGCTCGCATGCCGCATCATCGCCGCCTTGCCGTTCGGCGCTACGATGCCCCAAGCAATGCGCTCGCCCTCGGACTGTGCGCTCACCTGATCGGCACTGCCCATGGCGCCAGGATGAAACGCGGTGATCTGGTTGTCGGACAGATCGGTGGTGATGAACGCCTGTGCCGTGTACTGGTCGTCGAAGGCGCGCACCCGTGCGGTGTCGATGCCGAGCGCGCGCAGGCGCTGGAGATAATCCGAACCATCGCGCCCAACGGCGGCGAGCACCAGCGGATCACCGCCCAACTGCTTCAGGCTGTAGGCGATATTGGCGGCGCAGCCACCGAACTCGCGCTTGAGCCGCGGCGTCAGAAACGACACATTGAGCATGTGTACCTGGTTGGCCAGGATGTGGTCCTTGAAGTGACCGTCGAACACCATGATGGTGTCGTAGGCCACCGAACCGCTGATCATTACCCGTCCCGTCATGTTTTCCTCCGTGTGGATACCGTGCGCTCAGCGCCGTACGCCGGCGAGGCAGGCCCAGCCCTCGCGACGCGCATAGACCTCGAGCGCGATCTGTGGATAGAGCGCACGCAATTCATCGGCCTGCCGCTCAAGCAAGCCAGCCAGCACCAGCGACCCGCCAGGCCTCACCAGCGAGCTGAGGAGCGGCGCGAGAAGCCTGAGCGGGTTGGCAAGGATATTGGCGACCACCACCGCTGCCGGGTCGGGTCGTGCAGATTCCGCGGCCATGATCTGTAGCGTCACCCCATTGGCGAGCGCGTTGTCGCGCGTACTGACCAGCGCCTGCGGATCGATATCGATGGCACTGACCGGATGAGCGCCAAGCCTTGCGGCGGCAATTGCGAGAATGCCCGACCCACAACCGTAATCAATCACCGATTGCCCCGGTTCGAGATGGGTATCGAGCCACTCCAGACACATGCGCGTGGTCGGATGACTTCCGGTACCAAACGCAAGCCCCGGGTCCAACATGATCAGCTGCGCACCCTCGACATGGGGTCGCACGGCTTCGAGATGCCAACTCGGCACAATCATGAGACGAGGCCCCACCCGAATGGGTTCGAACTGCGCCTGGGTGAGCCGCACCCAATCCTGGTCGGCAATCGGCTGCAGCGTAAAGGACGGCCCCGGCAGACCGCAGTGATCTGCCGCAAGCGCGAGCACGGCAGCCGCATCGGCGTCGCCATCGAGCAGCGTACGAAGACGGGTTCTCGCCCAGGCCGCCACCGGCACGGGTTCGCCGGGCTCACCAAAAATCGCCTGCTCGTCGGGAGAATCTGCGTCGGCATCCTCGGCTTCGACCGACAGCGCGCCAGCCTCGAGCAGGGCATCGGACCAGCGTTCAACCTCTTCACCGGCCACGGTGAACACGAGCTCGGTGAACATGCGTCAGCCAGCAGTCCTGCGTTGAGCGAGCTTGTTCTCGAGATAATGAATCGACGTACCGCCCGCGACAAAGCGCGCGTCGGCGAGCAGTTCGCGATGAAGCGGAAGGTTGGTGAGGATGCCCTCCACCGCCATTTCCGACAGCGCGATCCGCATCCGGCGAAGCGCCTGCTCACGGGTGTCGCCGTAAGCGAGCACCTTGCCGATCATGGAGTCATAGTGAGGCGGCACCACATAGCCGGTATAGGCGTGTGAATCCACGCGTATGCCGGGTCCGCCGGGCGGATGCCAAGCGGTAATTCGCCCCGGCGACGGGGTGAACCGATAGGGGTCTTCGGCGTTGATCCGGCATTCGATAGCGTGACCGCGCACCGTGACATCACGCTGCTTGATCCGCAGCGGCTCGCCAGCCGCGATCCGGATCTGCTCCTGCACGATGTCAATACCAGTGATGAGTTCAGTGACCGGATGCTCGACCTGCACCCGGGTATTCATTTCGATGAAGTAGAACTCGTCATCTTCGAACAGGAACTCGAACGTGCCCGCACCGCGATAGCCCATCTTGCGGCACGCATCGGCACAGCGCGCGCCGATACGATCGAGCAGTCGCCGCGAGATGCCCGGCGCAGGCCCCTCCTCGATGATTTTCTGATGCCGCCGCTGCATGGAGCAATCGCGCTCGCCAAGATAGATGGCGTTACGCCCCCCATCTGCCAGTACCTGGATCTCAATGTGGCGCGGATTCTCGAGAAACTTTTCCAGATACACCGACGGGTTGCCGAAGGCCGACTGCGCCTCCGAGCGCGTCATCGTGACCGCGTTGGTGAGCGCGGCTTCGGTATGCACGATCCGCATGCCGCGGCCGCCACCGCCGCCGGCCGCCTTGATGATCACCGGGTAACCCACGGCGCGCGCAATCCGCAACACCTCTTTCGGGTCATCGGGCAGCGCGCCCTCAGACCCGGGCACCACGGGCACCCCAGCCTTCTTCATGGCATCTTTGGCCGAGACCTTGTCGCCCATCAGGCGAATCGATTCGGGGCGCGGTCCGATAAAAACGAAGCCACTTTTTTCCACCCGCTCGGCAAAATCGGCGTTCTCGGACAGAAAGCCATAGCCGGGATGGATCGCCTCGGCATCGGTGACTTCGGCCGCGCTGATGATTGCAGGGATGTTGAGGTAACTCTCACGCGAAGGCGGTGGCCCGATGCACACCGACTCGTCGGCGAGCTTCACGTATTTCGCTTCGGTATCGGCCTGTGAATGCACGACGACCGTCTTGATGCCCAGTTCGCGGCAGGCGCGCTGCACCCGAAGCGCGATCTCGCCGCGATTGGCGATCAGGATCTTCTCGAACATTCGGGGCTCCGGCCGACCGGCTTCAGGGTTCGATGACGAAAAGCGGCTGGCCGAACTCGACCGGCGAGCCGTTTTCAACCAGTACCGCCTTCACGGTGCCGTCGCAATCGGTCTCGATCTCGTTCATGAGCTTCATCGCTTCGATGATGCAGAGCGTGTCGCCCTGACGGACCTTGCTGCCCACCGAGACAAACGACTCGGAGCCAGGCTGTGCGGAGCGGTAAAACGTGCCCACCATCGGCGATTTGACCACGTGGCCGGTGGCCGCTTTGGGCGGTTCCTCGGCCAGAGCCGGGGAGGACACAGCCGCTGCGGCTGCCGAGCCCTCGGCTGCCGCCGCAGGCGCAACGGCGATCGGCGCAGGCATGATGGCTGGAATCGGGATGGCCTGGGGTGCGACCGCCTTGACGATTCGCACCCGCCCCTCACCCTCTGTGATCTCGAGTTCGGAAATGCCAGACTCGGACACCAGGTCGATCAGCGTTTTAAGTTTTCTCAGATCCATGCTCGTACCTCTGACGGACCGCTCTCAGACCGCGCCCTAGTGCTGCCAGGAGCGCGGGCCCCTGCCGCCCGCACCGACTCGCGTGTCGACACTACGCCGATGAGGCAGTGAAAGATGTCGGATGCAGGAAAGATCGCGAATCTTAGCCCAATTTGAAGCAGGAACCTAGCAAAAAGCGCAGCGCACCGATACCTACCCGGCGGCTGACAGGGCGGCCTTCCGTAGGCTTTCCAGCTTGAAACGCCCCAGAATGCGCTCCCGGACACGACCATCGCGCCCAATCACAACGGTGTAGGGCAGGGCCGCGGAGGCGTTTCCGAATGCCCGGGTGAGTTCGGCGCCGCTCGCGCCAGCCGGCAGGAGCGGATAGGAAAACCCGGATTTTTGAGCAAATTGCTGGATTTTGGCTACTGAATCGATGCCGATACCGACCACCTGAACACCCTTGGGCGCCAGTTCGCGGCTGAGCGCGTCGAGTTCGGGCATTTCCTCCACGCAGGGTGGGCACCAGGTCGCCCAGAAGTTGAGTACCAGTGCCCGACCACGCAGGGCGGCGCTGTCAAAGGGCCGTCCGTCCGCATCGGTCCAGCTTGCGCCCAGAAAAGTCTCAAGCGCCGCTTCGCCTGGCCCGCCAGAGGGGTCACCCTGCCAGGCAAACCAGGCCCCGCCCGCGAGGCATGCGATTCCCAGCGCCGCCAGCATCGGGCGGCGGGACGACGAGCGGTCAACCGGCATCATGAGGAGGCGTCGGCGAGTTGACGCAGCGCCGCGAGATCGCCTCGCTCGGCAAGCCCGGACGCGCCACGCCGCAGCGCACCGCGAAGATCATCGACGGTGTAAAGCGACAGCAGCACCGGTTCACGCCG